>JAFQGK010000073.1 GCA_017398335.1 Bacteroidales bacterium | reverse complement strand
GGTAATGTTGAAATCGAAGTTGCAGATCCGTCTGGAAACATCGTAGCTGAAACTGTTCTTTCTGGTAAAGGTTCTCTTGAGACCGTACTCAACTTTGAAAATCCATTGAAATGGACTGCGGAAACTCCTTATTTATATTCGGTTACAGCCAGATATAATGGAGAGACCATTAAGGTCAACACAGGATTCAGAAAGGTCGAGATACGCAATGCACAGCTGCTTGTAAACGGCAAGCAGGTCCTTATCAAGGGAGTCAACAGACATGAGATTGACCCTGATGGTGGCTATGTACTTTCACGTGAAAGGATGATCCAGGATGTCATGATCATGAAGCAGTTCAATGTGAACGCTGTCCGCACTTGCCACTACCCTGACGACAAGTTCTTCTATGACCTTTGCGACAGATATGGACTCTATATGGTAGCGGAAGCAAATATTGAATCTCATGGCATGGGCTATGGTGATAAGACCTTGGCTAAGGACCCGGCATACGAACTCGCACATATGGAGAGGAATATCAGGAATGTACAGAGAAACTACAATCATCCTTCTGTAATCATCTGGTCGCTCGGTAATGAAGCAGGATACGGTCCTTCGTTTGAAAAGGCATATGACTGGATCAAGGCTGAAGATCCTTCACGTCCGGTGCAGTATGAGCAGGCAAGAATCAACGGCAAGACAGACATCTATTGTCCTATGTACCTCAACTATGCTTTCTCGGAAAGATATGCTCTGAATGAGGATATAGAGAAGCCGCTTATCCAGTGTGAATATGCTCATGCAATGGGTAACTCTCAAGGTGGATTCAAGGAATACTGGGACATGATCCGTAAATATCCGAAATTCCAGGGTGGATTCATTTGGGATTTCGTAGACCAATCTGTAAGATGGAAAGGCAAGGACGGTGTCATGATCTATGCATATGGCAATGATTTCAACCGTTATGATGCCGGAGACATGAACTTCTGCGACAACGGTCTCATAAGTCCGGACAGAAAACCTAATCCACATATGTACGAAGTCGGATATTGGTATCAGAACATTTGGACAGAGCTGAACGGCAAGAGCCTTAGGGTAAGAAATGAAAACTTTTTTAGAGACCTTTCTGCCTATAGGCTTGAGTGGACAATGCTTCTTGATGGAAAAGCAATCAGATCTGGCATCATTGACAATCTGGACGTAGCTCCTGGAGCGACAGCTGAAGTCTTGATCGATTATGGTCAGGTATGTGAGTGTGGGGAATCTCTCCTGAATGTCGAGTACGTTCTTAAGAATGCTGAAGGTCTGCTTCCAGCCGGGCATGTAGCGTCACGCCAGCAGATAATCCTTAAAGAAGCTAAGCCTGCATCGATGGAGCTTGTAAACGTCAAAGGACGCCATGTATCACCGCAGGATCCGGTAATCAGTGACAATGACATGAACTATGTGATTGTCAGCGGACAGGATTTCACAATCGAATTCAACAAGAGAACCGGTTATCTTGAACGCTACTATGTCGATGGTACAGAGATGCTCAAGGAGAATACATCTGTCACACCTAATTTCTGGCGTGCTCCTACTGACAATGATTTCGGAGCGAACTTGCAGCTGAGATACTCTGTATGGAAGTCTCCAGTCATCCGTCTTCAGGACATGAGCGAAAAAGTAGAGAACGGTATTGCAATGGTATCATGCGATTACGAGATCCAGGAAATCGGCAAGCTCAAGCTTGAATATGAAATCAACAATGTCGGAGCCATCAAGGTAACTCAGACGATGAAGGCTGAAGAAGGCAGAGAAGTATCTGATATGTTCAGATTCGGAATGCAGGTAGTAATGCCTAAGTCTTTCAATAAGATACAATACTATGGAAGAGGTCCGATCGAGAATTATGCAGACAGGAAGTCCACTACATTCATCGGACTTTACACCCAAAGTGTTGACGAACAGTTCTACCCATACATCCGTCCTCAGGAAAATGGAACCAAGAGTGACATCAGATGGTGGAACATTACAAATGCAGCCGGCAAGGGACTCAGAGTGACATCAGAGGAGCCATTCTCAGCTTCAGCACTTCACTATACCATCGAATCACTTGACGAAGGAAAGAAAAAGATCAACAGGCACTCTCCAGAAATATCGGAAGATGATCTTACAAACCTTCTTATTGACAAGGCACAGATGGGACTTGGATGTGTTAACAGCTGGGGGGCGCTTCCACGCGAAGAATACAGGTTGAAATATGGGGATTATAAATTCGTATTCATGCTCACACCTGTGAAATAATGAGGCGAAAGCTTCATAAACGTCATATTGTTATTGAAGATGACCGGATGTGATATTCGGTCATCTTTTTTGTCATGACAATGAATAAGGCTGACATATTGTCAGTTTTTCCCGGATGGCAGATTATTTGTATCTTTGCCGGTCGATTGATGAAACATAGATTTCAACACAAACGATAAGATGCTTATAACCACCGCAATAGTGCTTTTGCTGGCACTTTTATTTGGAAAGATAACATTTAAGGAGATTAAGGAATATGTCAGAAAACGTAAAGACGGACGTGGAAATGAATGTACAGGAGGAGGATCTGAAAGAGACTCCGGTGACAGAGGAAAACACGCCAGATAACGAGGCTCCGGTACAGGAGGAAGATAAGAAAGAGGAGAAGAAGGGATTCCTGAAGAGGGGCTGCAGCAAGGAAAAGGCTAAGATCGAGGAGCTTGAGAAGAAGGTTGCCGGTCTGGAAGAGAAGGCTGCAAAGGATAAGGACGATTACATCAGGCTCATGGCCGAGTTCGACAACTACCGCAGACGCACATCGCAGGAAAAGCTCGAGCTCGTAAGCATGGCCTCGACCGATACGATCAAGGGAATGCTTCCGGTTCTCGACGACTGCGAAAGAGCCCTCCAGGTGCTCAAGGAGTCGGACGACAGCGATGCAGCAAAAGAAGGTACCGAGCTGATCTACAGCAAGTTGATGGGCTACCTCAAGAGCAAGGGACTCGCTGTCATCGAGGCAAAGGACCAGCCATTCGACACCGACCTTCATGAAGCTGTGGCGCAGTTCCCGGTTCAGGAAGAGGAGCAGAAGGGCAAGGTCTTCGATGTGGTTCAGACCGGATATACACTCAATGGAAAAGTAATCCGCTTCGCAAAAGTGGTAGTGGGAATCTGATATGGCAAAAAGAGATTATTATGAGGTGCTGGGCGTCGACAAGAGCGCATCAGCCGATGAAATAAAGAAAGCTTACAGGAAGCTTGCTGTCAAGTACCACCCTGACAAGAATCCGGGCGACAAGGAAGCCGAGGAGAAGTTCAAGGAGGCTGCAGAGGCATACTCCATCCTGAGCGATGCTGACAAGAAGGCCAGATATGACCAGTTCGGACATGCGGGCGTAGACGGAGCGGCACCTGACTTCAGCGGCGGATTCGGAAACCTTAACGACATCCTAAACGACCTGTTCGGAGGAGCGTTCGGAGGTGGATTCAGCGGATTTGGCGGCGGTTTCGGAGGTGGCTTCGGAGGCGGAAGACAGCAGCAGAGGGTATATAGAGGTCGCGACATACGCGTACGCGTGAAGCTGACTCTCGAGGAAATCGCAAAAGGAGTCGAGAAAGAGATCAGCATCGAGAAGAGTGTCCCATGCCCTGAATGCGGCGGAAAGGGAGCAAAGAACAGCTCTGACATCAAGACCTGCTCTGCCTGCAACGGCACAGGTCAGGTACAGAGAGTCGCAAACTCTATCTTCGGCCAGACCGTGACATACTCTACATGCCAGCAGTGCGGAGGTGAAGGAAAGGTAATCACCAACCCATGCCGCAGCTGCGGCGGAAGCGGACTTGTACGCAAGCGCGAGACAATCAAGGTAAAGATTCCTGCAGGAGTCGAAGCCGGAATGCAGCTCACCATCCAGGGACAGGGCCATGCAGCAAAGAACAACGGAATCAACGGAGACCTTCTCGTCGTTATCGAGGAGCAGGAACATCCTAACCTCAAGCGCGAGGGCAACAACCTTTATTATACAAAGGTGATTTCGATGCCGGATGCGATCCTCGGAGCAGAAGTCGAAGTGCCATGTCTCGATGGTCCATACAAGATCAAGGTCGATGCGGGCACACAGTCCGGAACAGTCGTAAGACTCCGTAACAAGGGTCTCCCTACCGTAAACGGATATGGCGGAACCGGCGACATGTATGTGAAATTCGCCGTATGGATTCCAAAGAAGCTCGACAAGGAGGAGAAGGCCATCATCGAGTCACTTCGCGGAAAGGATGCCTTCAAGCCTAATCCGACAAAGGAAGACAAGAGCTTTTTCGACAAATTGAAGGATCTTTTCGACTGATTTAGGAGCAGAAAAGAATCTTTTTTCAAAAAAAGTCTAAAAAAGTTTGCAGGTTTAAATTTTATTCCTACCTTTGCAATCCCAAAACAAAAGCAACCTCTTGCGAAGGGTGAAAAATAGCGCAATGTTGCCACTAAATTTAAATTTAATACAGAAATGGATCTTATTAAAGTAGTAGAGCAGGCATTTGCTAACGAGCAGGTTGCAAGCTACCCAAAATTCAAGGCCGGTGACACAATCACCGTGACATACAGAATCAAGGAGGGTGACAAGGAAAGACTTCAGAAGTTCAGAGGAACAGTTATCCAGCTCCGCGGAGCTTCTGCAGCAACAAGAACTTTCACAGTCCGCAAGGTTGCAAGTGGTGTAGGTGTTGAGAGAATCTTCCCAATGGAGTCACCATTCATCGAGTCAATCGAACTCAACAAGGTAGGTAAGGTTCGTAGAGCACGTATCTTCTATCTCAGAGAGCTTTCAGGTAAGAAGGCACGTATCAAGGAGAAGAAGGTTGCTATAAAGAACGACTAAGACATACAACGGCTCCGTAGCTCAACTGAATAGAGCATCTGACTACGGATCAGAAGGTTACAGGTTTGAATCCTGTCGGAGTCACCAGACTGACCATCGGAAACGATGGTCAGTTTTTTTGTACCCGGTACCCAGCAAGAGTCCCTCATCCGTAAACAAAGGGTTTTTACGGACAGGAACTCTCTAAACATATCACCCATCCGTAATAATGGCCATATTACGGACAAGTTATATAAATCAGCAAGTCCATCCGTAATTTAGTCGATTTTACGGATGACCTTTAATGTATTGCCATGAAACGGATGTCATGGGTGCCATGTACGTTTCGCGGTGGGGAAAACATGTTAAAGGGCTGAAGACTTGCCATGAAACCGATGTAGGACACTCCACGTCAGTTTCGCAGAGGGAAAAGCAGGCTGAAGAACGATTTCATGGTCATGAAACGGATGTCAGGAGTGCCATGTCCGTTTCGCGGTGGGAAAAACATGTTAAAGGGCTGAAGACTTGCCATGAAACCGATGTAGGACACTCCACGTCAGTTTCGCAGAGGGAAAAGCTGGCTGAAGGACGATTTCATGGTCACGAAACGGATGTCAGGGGTGCCATGTACGTTTCGCGGTGGGGAAAACATGTTAACGGGCTGAAGACTTGCCA
>JAFQGK010000072.1 GCA_017398335.1 Bacteroidales bacterium | reverse complement strand
ATACCAGAGAAAAGAGGAGAGTCACCGAATCCGCTTCTCAATATGTCATGAACTTCCTGATTGGTATGAACCACGAAGCAAGGCATCTGCGGTGTTCCGTTCTGTGCAGTCGAGAGGAACGGAAGATATGAGAATTTTTCCGGAGCATCATCACCATACTGATGAAGGAGCTTTGAAGTATCAACGGAAGAAATATCGATTCGAGGAGGAGTACCTGTCTTCATTCTTGCAGTCTGCACTCCCATGTCGACAAGCTGCTGAGTCAATCCATGGGAAGGAAGCTCTCCTATTCGTCCGCCTTCAAACATAGTCCTGCCTATGAACATTCTTCCGTCAAGGAAGGTTCCGGCTGTCAGAATAACCGTCTGAGAATTGAAAATTGCTCCGGTAGTCGTACGTACACCCGAAATTTTTGAACCATCGAAAAGAAAACCAATCACAGAATCTTGGTAAAGGTCTAATTTACAGGCACTTTCGAGTATTTTTCGCCAGTACAGAGAAAACTGGATTTTATCACACTGCGCCCTAGGACTCCACATGGCCGGTCCCTTGGACCTGTTCAGCATCCTGAACTGCAATGTTGATGCATCAGTAATGATTCCTGTATATCCTCCAAGAGCATCTATCTCTCTGACTATCTGACCTTTAGCTATTCCTCCTATTGCCGGATTACATGACATCTGAGCAAATTTGTTCATATCCATTGATATGAGAAGCACAGACGAACCCATGCATGAAGCAGCCATGGCAGCCTCACAGCCGGCATGTCCTCCTCCGACAACTATGACATCATACATTTTCTGCATACTACACAAGTTCTCTCAACGAAAGATAATAATTCTCCTTGTTTCTCATCTCGGCAATGTCTTCCTCACAATGATCATCGTAACCGATCAGATGAAGAATACCATGCACTATTACCCTGTTGAGTTCGTCCTTGAATTCAGTTCCATATTCAACAGCATTTTCACGGACAGAATCAACACTGATGAAAAGATCGCCGGACAATCTGTCTCCTTCACAATAATCGAAAGTGATTATATCGGTAAAGTAATCGTGCTGGAGATATTTCTGATTTACATCCAATATATAATTATCGGAACAGAATATGATAGATATGTCACCAATGCGACGGATTTCACTTTCCGCAACAAGGCGAAGCCAACGGTTAGTGATGGTCTTTCCCTTAAAAACGAAGTCTGTATCTTCGAAATAGTATGAAATCATGTCAAATAATTTTCTGCAAATCTACAAAATGTACAAAAAGTTTGAAATAAAAAATATAATTTCTAACTTTACCGGGCAAAATGGAATATAAAAACTGACAATCAATATGGAAATCAAAAAATCAGAAAAGGCAAACTTGGAGAATAAGAAGCTCCTGTTTGTAGAAATCGGACTCGTTGTTTCCTTGCTCATTACCTACATGGCTTTTGAGTGGACTTCAAAAGAGACCAATGTTGCGACTCTCGAAGACACAACTGAAGTAGTTCTTGAAGAAGAGATCATTCCTATTACACAGGAAACTCCTCCACCTCCACCAGCAGCCCCAAAGATTCCTATTCTTTCTGACCAGATCGACATCGTTGATGACGAGATTGAGCTTGACGACGACATGTTCATGAACCTTGAGGATGATGCAAGCCTCGGAGTTGAGATCATGGACTATGTAGAGGTAGAAGAGGAAGTAGTGGAAGAGGAAGCTATTCCGTTCCAGTTGGTTGAGGAGAAGCCTTCATTCCAGGGCGGCGACGCTAACCAGTTCTCAAAGTGGGTGAACCAGAGACTCGTTTATCCTGAGATTGCAAAGGAGAATGGTGTTCAGGGTCGTGTTACTCTTCAGTTTACAGTAGAGAAGGACGGTTCAGTTACAAAGGTAAAGGTTCTCCGTGGTGTTGACCCTTCACTCGACAAGGAGGCTGTACGCGTTGTATCAATGTCTCCAAAGTGGAAGCCAGGAAAGCAGAGAGACCGTGCGGTTCCTGTAACCTATACCTTCCCTGTTATATTCCAGTTGAGATAATCATTTGATTATAAATACATTATCAGGCCGACCAAACGATTTGATCGGCCTGATTTTTTGAAATAATATTCTGATATTATATTGTCATCCTGAACGAAGTGAAGGATCTTATTATAAAGAAATGGCAAAGATCACAGAAGAACAGCACAATGAAAGAGCGGTATTCGTAGGCGTCATCAAGCAGGGAGACGATGAGCGCCAGATCATGGAATACCTCGACGAACTTGAGTTTCTTGCAGAGACTGCAGGAGCCATTGGCGTGAAGAAATTCATACAGAAGGTAGACCGTCCGGATTCAAGGACATATATCAGGAGCGGAAAGCTTCAGGAAATCAAGGAATACATAGAAGAGAACGAAATAGAGGTTGTTATCTTCGATGATGAGCTCTCCCCTACCCAGCTCAGAAACATCGAGCGAGAGCTTAATATCCGAATTCTGGACAGGACAAACCTTATCCTGGATATCTTTGCACAGAGAGCAAAGACCGCATATGCGAAGATGCAGGTGGAACTAGCTCAGTATCAGTATCTTCTTCCTCGACTTACAAGGATGTGGACTCACCTTGAAAGACAGAAGGGAGGTATCGGTATGAGAGGTCCTGGTGAGACACAGATCGAGACCGACCGCCGAATAATCCAGGACAAGATTTCAAAACTTAAGGAACAGCTGAAAAAGGTAGACAAGCAGATGGCTTCGCAGCGCGGAAATCGCGGTTCTCTGGTCCGTATTTCGCTTGTCGGATACACGAACGTAGGTAAGAGTACCTTGATGAATTTATTGGCTAAAAGCGACGTTTTTGCGGAAAACAAGCTGTTTGCCACTCTTGACACTACAGTACGTAAGGTAGTCATTGAAAATGTACCTTTCCTTCTCAGTGATACTGTAGGATTCATCAGGAAACTCCCTCACCAGCTGGTGGAGGCATTCAAAAGCACTCTCGATGAGGTTCGTGAGGCTGATATCCTCATGCATGTAGTGGATATATCACACCCTAATTTCGAGGATCATATCAGGGTTGTGGAAGAGACTCTCAAGGATATAAAGGCCATAGACAAGCCTATTTTCGTCGTTTTCAACAAGATCGACGCATACAGATATGAGGAATATGACGAGTTCTCTCTCGAGCCTAAAAAGCAGGTTAATTACACTCTTGAAGAGTTCAAGAACAGCTGGATAGCCAAGGAAAACACTCCATGCATATTCATCTCAGCAAAGGACAAGATCGGTATAGACAAGCTCCGAGGAGACCTCTACAAGATGGTAGCTGAAATCCACGCCGGACGTTATCCTTTCGATAATTTCCTCTGGTAATTTTAGGATATAGGTTAAGAAACTTATTATTAAATAATTATGACATATATAATAAAGGTGGTCGTTCAAAAGAATGACCACCTTTATATTTACGTCATTACCGGCCTGACCGGTAATCTTTAGTCCTGAAGCTTTGCTGAAAGGAACTCACGGTTGAGACGTGCGATATGAGTGACTGTGATGTGCTTAGGGCACTCCATCTCACAAGCCTTGGTGTTGGTACAAGCACCGAATCCGAGCTCGTCCATCTTTGCAACCATAGCCTTTGCACGCTTTGCACCCTCTACCTTACCCTGTGGAAGGAGAGCGAGTGAGCTTACGCGGGCAGCAACGAAGAGCATTGCTGAACCGTTCTTACATGTTGCTGCACATGCACCGCAACCGATACATGCTGCACCGTCCATAGACTCCTCAGCCTTCTCGTTAGGGATAGGAATAGCGTTTCCGTCCGGAACTCCGCCTGTACCTACTGATACATATCCGCCTGCCTGGAGGATCTTGTCATAAGCCTGACGGTCTACAACGAGGTCCTTGATCACAGGGAATCCCTTTGCTCTCCAAGGCTCGATAGTGATAGTATCTCCATCCTTGAACTTACGCATGTGGAGCTGGCATGTAGTAACCTCATCGTCCGGTCCGTGTGCACGGCCGTTGATGTAGAGTGAACATGCACCGCAGATACCCTCGCGGCAGTCGTGATCGAATGATACAGGACCGCTGCTCTTGCATCCCTTCTCGACAGCTACCGGATCTGCACCCTCAGCGATAAGCTGCTCATTGAGGATATCGAGCATCTCGAGGAATGAGCTGTCAGAGGAAATATTCTTGACCTGATAGGTCTCAAAATGTCCTTTTGCCTTGGCGTTTTTCTGACGCCATACTTTCAATGTCAAATCCATGTCAATTAGTCTTTATAGTTTCTGGTAGCAATCTTGATATTCTCGTATACGAGCGGCTCCTTATGAAGCTCTGGCTCAACGCCTTCGCCCTTATACTCCCATGCAGCAACGTACATGTAGTTCTCGTCGTCACGCTTTGTCTCACCCTCTTCAGTCTGCATCTCCTCACGGAAGTGACCTCCGCAAGACTCGTTTCTGTTGAGTGCGTCACGTGCCATGAGCTCGCCGATTTCGAAGAAGTCAACAAGGCGGAGAGCCTTCTCGAGCTCCTGGTTGAACTCACCGTTCTCACCAGCAACATATACATTCTTCCAGAAATCCTTCTTGAGAGCCTGGATCTTCTCGATAGCGACCTTAAGACCAGCCTCATTACGAGCCATACCTACATTGTCCCACATGATGAGACCAAGTTCCTTGTGATATGAATCTACAGACCTCTTTCCCTTGACAGCGAAAAGCTTTGCAATCTTGTCAGTAACAGCCTTTTCAGCCTCTGCGAACTCTGGTGCGTTCACGTCAGTCTTTGGATCCTTGAACTTGCCTGCGAGGTAGTCGCCGATAGTGTAAGGAAGGATGAAATAACCGTCAGCAAGACCCTGCATGAGGGCAGATGCACCGAGACGGTTTCCACCATGGTCAGAGAAGTTAGCCTCACCGATAGCGTAGAGACCAGGAACAGTTGTCTGGAGGTTATAGTCTACCCAGATACCACCCATTGTATAGTGGATAGCAGGATAGATCATCATAGGCTCCTTGTATGGATTTGTATCAGTGATCTTCTCGTACATCTGGAAGAGGTTACCATATCTTGCTCTGATGACATCCTCACCAAGACGCTCGATAGCTGTCTTGAAATCAAGGAATACTGCAAGACCTGTGTTGTTCACACCATAACCTGCGTCGCAACGCTCCTTTGCTGCACGTGAAGCCACATCACGAGGTACGAGGTTACCGAATGCAGGGTAACGACGCTCGAGATAGTAGTCACGATCCTCTTCAGGGATGTCCACTCCCCTCTTTGTACCTGCCTGAAGTGCCTTTGCATCCTCAAGTTTCTTTGGTACCCAGATACGTCCGTCGTTACGGAGTGACTCTGACATGAGGGTAAGCTTAGACTGCTGTGTTCCGTGTACAGGGATACATGTAGGGTGGATCTGTGCGAAGCAAGGGTTTGCGAAGAATGCGCCCTTCTTGTAGCACTGCCATGCTGCTGAACCGTTAGAGTTCATTGCATTGGTAGAGAGGAAGTAAGCGTTTCCGTAACCACCTGTTGCGATAACCACTGCGTGAGCTCCGAATCTCTCGATCTTGCCTGTCACGAGGTTTCTTGCGATGATACCCTTTGCCTCACCGTTGATGAGGACTACATCGAGCATCTCGTAGCGAGGGTAGCTCTTTACTGTGCCGGCTGCGATCTGACGGTTCAGGGCAGCATAAGCACCGAGAAGGAGCTGCTGTCCGGTTTGACCGCGGGCATAGAAGGTACGGCTAACCTGCGCACCTCCGAAAGAGCGGTTGGCGAGAAGTCCGCCGTATTCCCTTGCAAAAGGAACACCCTGTGCAACGCACTGGTCGATGATGTTGTTGCTGACCTCGGCAAGACGGTAAACGTTTGCCTCGCGTGCACGATAGTCTCCTCCCTTGATTGTGTCATAGAAGAGACGGTAGATCGAGTCGTTGTCGTTCTGGTAGTTCTTTGCTGCATTGATACCACCCTGTGCTGCGATTGAGTGAGCACGGCGAGGTGAGTCGCTGATGCAGAACACCTTCACGTTGTATCCGAGCTCTCCGAGTGAAGCAGCTGCAGACGCTCCACCGAGACCTGTTCCTACAACAATGACTTCGAGTTTTCTTTTGTTGCCA
>JAFQGK010000071.1 GCA_017398335.1 Bacteroidales bacterium | reverse complement strand
AAGAGTATGACGAGTTCTCGCTTGAGCCTAAGAAACAGATAAACTATACTCTCGAGGAGTTCAAGAACAGCTGGATAGCCAAGGAAAACACTCCATGCATATTCATCTCGGCAAGGGAAAAGATAGGCATAGACAAACTCAGGGGAGACCTCTACAAAATGGTAGCGGAAATCCATGCCGGACGCTATCCATTTGATAATTTTCTTTGGTAATATAAAATAAATGATCTATGAATATTAAATACTTGATATCAAGCATTTTCACTGTATTCTGTATTGCTGGATGTAGTGAAAAAATCAATGAAATGAATCCGGATAATGGCGGAAACATAACCGTGACTACTGAAGTAGAAGGACAGACTAAGGCCGGATATGAAGGTACTGTGGCACTTCCATCGAAATTCATTATGGATATCGACCAGGATGGTGTTGAATATGATTATGCTTTACTTGAAATGACCAAGGAAGAAAACGGAAATATATATAATGCTCCGGCAAATGTAGATCTTTGGTGGGAAAGCACTGATCACAGTAATGTCAACATAAAGGCAATGACTGTTCCATATGGAGTGGAATCAGTAAATGCAGATGGTCCTATGACAGTAAAGGTTTATCAGGATCAGACAACAGATGAAAAAATAAGGCTCAGTGATCTGCTTGGAGCTGTTTCAGAAGAAGACATAACCATTGAAGGCAATTCAATAAAGATTAAGTTCAACCACCTTCTGGTAAAACTTTTCGTAACATATGAGTTTGGAGAAGCACTTAGCGGAAGTTCAGCAAGCATCAATTCAATCACATTGAAAAACACCTGTATATCAGGTGGTTACAGCTATATAGAAATGGACTATGATGAAACCGTTACCCGCACATACGGTGACATTGAAATGTATAACAACACTACTGACAATACTGCTGAAGCAATATTCTATCCATATAAGCCGACAAGTAATCCTTCACTCGTAATAAACGCTGTCATCAACAATGAAACAAAGGTATTCGAATGTCCTATAAACCTTAAAAACGATAAAGGATTCGTGGGTGGAAAGCGTTATAAGATGAAGGTCAATATAAGCGGATATTCAGCTGAAGATGTAAGCGCGACAATAGTGAATGATTGGGAAAATGATGAAGGAAGCATCCATACTGATTCAATGGAGAGCGTTCTTTGGGTAGGAACATCAATTCCTGCCGGAGAAGGAGATAATAATTATCCGAAAATGGTAGCTGACGAGCTTGGATTCAAGCTTTACAACAATGCAAGAGGATCTTCATTCGTGTGCTTCTATTCACCTGAAGAGGATGGTACAAGTTCATGGGCTGGTGCATCTGATTGGACTGAGTATGAATCACAGGTATGGAGAGGATATTCATTGTCTGCAACAATTGAAGAAGTTGAAGCTAAATTTGGCCCTGAGGGACTCGACGTTCCTGACTGGTTGCTGAATTCTTACAAGCAGCATTCTTTTGAAAACCTCATAATACCATATATAGACGGAACAATTGCAAGTTGCAACACCATCGTCTTTGACCATGGATACAACGATAGAGCTACTATCATAAATGAATGCAGCTGGCATAAGCTTACAGATGCGGAAGGTAACGCTACAGAACGCGCTCCGGGGTATTCATGGCTGATGGAACTTGCTGATAATTCGAACAATACATCAGAATTATATCTGCAAGGCTGCTGGCATGATGACAACAATACAGCAAGGAAAAATTCATATTTGTATGCCATGTCATATCTGATCAAAAGATGTCTGGAAGTCAATCCTAAGATCAAGATTGTCATAGGTAATTATTTTGCCTGGAAGACTCCTGTATTTGCATGGGAAAATAACGGAAACGACAATACATGCAATCTTCTGTGCGGAGCAAATGAAGCTCTGGGAGGAATGTGGATGAGACATGTAGTCAATGTATATAAATATACAGGAATCAGAAACATGACCAGCAATGGTGTATGTGATTATAACGCCTTCTGTCCGGACGGAGTACATCCTCACTCTGACACTACAGGAGAATCAAACAGGATCATTGCAGGAGTATATATCAATGAATTAAACGGCATAGTAAATTCAGAAAAATAAATCATGAAAGAAAATAACATATATATAAGTCCTGTAATCAATATCTTAGAATTATATTTTGAAGGAAGTATTCTGACAGGAAGTAATGTGGATGTTGAAGTAAAGGACTGGGAAGACGAAGAAATCTAAAAAAAGGTGGTCACTCGATTGAATGACCACCTTAATTATTTATGATTCAAGATATTAGTCCTGAAGCTTTGCAGCGAGGAATTCGCGGTTGAGACGTGCGATGTGAGTTACTGTGATGTGCTTAGGGCACTCCATCTCACAAGCCTTGGTGTTGGTACAAGCACCGAATCCGAGCTCGTCCATCTTTGCAACCATAGCCTTTGCACGCTTTGCTCCCTCTACCTTTCCCTGTGGGAGAAGTGCGAGCGAGCTTACGCGAGCTGCAACGAAGAGCATAGCCGAACCGTTCTTACATGTAGCTGCACATGCACCGCAACCGATACATGCTGCACCGTCCATAGACTCCTCAGCCTGCTCGTAAGGAATAGGAATAGCGTTTCCGTCCGGAACACCACCTGTTCTTACTGATACGTATCCGCCTGCCTGGAGGATCTTGTCATAAGCCTGACGGTCTACAACGAGGTCCTTGATTACAGGGAATCCCTTTGCTCTCCAAGGCTCGATAGTGATAGTATCGCCATCCTTGAATTTACGCATATGAAGCTGGCATGTTGTCACCTCATCGTCTGGTCCGTGTGCACGGCCGTTGATGTAAAGTGAGCAAGCACCGCAGATACCTTCGCGGCAGTCGTGGTCGAATGAAACCGGACCGCTGCTCTTGCATCCCTTCTCGACAGCTACCGGATCTACACCCTCAGCAATAAGCTGCTCATTGAGGATATCGAGCATCTCGAGGAATGAACTGTCAGAGGAGATATTCTTAACCTTGTAGGTCTCAAAATGTCCTTGAGCCTTGGCGTTTTTCTGACGCCATACTTTCAATGTCAAATCCATGTCTAATTAGTCTTTATAGTTTCTGGTAGCTATCTTAATGTTCTCATATACAAGTGGTTCCTTGTGGAGCTCTGGCTCAACATCCTCACCCTTGTACTCCCAAGCCGCAACGTACATGTAGTTCTCGTCGTCACGCTTGGTCTCACCCTCTTCAGTCTGCATCTCCTCACGGAAGTGACCTCCGCAAGACTCGTTTCTGTTGAGAGCGTCGCGAGCCATGAGCTCACCGATTTCGAAGAAGTCAACGAGGCGGAGAGCCTTCTCGAGCTCCTGGTTGAACTCACCGTTCTCACCAGCCACGAATACGTTCTTCCAGAAATCCTTCTTGAGAGCCTGGATAAGCTCGATAGCCTTCTTAAGACCAGCCTCGTTACGTGCCATACCTACATACTCCCACATGATGTGACCGAGTTCCTTGTGGTATGAATCTACAGACCTCTTACCCTTCACTGCAAAGAGTTTAGCGATCTTGTCGGTGACAGCCTTCTCAGCCTCAGCAAACTCAGGTGCGTTGATGTCAGTCTTAGGCTCCTTGAACTTGCCTGCGAGATAGTCGCCGATAGTGTAAGGGAGGATGAAGTAACCGTCAGCAAGACCCTGCATGAGGGCAGATGCGCCGAGACGGTTTCCGCCGTGGTCAGAGAAGTTGGCCTCACCGATAGCGTAGAGACCAGGAACTGTTGTCTGGAGGTTGTAGTCTACCCAGATACCACCCATAGTGTAGTGGATTGCAGGATAGATCATCATAGGCTCCTTATATGGGTTCACGTCAGTGATCTTCTCATACATCTGGAAGAGGTTACCGTATCTTGCTCTGATGACATCCTCACCAAGACGCTCGATAGCTGTCTTGAAATCAAGGAATACTGCAAGACCTGTGTTGTTCACACCATAACCTGCGTCGCAACGCTCCTTAGCTGCACGTGAAGCAACGTCACGTGGAACGAGGTTACCGAAAGCAGGGTAGCGACGCTCGAGATAGTAGTCGCGATCCTCTTCAGCGATGTCTGAAGGCTTCTTTGTACCTGCGCGGAGAGCCATTACGTCTTCCATGCTCTTAGGCACCCAGATACGTCCGTCGTTACGGAGAGACTCTGACATGAGAGTAAGCTTTGACTGCTGGTCTCCGTGTACAGGAATACATGTAGGGTGGATCTGAGCGAAGCAAGGGTTTGCGAAGAAAGCACCCTTCTTGTAGCACTGCCAAGCTGCTGAACCATTTGAATTCATTGCATTGGTAGAGAGGAAGTAAGTGTTTCCGTAACCACCTGTAGCGATAACTACAGCGTGTGCTCCGAATCTCTCGATCTTGCCTGTTACAAGGTTTCTTGCGATGATACCCTTTGCCTCACCGTTGATGAGGACTACATCGAGCATCTCGTAACGTGGGTAGCTCTTTACAGTGCCGGCTGCGATCTGACGGTTCAGGGCAGCGTATGCACCGAGAAGGAGCTGCTGTCCGGTTTGACCGCGGGCGTAGAAGGTACGACTAACCTGCGCACCTCCGAAAGAGCGGTTGGCGAGAAGTCCGCCGTATTCCCTTGCAAAAGGAACACCCTGTGCAACGCACTGGTCAATGATGTTGTTGCTGACCTCGGCAAGACGATAGACGTTAGCCTCGCGTGCACGATAGTCTCCTCCCTTGATTGTGTCATAGAAGAGACGATAGACAGAGTCGTTGTCGTTCTGGTAGTTCTTAGCTGCATTGATACCACCCTGTGCTGCGATAGAGTGAGCACGACGAGGTGAGTCGCTGATGCAGAACACCTTCACATTGTAGCCAAGTTCTCCGAGTGAAGCAGCTGCAGATGCTCCACCGAGACCGGTTCCTACCACAATGACTTCCATTTTTCTTTTGTTGCCAGGGCTGACAACACGGATCTGAGATTTGTGCTTTGTCCATTTCTCTGACAAAGGTCCCTCAGGAATCTTAGAAATAAGTTTTTCGGCCATTTTTATAGAGTGTTAGTGAAATTTCGGCACAAGTTTAATGAAAATCGACCGATTAAGCAATTAAATAGGCCGACTTCCTATCATTTATGATAGGTTATGATCTTTTTTATATGTTTTTCTGATAAACGTTCATAGGATTTCAGATATTTCCGGTAACTGATCCTGCCATCAATGAAATCAGAATAAAGCTCATTGAAAGCTTTTGAAAGCGGTATTTCAAGCTTTCCAAACAGCTCGGAATATCTCTCGGCAAGAGATATGTCGAAATACCCTTCCTTGCCTTCCGGAAACAGTTCGTTCTTTAACTCAAGAGACAGACCGCACAGCAAGGAGCAGTCACTTCCCTCCCCTTTTTTCATTGCTGACGGTATATGATCCCTATCAGACACCGGAACAGGAACCATGACCGCCGTTGCAGGATATCCCAAAGCTGCCCAGAAGACGGTTCCGGCAGGATCTTCACCGGCCTTTACTCCGTGTACCACGACTGAAGCGGAAGTTATGTATCTCGGAATATAAAGAGAATCTCCCTGATGTCTGTAAGAACGTGAAAGTGAATTCATTATGACCTCAGGATCAATTTTCTCGAATACTCCGCCATTCATATTCATTTCAGAGAATATATCCACGGCGGTGCAATACCTTTCAACCCCTTTCCAGTCCTCCTTGCGTCCCGTAACAGAGAAATTCGTGACAACACAATACCCTTCCTTCATCTCATTGACATCCCTCTTCACGTAACCTGAATTCGAGGTTTCATAATAAGCTGCCCCTCCAAAGGCGTCAATACAGCCAAAATTCGCCTCAACTCCCATTGGACGAGATAATGTATCAAGAAAATGTTCAAAGTCGCTTAAAGTGGCGCAGATTTCCAGAGCGCGGTACATGAGCACTCCTTCCCGATCCATGTCCGCCGCTGGCACATCATCATCCTTGAGACAATAAGATGCCGTATTCATTATGGAAAATCCGGCAGTATTGCTGCCGATCCACACTTCCCTGCCCAAAGGTCCTTCCTTTGAATTGACCAGGCCTATGAAATTGTATGTTTCCCCATTGAAATGCTCAAGCCTGTTGTCCAGGGTGCCGGTATCGCGATGTTTCCAGAGAAGCGGTCTTCCGTCAGGAGTGGCCCAGCCGGGTATTATCACGGATGTACAGGCAAAAGATGCCACAGGGAAAAGAATTCCTATGGCAACAATTAATATATGAAACCTTTTCATAATGATCAGAACAACGACGGATCGTCCATATTGATGTTTCCCTTCTCAAGCCCGAGATGCCTGTAAGCGAGTTCGGTCGCTTCCCTGCCACGAGGAGTACGCATGATGAATCCCTCCTTTATAAGGAAAGGCTCATAAACCTCTTCAAGGGTTCCCTGATCCTCGCCGACGGCAGTGGCTATGGTATTTGCACCGACCGGACCTCCCTTGAACTTCGTTATGATGGTCTTGAGAATCTTGTTGTCTATCGCGTCCAATCCCCTCTTGTCTATGTTAAGGGCATCCAGGGCATATCTCGCGATCGCAAGGTCGATGCTTCCGCTTCCCATCACCTGGGCGAAGTCACGGACACGGCGCAGAAGGGAGTTCGCTATACGCGGAGTTCCACGGCTGCGCAGGGCTATCTCATAAGCGGCATCCTGATCGATCGCTACCTTCAATATGGATGCGCTTCTCTTGACGATGTTCACAAGGGTCAGGGTATCATAATATTCCATCGCGCATGTGATGCCGAAACGGGCGCGGAGCGGAGAGGTAAGAAGACCGCTGCGCGTCGTTGCTCCGACAAGCGTGAAAGGATTGAGGGAAATACGCACAGAACGTGCTCCAGGCCCCTTGTCTATCATTATATCTATGACGAAATCCTCCATTGCGGAATAGAGATACTCTTCAACTACAGGAGAAAGCCTGTGTATTTCATCAATGAAAAGGACATCTCCCTCCTCCAGGGACGTAAGCAGGCCGGCAAGATCGCCCGGCTTGTCAAGGATAGGGCCTGAAGTTACCTTCATGTTCACTCCGAGCTCATTGGCTATGATATGCGCAAGAGTTGTCTTTCCAAGACCCGGAGGCCCGTGGAAAAGACAATGGTCGAGAGCCTCTCCCCTCATCTTTGCTGCCGCCACGAAGATCTTGAGATTGGACACTATCTTGTCCTGTCCTGTAAAGTCTTCCAGGTCCTGCGGACGGATAATTCCGTCGAAATCTTTATCTTTGCCCTCGTTGATATTGTGTGGGTCGAAATCAGTAGCCATGGCCAAACGAAATAATTATATACAAATATAGATATATTTATTTAAAAATTGATGATGATTATTTCGATGTTGATATGTTGATAACTGGAATACATATTTGACACTCAATATCTTATATTTGTTACATTATGTTGAAAAGCCTGATGTGAACTTATTGGAAAAAAATTCGGGAAAAATTTTGACATGAATTTTATCCGTAGGGATATACAGGAATAATTTATTTGCCAATTTAGTTTTTAGAGTTTATCAACAGGTTTTTTAACCGGTTTTCAACAGAAAAAGACAACAGATGTTAATAAGTTCGAAATCCGTAAAGCAACTTGCGGAAAATATAGGAAAGTCATCCGAAACATTCTGTTCCGGACTGTTTCTTTCGGCCAGATGGTTCGTGGTTTCCGAGCTTGACCATGACGGTATCCAGATGATAGTCATGCCGGACAGGGATTCTGCAGAATACTGTTCCGTGGATCTATATAATCTTATAGAAGGCGACAAGGTGTTCTTCCTTCCTGATTCGGGAAAGACTCTCGAACGAAGCAATTACAAATCGTCGCTCAGCGTACAGAGGACATCTGCGATAGGAAAGATACTTGACCACAAGGAAGGTCAGCTTATAATAGTTACATATCCGGCTGCTCTTGAGGAAGGTGTTCCTGATGCCGCCAGTATCAGGAAATCATTGCTGAAACTTAAGGTAGGGGATGAGATCAGCCATGATGATATAGTGGATTCTCTTTTTGAAAGCGGATTTGAAAGAGTGGATTTCGTAGCTGAACCGGGTCATTTCGCGATTAGGGGAGCCATAGTGGATATATTCTCATATTCATATAACGATCCGTTCAGAATTTCATTCTTCGGAGATGAGGTGGAATCCATAAATATATTTGACTGCAACACCCAGCTTTCTAAGGAGAAGGTGGTGGAGGCTGAGATATATCCGGACATAGCTTCATCAGAAGAAGGGGAGGGGCTCGTACAGCTCGCATCTCTTCTTCCTGAAGATACTCTCGTATGGCTTGATTCTTCCGACATGTACAGGAACAGGGAATTCTGGCCTTATCTCGAAAAGTTCAGAAGGATATTCATGGAACTTCCTCTGTCGCGTCAGAATGAAGATGCAGTCAGGTTCAATAT
>JAFQGK010000070.1 GCA_017398335.1 Bacteroidales bacterium | reverse complement strand
AGAGGATTTCAACGATGACTGGAAATTCAGTCTCGGAGACATTGCCGGGGCAGAGGACCCTGCATTTGACGACAGCGGATGGCGTGAACTCGAATTGCCTCATGACTGGGCTGTCGAGGGTGACTTCAGCATAGAGAATCCGTCAGGAACGGGCGGTGGCGCACTACCCGGCGGGATCGGATGGTATAGGAAGACTTTCATTGCTCCGGCAGCAGATTCTGCAAAAGTGTGGAGACTGGAATTCGATGGAGTATATATGAATTCCGAAGTCTTCATTAATGGCGTTTCTCTCGGAGTCCGTCCGTATGGCTATATATCCTTCGGTTATGACATATCCCAATATCTTCATTGGGGAGAGGAGAATGTAGTTGCTGTCAGGGTAGACAATGCCGAACAGCCGAATTCACGCTGGTATTCCGGATGTGGAATTTATCGTAATGTTTGGATGCTGAAGACCGGCCGGACTCGCGTGGCGCCTTACGGTGTGTACGTCATCCCGAAGATGACATACCTTCCCGATCCGAAAACCGGTGGCATGGGTTCGCTGCATGAAGGATTCTTCTTCGTTCAGACGGATGTCATCGCTGATGATGTTGAGGAATTGAGGCTGAGACATACAGCCATAGACGGAAACGGAAAGAAAGCGGGCATGGTGGAGGAAGTTCTCGGAGTCAGTGAGATAGGTAAAACCGAGCTGATGGTGAGAATATCGGAGCCTCATCTGTGGAGTGTGGATGATCCGTATCTGTATACCTTGGTTACCGAGCTCGAAACTCTTGACGGTGAACTTCTTGACAGGGTAGAGACCAGGACAGGTCTCAGACATTTCTTCTTCAGTCCGGAAGAAGGCTTCTCCTTGAACAACGAGCCTTTGGACATCAATGGCGTATGCATGCATCACGATCTGGGATGCCTTGGAGCCGCCGTAAACAGACATGCGATCCGCCGTCAGCTGGAAATCCTCAAGGGAATGGGATGCAACGGCATCAGGACTGCACATAATCCTCCCGCTCCGGAACTTCTGGACTTATGTGACGAGATGGGTTTCATCGTCCAGGACGAGGCTTTCGACATGTGGAGGAAGAAGAAGACCGCTCACGATTATTCGAGATATTTCAACGAATGGCACGAGCGTGACCTGGAAGACTTCATCAAAAGAGACAGGAATCATCCGTCAGTCATCATGTGGAGCATAGGAAACGAAGTGCTTGAGCAGTGGTCTCATGCAGATGCGGATACATTGAGTCTGGCGGAGGCCAATCTGATCCTCAATTTCGGGCATTCCGCAGACATGCTTGCCAGGAATGACGGAAACAAGACCGTCAATTCTCTCCTGACGGAAAAACTTGCGGATATCGTGCGTCAGAATGATGAGACAAGGCCTGTCACTGCCGGATGCAATGAGCCTGCTCCAGGTAATCATCTTTTCCGCAGCGGTGCCCTCGATATCATCGGCTACAACTATCATAATCAGAATGTTGCGGATGTTCCGAAGAACTTCCCGGGCAAGCCTTTCATAATCACGGAAAGCAATTCGGCCTTGATGACGCGCGGATATTACCGTATGCCTAGCGATCATATGTTCATCTGGCCGGAGCGCTGGGATATCCCGTTCTATGATGAGTCGTTTGCATGTTCTTCATATGAGAACTGCCATGTTCCTTGGGGCAATACCCACGAGGAAACTCTCAAGCTTGTAAGAGACAATGAATTCATAAGCGGACAGTATATCTGGACCGGCTTTGACTATATAGGCGAGCCTACTCCATATGGCTGGCCTGCACGCAGCTCGTTCTTCGGTATCGTCGATCTGGCAGGTTTCCCTAAGGATGTGTATTATCTCTATCAGTCGGAATGGACAGACAAGGATGTCCTTCACCTTTTCCCGCATTGGAACTGGGAGAAAGGACAGGAGGTGGACATGTGGTGCTATTACAACAACGCAGATGAGGTGGAACTCTTCGTGAACGGGGTGTCAAAGGGAGTCCGTTCGAAGACGGAAGACAGCCTGCACACCGTATGGAGAACTGTCTTTGAGCCGGGAACTGTTGAGGTTGTCGCCAGAAAAGATGGCAGGGAGGTCAGAAGAAAGGCGATCCGCACAGCAGGAGAACCAGCCGCCATACGCCTGTCCAAGCTGCAGTATGGAGATTATGCAGAGGACGATGCCTTATGCTTTGTGACCGTCGAGATCGTAGATGCCGAAGGCAACCTTTGTCCGAATGCAGATAATCTGGTGACTTTCGAGGCGGACGGACCGGCGTTCATTGCCGGAGTCGACAACGGCAACCCCGTATCTATGGAACGTTTCAAGGATAACAGGAGGAAGGCCTTCCATGGAAAATGTCTTGTAGTGCTCCAGGCGGACAAGTCCGGCAAGACCAGACTTACGGCAAAGTCAGACGGACTGGCTTCGGAAAACATATCCTTTATTGCGCGATAGAACAATGACTAACGTCCAGACAAACTCTGCAATCTCGGTCGACTGCGTGATCTTCGGTTTCGACGGGAAGAACCTCAAGGCTCTGCTGGTGAGGCGAAGGACTGCTGACCCTCTTTATGATGATGGTGAGCAGAAACTGCCCGGGGCCATGATCCGGGAGAACGAGACATTGCCTGAAGCTGCTTCCAGAGTGCTGGAAGGGGCAACAGGACTCACTGGACTATATCTCAAGCAGACATCTATCTTTTCTGACCCTGACAGGGTTGATGCCGATGAATTGAAATGGATATGCCAGTATCATGGCATCAATACCGACCGTGTCGTGACAGTCGGGTACTATGCTCTTGTAAAGCTTGACAAGGGACTGTCGCTCTATACCAGCCGCAAAGGTGCTACCTGGGTCAATGTTGATGAGATCCACAATCTGATAATGGATCATATGGACATACTATCCGATGCTCTGTCAGCTTTGCAGAAAGACATATTATGGTCTCCGATCGCTTTTCAGATGCTTCCGAAGAAGTTCACCATCAGGCAGTTGCAGAATCTGCTCGAAGCAGTCTTCGGCATAGAGATAGACAACAGGAATTTCCGGAAGAAGATTTTTACCACCGGCATTCTCCAGGAAACCGACGAAATGGAGCGGAATGTCAATCACAAGCCTGCCAGGCTGTATGTGCTCAATAAGTCGGCATTCGGGCGCAAGGAGCTTGCTCCGAAGCTTAATTTTGTGGCTTCCTGGCTATAGTTATAGTAATTTTTCTTGCAGATTGTGTGTTTTTAAGTAATTGTGTTTTAATGTTATAGCATAATACTTAACGTATTTTTGGTACAAACTGGTAGAATGAATGCATTCTTCTATTAAATTTGCATAGATAATAACACTAAAACTAATAATATGTATCTCTTAGGTTACGATATCGGTAGTTCGTCGGTCAAGGCGAGCCTCGTGGATGCCCAGAGCGGCAAATGTGTTGCGTCTGCATTCTATCCTAAGTCAGAAGCGGCGATCATTGCTGTAAAGCCCGGCTGGGCAGAGCAGGAGCCTGCCTCATGGTGGGAGAACCTCAAGCTTGCGACAGCAGACATAATGGCTTCTTCTGCAGTTTGTCCTAAGGACATAAAGGCCATAGGCATTTCATATCAGATGCACGGACTCGTGTGCGTGGACAAGGGTAAGAATCCTCTCAGGCCATCGATCATATGGTGTGACTCACGCGCCGTGCCTTACGGCCAGAAGGCGTTCGACGCCCTTGGCCATGAGCAGTGCCTGTCGCATCTTCTCAACTCTCCGGGCAACTTCACTGCGTCAAAGCTTGCATGGGTGAAGGAAAACGAGCCGGAGCTATACTCAAAGATATATAAGATAATGCTTCCTGGAGACTTCATAGCAATGAAGCTCACAGGTGAGATATGCACAACGATATCAGGACTCTCGGAGGGAATGATGTGGGACTTCTCCGAGTCGCGGACAGCGAAGATGCTTCTCGATTATTACGGCATTGACGAGTCTCTCATTCCTGAGATCCGCCCAACATTTGCGGAGCAGGGCAGAGTGAGTGCTGCGGCAGCTGCCGAGCTCGGTCTTGCAGAGGGCATCCCTGTGACATATCGTGCTGGTGATCAGCCTAACAATGCATTGTCACTCAATGTGTTCAACCCTGGTGAGATTGCTTCTACAGCAGGTACTTCCGGTGTGGTATACGGTGTGCTCGGAGAAGTGAATTATGACCCTAAGTCACGTGTAAACACATTCGCGCATGTAAACCATACTCCTGAGCAGACACGACTCGGCGTCCTTCTCTGCATCAACGGAACAGGTATCCTGAACTCGTGGATGAAGAGGAATGTCGCTCCGGAGGGCATCTCATATGCTGAGATGAATGACCTTGCGGCGACTGCTCCTATAGGAAGCGCAGGCGTGAGCATCCTTCCGTTCGGAAACGGAGCGGAGCGTATGCTGGAGAACAGGGAAGTGGGCAGCTCTGTTCACGGGGTGAACTTCAATGTACACAACAAGGCGCATCTGCTTCGCGCAGCCCAGGAGGGCATCGTCTTCTCGTTCAAGTATGGAATCGAGGTCATGGAGCAGATGGGCATGAATGTCAATAAGATCCATGCCGGACATGCAAACATGTTCCTCAGCCCTATCTTCCGTGATACCCTCGCCGGTGTGACTGGAGCGGTCATCGACCTCTATGATACCGACGGTTCTGTAGGAGCGGCAAAGGGCGCTGGCATCGGAGTGGGCATCTACAAGGACAACAGCGAGGCGTTCGCAACCCTTGAAAAACTTGCTGTCATCGAGCCTGCACGTCAGGACGAGTACACTCAGGCTTATGAACTCTGGAAATCACGTATGTAATACTCAACAAAAACATAAAACTATGGCAACAAAAGAATTTTTCCCTGGAATCGGCAAGATCCAGTTTGAAGGCAAGGAGAGCAGAAACCCAATGGCTTTCCGTTATTATGATGCAAAGAAGGTAGTCCTCGGCAAGACTATGGCCGAGTGGCTCAAGTTCTCTATGGCATGGTGGCACACACTCTGCGCAGAGGGTGCTGACCAGTTCGGTGGCGGAACAAAGACTTTCCCATGGAACGGTGCTGCATGCCCTGTACAGGCAGCAAAGGATAAGGTTGATGCAGGATTCGAGTTCATGCAGAAGATGGGCATCGAGTACTATTGCTTCCACGATGTAGACCTCGTAGACGAGGGCGCAAACGTTGAGGAGTATGAGGCTCGTCTCAAGGAAGTTGTTGCATACCTCAAGGAGAAGCAGGCTGAGACAGGCATCAAGCTTCTTTGGGGAACAGCAAACGTATTCGGTCACAAGCGTTATATGAACGGTGCAGCTACAAACCCTGACTTCGACGTTGTTGCACGCGCAGCAGTCCAGATCAAGAACGCAATCGACGCTACTATCGAGCTCGGCGGTACAAACTATGTGTTCTGGGGCGGACGTGAGGGTTACATGAGCCTTCTCAACACTGACCAGAAGCGTGAGAAGGATCACCTCGCAATGATGCTTACCCTTGCACGCGACTATGCACGCTCGAAGGGCTTTACTGGAACATTCCTCATAGAGCCTAAGCCAATGGAGCCTACAAAGCACCAGTATGATGTTGACACAGAGACTGTTATCGGATTCCTTAAGGCTCATGGCCTTGACAAGGACTTCAAGGTGAATATCGAGGTGAACCACGCAACTCTTGCTGGTCACACATTCGAGCACGAGCTCGCATGCGCAGTTGACGCAGGCATGCTCGGTTCTATCGACGCAAACCGCGGTGACTATCAGAACGGATGGGATACTGACCAGTTCCCGATCGATTCATTCGACCTCACTCAGGCAATGATGCAGATCATCCGCAACGGCGGTCTCGGCAACGGCGGTACAAACTTCGACGCAAAGACCCGTCGTAACTCTACCGATCTTGAGGACATCTTCATCGCTCACATTGCAGCAATGGATGCAATGGCACGCGCCCTCGAGAACGCAGCGGCTCTCCTCGAGGAGTCTCCGCTCTGCCAGATGGTGAAGGAGCGTTATGCAAGCTTCGACTCAGGTCTCGGAAAGAAGTTCGAGGACGGCGAGCTTACTCTTGAGGACGTTTACGCTTACGGTAAGGAAGTAAATGAGCCTAAGCAGACATCAGGCAAGCAGGAGCTCTACGAGGCAATCCTTAACATGTATTGTTAATTGTCATTTCGAGCGTAGTCGAGAAATCTATGACAAATACAAATAATAAAGGCAGCAAGGGCTATCTCTTTTCGATAGTCCTTGTCGCTGTTATCGGAGGCTTGCTGTTCGGATACGATACAGCAGTAATTTCGGGTGCTGAGAAAGGCCTGCAGGCATTCTTCATGGGTGCAAAGGACTTTGTCTACACCGACTTCATGCACGGCATCACATCGTCCAGCGCTCTTATCGGATGCGTGATCGGTGCGGCGATTTCAGGAATATGCGCTTCAAGAATGGGTAGAAAGAAGTCCCTCATCATGGCGGGAGTCTTCTTCTTCCTGTCTGCATTGGGATCATTTAACCCTGAATTCCTGTTCTTCGAGAAGGGTAATCCTTCATTCTCTCTTCTGATAGCATTCAACCTTTATCGCGTACTCGGTGGTGTGGGAGTCGGTCTGGCATCTGCAATCTGCCCTATGTATATCGCCGAGGTGGCTCCGAGCAACATGAGAGGAACTCTCGTGTCATGGAACCAGTTCGCGATCATCTTCGGTCAGCTTGTGGTTTACTTCGTGAACTTCATGATCCTTGGAGACCACATCGCTCCTGTCATCCAGAAGATGGCGGAAGGCATCAACCAGATCATGAATCCTGCAGATGCACAGTGGTGCATCGAGAAGGGATGGAGATATATGTTCGTGAGTGAGGCTGTCCCTGCGGGACTCTTCACAGTGCTTCTGTTCCTCGTTCCTGAGACTCCTCGCTATCTCGCGATGACAGGAAAGGATGAGCAGGCGCTCTATATCCTTTCAAAGATCAACGGTCAGGACAAGGCTCAGTCGATCCTTGCAGAAATCAAAGAGACAGTAACTGAGAAGACAGAGAAACTGTTTACATACGGCTGGCTTGTGATCTTCGTGGGCATAATGCTCAGCGTGTTCCAGCAGGCTGTCGGCATCAATGCTGTCCTTTACTTCGCGCCTCGCATATTCGAGTCGCTCGGCATGGGTAACCCTATGATGCAGACCGTCCTCATGGGTATCGTGAATATCACATTCACCCTCGTGGCAATCTTTACTGTGGAGAAATGGGGCCGCAAGCCGCTTCTCATATGGGGATCGCTCGGCATGGCTCTCGGAGCAGCAGGTGTGGCTGTGACCAGCGTTTCATCTGCCCTTCCACCGGTTGTGGCGGTTATCAGCATCATGGTATACAGCGCGTCATTCATGTTCAGCTGGGGACCTATCTGCTGGGTGCTTATCTCTGAGATATTCCCTAACACCATCAGAGGCGCTGCGGTAGCCATAGCAGTGGCATTCCAGTGGATCTTCAACTTCATAGTTTCATCTACATTCCTTCCGATGTACAATATGAGCCTTGGCTCGATGGAGAACTTCGGACACGCCTTTACATACGGCCTTTATGGTGTGATATGTATCCTGGCTGCTGTCTTTGTATGGAAGCTTGTCCCTGAAACAAAGGGCAAGACGCTGGAGGATATGTCGAAACTCTGGAAAAAAAGATAATTTTTTCGCGACAGCATAGTACTTTTAATTAGAAAGTCCGTCTAATAGTCAAAACCAATGATTATGAGACGGACATTTTTTATTTTGATTCTTGCTGTATGCTCAGTTTTTACGGCAGCAGCCCAAGACAAGATTTATTTTGTTGATTCAAGTGTAGTTGATGCTGTAGTTGACGAAGTCGGGGATGAACTGATCTACTACAGACTGTACAGCAATCAGCACGGACCTGTTTATTCGACCACACGTTATAATGTTACGAAAATCGTTTATGACAATGGTTATGAGCAGATGTTCGGAGCTCCTTTGTTGTCGCCTGTATTACCGGAAATGTCTGTAATAGATGGCCATGCCATGAGGTATTACAAGGGAAAACTATATCTCGGTTCGCAGTCGTATTATGGTGAAATGCAGGCAGATTACATCGCATTCAACCTTTATGGCGATGAATATTTCAAGGCGAACAGACGTCGTACTACCGGCATAACCCTGATTTCGCTCGGAGCTGCAGTGTTTGCTTCTGCATTCTGTGTTCCTGAGATTGAAGGAGCCGTACTCCTGATGGCTGTCGGAGCAGGTGGACTTGGCTCAGGTATTCCTATCCTCTGCAGCGGAAACAAGATGCTCAAGTCGATTGCAGCAGACTATAATGCAAATCATGCAGTAAGAAGACAGCCGTCTCTGACCCTTGGCGCATGTAACAATGGAATCGGTCTGGCCCTTAATTTCTAATCCTATGAGACGTATATTCATTACTTTATTTCTATGTATGACCGCCTCCTTGCTTTATGCAAGAGATTATTCGGAGCCGGTAGGATACTACAGAGTGCAGTCGAACCACTCGATAACGACAACCATTCTTGGCCTGGAGTACAGCTTTGAAGGCAGGGTTGCTGACCGCTGGACACTGATAGGACGTGCAGGCCTTGTCCCGACGGGATTTTCAGTGTATTCTTCAGTGTATGACGGAGCGGGCTTTCAAGGGACGATGGGACTCGGAGTGTCTTTCGAGGGCAGATGGTATTCAAGCATTGCAAGAAGAGTCACCAAAGGAAGGAGCACATACAATAATTCCTCGGATTTCATATCAATGAGATTGCGCGCAGACACTTCCGGAGGCCTGAATGTAAGCTTCACTCCGGCATATGGTTTCAGACGTGCGATCGGCAAGCATTGGGTGCAGGAGTTCACCCTCGGTCCGAGGGTCGGCATCTGTAATGACGAATATTACATATTGCCACATGTACAATATCGTATCGGATTTGTGTTCTGATATGTAAAAATCCACGTTTAAATATGAATTTTATTCAATATATAAGAGCAGTCGCTTGAGCGATTGCTCTTTTTTCTTAAAATTTCATAAATTTGTATGATTTGAAAAACATTTAAAAACCATATAATCATGCCAAAAGTAATTACATTCGGTGAGATCATGCTCCGCCTTGCAACTCCGGGTTATCTGAGATTCTCTCAGGCAAAACAGTTTGAGGCTACTTTCGGTGGCGGCGAGGCCAACGTTGCAGTGTCTCTTGCAAACTATGGTATCGAAGCGGAATTTGTTACCCGTTTCCCAAAGAATGACATTGCGCAAAGCTGCATCAAGGACCTCCACAGCTATGGAGTAGGCACGAAGCATTGTGTTTACGGCGGAGACCGCCTTGGTATATATTTCCTTGAGACAGGTGCTGTGGCACGTCCGAGCAAGGTAGTGTATGACCGTGCACATTCTTCGATCGCTCAGATCGAGAAGGGAATGATCGACTGGGAGAAGGTATTCGAGGGAGCGGACTGGTTCCACTGGACCGGTATCACTCCTGCCATCAGTCAGGGCGCTGCGGATGTATGCCTTGAGGCAATCCAGGCGGCAAACAGGCTCGGCGTAAAGGTTTCATGCGACCTTAACTACCGCAAGAACCTCTGGAAATATGGCAAGACAGCATCAGAGGTGATGCCTGAGCTCGTTGCCGGCTGCGACGTGATCCTTGGAAACGAGGAAGATGCGGAGAAGGTGTTCGGCATCAAACCTGAGGGATTTGACGTGACTGCAACCCATGGTGAGGTAAACGCGGCAGAGTTCGAGAGCGTATGCACTCAGCTCATGGCAAAGTTCCCGCGTGCAAA
>JAFQGK010000069.1 GCA_017398335.1 Bacteroidales bacterium | reverse complement strand
CGGCGGCCAGAGACATCAAGCAACTTACTGAAGCCGGGATTCTTATACCTCAGGAAGGAAAATTCAGGAATGTTCCTTACGGAATAGTAATTTCAAAGGATTTGATTCTGACTCCTTGTCCGGAGGATGAGGAGGAATAATTGTCCTGAGGTCCTTAGAGGGTTCGACCTTTTGAGAGACAGGCTGGCTTTATAGGTACGAGCGTGGGACTTATCCTGTACCAAATATATGTTGATCACAAACAGACATTATAGCGAACATTATCCTGAATTTGTGTATTTTCCTGTCAGAGTGACAGGCAAGGAGATCGTGTATATAGTAAACACGATGTAATCCATCTTTACACTTCTGTAAGAATAATTTACAGTAACACCCACCACCACATTTTATAAAAACTTGAACTATAGCGAATTGCCGTTTATGGCACAGTGTATGATAACCGATTCACGATTAACCATTATTTATAACTATAACTACCGATGAAAAGTTACCTGAGATTCCTATCGAGAAATAAACTATACACCGCCATAGAGGTGGTGGGTTTGAGCGTGGCACTAGCGTTCGTGCTGATCATAGGCAGTTATGTGTGGCAGGAATACAGCATATCTCGTGAGAATCCGGACTACGAAAGAATATATGTTCCGACTCAAGCCTTGCCTTACGGCATATATGAACCGTTGAAGGAGCAGATTCCAGAGATTGAGAAGATCACATTCATTAATTCCTTTGATGACGAAATTATGGCGGCCGGAGATGAGAGATTTGCGACACGTGGTCTTGCTGTAAGAGGAGACTTTTTCGATATCTTTGATTATGAGTTTCTTATAGGAGATGCAGGATGTCTGGAATCCGACTCCGACATAATCGTCAGCGAATCATACGCAACCAAGTTGGCCGGAAAGCCCGAACAAGCAATGGGAATGCAGATCGTGCCGATAGATTATACTTCACAGGCATATACCGTCACCGGTGTGGTCAAGGACTTTGACTGCAACTATTGGAAATCCATGGATGTCATATGCAAGGGTGAAAGCCCTATCAATGACGGTCCTCAGAAGAATCCTATATTCACTCTGTCCGGGGTGACATTCATACAGGTTGCTGAATCGACTGAAGCGGAAGACCTGAAAGAAAAAGTAGTAACTATCTTCAAGCAACTGTGGGGTGAAAAGATGCCGGAAGACAGAATGAACCAGTTTGCAAGCCTGATCGGACTTGAGAGATTTGACAGACTTTATTTCTCAGGAAACTATATTGACAGTTATCTCAACATGGGAGATAAAAGTCAGATCATCATACTTCTAATCGCCGCCTTGCTGCTGGTTATATCGGCAGTCATAAACTATATCAACCTGAATCTTGCCTTGACAAACAAGAGGGCAAAGGAAATGGCGACAAGAAGTCTCGTAGGTGCAGACAAGACCCATATATGCGTAAAGTATATCCTGGAATCTATTGCATTCACAGCTGTCAGTGCACTTGCTGCTGTATGTATTGCCATATCCCTTGCACCATATATCGGACAGATCATCAACGGACAGACCATTGCCATTCCGTTTAACGCTGGAAGCATCGCAATCTATGTCTTGTTCATTGTGGCGGTCGGAGGATTGTGCGGTCTCATTCCGGCATTGAACATATCCTCGATAAAGCCTATAAGTGTAGTCAATGGCACATACAGAAGGAAGAACAGGGTCAGTCTAAATAGGGCGTTCATACTTGTTCAAAATATACTTGCTGTTACCCTGATTGCATCTGCCATAGTGCTCGACATGCAGATCAAACACATGATCGATATGCCATTAGGAGCGGATATAGAGGACAAGTTTGTCATATCTACAGAGGTTGAGAGTTCTGGTGATGTGATACCTCTGATAGATGAGATCAGCCAACTGCCTTTCGTGAAGAATGTTGCCTTGTCAAGAGGATACCCGACAGGATTGAGTTTCGGCACAATATTTCAGCAGGAGAGCAGTACAGAAATGCAACGGGTCAATCTGCTCATCTGCGATACCGAAGCATTCGAGATGTGGGATTTCGAGATAAAGGAGAGTACCGGTGCGCCTCTCGCTCATTCAATATGGTTCACGGAGAATTTCTACAACTGTCTTGAAACCAAGGAAGCTGCCGAGAATCAGGCCAGGAAATGGAACGGCAATTTCAACAGCGTGAAAATAGACAATTTCGGTGGAGTACTTGGCAATATTGCTGGTGACAACGCTATGAATGAAAATGTCAACGAATCCATGGTAGCAGTTATAGTACTTCCACGAGAGGAGTTCGGACACTACAATAATGAGATTCTCATTGAAACAGATGAAAATCATGAGGCAGCAAAAGAAGCCTTCGAAAGGATATACAGAAAGTTCACTGAAGAATATGACGGAGTGTATATCGAACCTTGGACATTCGGTTATGTGGAGGATATGATAGTGAATGAGATCAGGGAGAATAATCAGACCATCACATTGCTGAAGATTTTCACAATCCTGTCTGTGCTGCTATCGATCCTCGGTCTTGTTGCCATGAGCACATACTTCGCTTCAGAAAGGGAGAAAGGTATTGCCATACGCAAGGTCTATGGAGGCACAATGTCAAGCGAGACAAGACGAAACATCAGCGAATACATGATCATTACGGTCTGCGCCAGCGTGATCGCGGTTCCTGTAGCATGGGTATTCTGTGAACGTTATCTTGAGGAATTCGCCTACAGGATAGAACTTACCGTCTGGCCGTTTGTGACCGCTGTGGCATTGGCTCTGGTCATCTCTTTGGCATCTGTACTTTGGCAAACGCTGAGAGCTGCACGAACCAATCCGGCAGAGGCGTTGAAGAAAGAATAATGCCCGGTCATCACAGGAAAAATAAGATGAACCAAAGTCACAAAACAAATATAGATATGAAAAGTTACCTGAGATTCCTATCAAGGAACAGACTATATACTGCCATTGAGGTGGTGGGATTGAGCATATCTCTTGCATTTGTGATTCTCATCGGTTGCCACGTATGGCAGCACATATCGATAAAGTGGGAGAATGATGATGCAGACCGCATCTATACAGTGGGCTTGCCGGATTATGTAGGACTGACCTACGGAACGGCAGAAGCATTTGCAAGTGATATTCCTGACATCGAACTCCATACCAGATATATGGTGGATATGAATTATGCTTATATCAACGGTGAGGGCATCAAGGTAAATATCGCCTCAGTGGATCCGTCGTTCTTCGAGATGTTCCCCTATTATGAAGTGCTTCACGGCTCCCTTTCCGATCTGGAGTCAGGCAGCAACGCCTTTGTGAGCAGGGAGTTTGCAGACAGGATGTCATCAGATGGGGATGACATAATAGGACAGACAGTCTCGATACATGGACAGCCACTGACTATAGTCGGAATAATCGAAGATTTCAAGAACACGCTGTTCAGGCCTGTCGACATACTGATCAATGCCGAGAGTCCGGCGAACATCTATATCTACAACAATCCTTTCGACCAATACGGAAGTGTGCTTTCATTCTTCAAAATGAGGAAGGATACCGATCGGGGTGATTTATATGACAAGATAGATGCTGCCTGCCGCAAATACTACAATCAGTTCTACGGGACAGGATTTTTCACAAGTGTCGAACTTATAAGGCTTGACGAACTGTTCTTCTCGAAGTCGAACACCAACAACGGCACTTTGAATTCCGGTGACGGCGGAAGACTTTCACTTCTCTTCGGAATCGGACTTCTCCTGCTGCTGTCAGCCGTATTCAACTACATCAACCTGAACTTCGCACTGACAGGTAAGAGAGCAAAGGAGATGGCTACAAGACGCCTTCTCGGTGAATACAACAAGGATATATTTCTCAAGTATATTGTAGAGTCCATTGCATTTACTGCATTGTGTCTGATTGCCGGAGTTATGGTAGCAGTTGCAGTGACACCGACGGTAAACCAGCTTCTTCAGGCAGACATACCTATTGCCGTGGCGTTCACCCCAGGATATGTATCTATCTTCATAGTTCTTGCCGTGATAGTAGGTACAGTTTCAGGCGTGCTTCCTGCTACTCTGGCCAGTCGATTCGAACCGATAGACATCATCAGGGGTTCGTTCAGGATAAAGAGCAAGATGCTCTTCAGCAAGGTATTCATCGTAATTCAGAATGCCATTGCGGTATTCCTTATCGTGATGACGCTGGTAATGGAGACTCAGATGATATTCACAGAAAACCGTCCGACCAACTGCAATACGGAGAATATCTTCGACCTGGGCATCTGGGCTGACGCCCCTATGGACGGTCTGGTAGAGGAGCTCAGGAGTATTCCTTGCGTGAAGCGCATAGGCCGCTCATCTACGGTGCCGGTTCTAGGAAGAGGTGGCCAATACAGTCAGACAGCAGATGGGGATGAAATAATGTATCGCCTGACATATATGGACACCGTTGCATTCAACATATTCGGACTTAAGGTCAAAACAGATTTCGGAGCCCCTGTATTAAATTCCGTATGGTTCACAGAAAAGGCTTTCAACGCTACCGGATTCACAGAAGAATATTATGATATATCGCAGACACTCTCAAAGAAGGCCGGACGATGCGAGAGAGTCGCGGGCATCATCGAGACTTTTCCGACTAATCCTTCAAATATGGGAGAGGATGGTCTCGGCATCGTATGCGTAGTATCTGACGATGAGTTGAATAGTGCTGATATAATAATTGAGACTTTTGACAACGGAAAAGATGCAAGAAGGCAGATTATGGATGTCTATTCAAAATGGTCACAGGAGACATTCGGAATGTATGTCGAGCCGTATATGTGCGACTTTGTTGATGAATATATCTCCAATACCGTACAGAAGGACACCCGTAACCAGATGAGGCTTATAGAGATATTTATGCTGCTGGCAGTGATGATTTCGCTTCTTGGACTCGTGGCGATGAGTACATACTTCTCTGAAAGCCAGTCAAAGGACATTGCTGTGCGCAAGGTATATGGAGGAACCGTAGGAAGCGAGACTGTAAGATATGTAAGCAACTATATGGCAATGGTTCTGACCGCAAGCGTAATAGGAGTTCCTCTTGCTGTCTGGGCAGCTCAGTTGTACCTGCGACGATTTACATATAGGATAGAAGATTGGTGGTGGATTCCGGTTGTGGCAGTACTTATATCTCTGGCAATATCCTTGTTTGCTGTTCTTTGGCAGACATTGCGTGCTGCTCACACTGATCCGGCG
>JAFQGK010000013.1 GCA_017398335.1 Bacteroidales bacterium | reverse complement strand
CCTCAAGAGCGGTCAGACCAGCTGTACTCTCGGCGGTATTTCAGGAGTTGCAGCGGGTGTTCATCCTGTAACAGGCTGCGAGAGCTACGGAGAAATCGTCTCTGACGTGAAGCTCGCCGGTGCCCAGGGAGGTTCTGCATCAGGTATTGCTGGTATCATCGGTGCTACTTATAACCAGGCTAACCTTAAGGTCAACGGATGTACTGCAGCATGTGACATCACCGCTCCAGAAGGCTCTACAGCCTTCATGCTCATCGGAGTGGTAGGCTCGAACAAGGCTGTCACTACAGTGAATGAGCTTGGAACGGCAGATGCTCCTAACGTTGTGTCCGGCGGATCCGTTACACTCGGATCTACTAAGACTGCTATGACGAGCGAGACCTATCTCACCAAAGCATTCCCTTGGGGAACAGGTGCTCCTGCAAATGCAAATATTGCTTATAACGTTATCTGGAAATAAAGCCAGATCGATATTAATCTATATGTCAGAGGTCGTGATCCGGCCTCTGACATAACTTATAAAACACTAACTGTTAATAACTGAACTATGACCGACACAAAGATTTTTAAGGACTACATTAGTCCTGTATGTGAGGTTCTGGATGTTGAAGCGGAGGGCGTACTCTGCGGCAGCACGGAATCTGGTTGGGGATCGACCGAGGATATGGGCGATCTCGAGGATATCTTTGGCACTATTTAATCTGATGGAGGAAAATGCTATGAAGAAGATATTCGGATATATTCTTGCAGCTTCTGCTGTATTTGCTGCGGTTTCTTGTACCCAGCAGCTCGAAGGTCCTGCTACAGATCAGGAGCTTGTACCTATGACCATCACCGTGAACGGTGAGATGACAAAGACCCTCGTAGGTGAGGATGGAAAGACCATCAACTGGTGCGAGGACGACGTAATCGCAATCTTTGACGGAGTTGCAAAGCGCGAATTCACCGTTGTGACAGCAGACGGAAAGAATGCTACATTTGCAGGTGAAGTAGCTCCAGGAGCAACTGAGCTTTATGCAGTTTACCCATACTCTGCAGCAGTAGAGTGCGTGAATGGTGTAGTGACTGCATCTCTCGCAGCCGAGCAGCAGCTCGACGGAGGCAATGTCGCTGACGGAGCAATCGTAGCTGTGGGACAGGTTGCAGCTGATGCATCAGTGCAGTTCAAGAATGCAGTCGGCTTCCTCAGAGTGGATGTTTCTTATGATGATGTGACAGAGATCATCGTCAATGGTAGCGATATCGCAGGTTCTGCACTCATCGCTGCGACAGGTGAGGTGGACAAGGTTACGGATGTAGCGTCAAGCGTAAGCCTCAAACCAGCCGGCGAAAAATTCGCTCCGGGTTCATATTATGTAACCCTCTTCCCTGGTGTTACTCCTGCCGGCAAGTTCTCTGTAACTCTCGTACGTGCTGACAAAGGACTTACAATGATAGCTGCAAACGAGATCACTGTTCCACGTAACGCCGGTTTCTTTGTTGCAGACACAAAACTTTCGGAGACATACATCATCAAGGATGCAGCAACTCTCCAGTCATTCCTTGCCTCTGCAGCAGATTGTCTGGAAGACGAAATCGCTACTGTAATCAAGGATATCGACCTTACAGGTGTGACAATCACTCCAGCCACAACATATGCAGGCACATTCAACGGTAACGGCCACAGCCTCAAGAACTGGACATCAAGCAATACTTTGTTTGCAAATCTTGCAGCAACGGCAGCTGTAAAGAACCTTGTCATCGACAAGAGCTGTACACTTTCATTCCCTGCAGATCAGTCGAAATTCGGCTTTGTAGCATCAGCGAATGCCGGTACGATCTCCGGTATCGAGAACTATGCTGACATTGCGATTCCGGCCCTTCCTACAGCCAGCGGCACATCTTATTATGGCTCTATCTGCGGTAGCTCGACTGGAACCATTCTTGACTGTGCCAACCATGGCAATCTTACCTATAGCGGTACCGTTCCTACGCAGAATGTTTCTTATGGCGGTGTCATTGGCCAGATTTCAGGTGCGACCGCATTAGCACAGAACATCCTCAATATGGGTGATGTGACTGCAACCATAGACGGAGTTGCAGCTAAGTCTGTCTACTGGAACGGAATCCTCGGATGGCTTTCTTCCAATGCCAAGATCCTTGAGGCATATAACTATGGCGACGTCACAGTAAAGGCGAAGGGTAACAGCCAGATGTTGACGGCCTGCGGTATCGTTGCATATGCCGGCGGAGAAGTGTCACAATGCTACAACTGCGGTGACATCGCTTATTATGCAGAGTCTGCTGAAGGTCTTGCTGACGGTGGCGTTCAGAGAACAGGTGTTGCAGGTATCGCCGCTTACATGGGATGGTCAGGCAAGACTGTAAGCAACAACCATAACGAGGGTGAGATCTACTTCCGTGCAGGCTATCCTCTCAAGTACGCCGGATCCGGCTCCGCAACCAAATATTCTACCAACGTTGCAGGTCTTTTCGGCCATATGTACAACTGTGGTGTGGAAAATTGTACCAACTCAGGCAAGGTGACTTCCATCATCGGTGACATCGACAATGCCTCTTCATACTTCGGAACGGACATCCGTCAGAGCTGCGGTGGAATCGTAGCATCTTCTTGGGGAGCGATTACCAATTGTCAGAACTCAGGAGAGATCAATGTGAAATGGGTATCCAGCATGGATGATGCTTCAAGAGTAGCCAATACCAAGCAGTTCATCGCTCAGGTCGGTGGTATTTCAGGCGGTGACTATCACTCAGGTCAGAACAATACGGACATTACCGGCTGTGTGAACTCCGGTAACATCAACTACGATTGTGATGCCAATGCTTCCAATAACAACGTGGGAGGTATCGCCGGCTGGCCTCATAAAGAGGGTGCGGCAGGCAAGTCCATCAAGAATTGCGAGAATACCGGTACAATCACTGTAATGGGTCTGAGCAAGACACGTATCGGCGGTATCTCCGGAGGTGTAATCGCAGAAGAGGGGAACATCAACAGAGGTAAGATCCATCTCAAGGGTGGTCAGACAAGCTGTACAATCGGAGGAGTCTCTGGCGTTTGTGCAGGTGTACATCCGATTGTAAACTGCGAGAATTATGGTGAAATCGTTGCAGATGTAAAGACCACTACAGGAATAGGAGGAATTGTCGGCAATACTTATAATCAGGCAAATCTTACCATCAAGGGTTGTGTCGTGAACTGCGACATCACAGTTGCAGAAGGAACCACCAAGACCGCTATGGTTGTGGGATATGTGGATTCCAACAAGCTTTCAAACGGCAGCCCTGCTACAACCGTAAACTATATCGGAACAGCAGATGAACCGAATGTTGTTTCAGGCGGTAACCTCACGATCGGTTCGACCAAGGTGACAATGACTGAAGAAAACTATCAGGAGTATGCTTATCCTTGGGGAACAGGTGAACTTATCAATACAAATATTACATATAATGTTATCTGGAAATAACAGTTATAGATATATCGTTCTCTTATGCCTCCGGTCGTTCTGGCCGGAGGCTTTTTTGTCCAGTTTTTGGAAAATTTAAAAACAATGCGTTAATTTGTAGAATTATTATAACTAAACCAAACAAATATGAAGATATTTAAGATTATGGCAATCGCAGCTCTTCTCGTTCTTTCGGGAAGTGTTGCTTCAGCACAGCAGAGCAAGTCGGATGAGACTCTCGAATTCCGCCCTCATTGGAGCATAGGCGTGCAGGGTGGAGCAGGCTATACCTTGGGTAAGGCAAGCTTTGGCAAGCTCGTATCTCCTGCTGCAGTTTTGAATTTCCAGTGGCAGTTCCATCATGCTTTCGGACTTCGTCTCGGTCTTGGCGGATGGCAGGGAAAAGGTGTTGTCAATGCTCCGGAAGAAGCAATCTTCCCGTTCAGATACGGACAGATCAATGCTGACGTACTTATGGACCTTACCAGCCTTATCGGTGGATTTGACCATAAGAGATTGTGCAGTGCCTATGTTTTTGCAGGAGTAGGAGCCGCTTATGGCTTTGATAATGCGTCTGCAGTGCCATATATGGCAGAACTCCAGCACTATTGGGAGAATAAATTCTTTGTTCCGGGACGTTTTGGTGCCGGTGTAGACTTCCGTCTCAGCGATGTAGTCAGCCTCGGTCTCGAAGCTAACGCAGGAATGTACTCTGATAAGTTCGATTCAAAATATGAGGAGAAATCTCCACTTGACTGGCAGTTCAACCTTCTCGGAAACCTTAAGTTCCGTCTTGGAAAGAACACAAGGCCATACCAGGGCTCTTCAGACAAGGTAGGAGCTGATGATGCTGCAGCTGCAGCAGCGGCGGCAGCAGCAGCGGCACCGGCAGCAGAGGCTGAAAGACTCGCAGCCGAAAAGGCAGCGGCAGAGAAAGCAGCAGCAGAGAAAGCAGCGGCTGAAAAGGCAGCAGCTGAGAAGGCAGCGGCTGAGAAAGCGGCAGCAGAAAAGGCTGCAGCAGAGAAAGCAGCAGCAGAGCGTGCAGCCCTTGCATCTGAGAACAGTAAGGATATGAAGTTCGCAATCGGCTCGGCCGTAATCAGAAAGGGTGACGACGCTAAGCTTGTAGAACTTGCTGAATTCCTCAAGGCTAACCCAGACTTCACTGTTGATGTTGTAGGTTATGCGGACAGAGAGACAGGTAACCCTCAGATCAACCTCGAAGTTTCGAAGAAGCGTGCGGAAGCTGTAGCAGCGAAGCTCGTGTCACTCGGAGTTGAGGAAAGCAGGATCACTGTTGATTATAAGGGTGATACAGTTCAGCCATTCCCAATCAACGAGCAGAACCGTGTAGTTATCTGCACAGTAAAATAAAGGTCAACTCAGACCTGACAATATTCTGGCGGAGACTTGGAAGAGTTTCCGCCAGTTTTTTGTGTACCGACCCCTGGGCTATTAGCGTAACTAAGAAAATTAGTTTAATAACTAATAAAAATAGTTGCATAAAAAGAAAATTTAGTTACCTTTGCTGTACCAACCTTTTGTGATATGAAGAAACTGACTAGAAAAGAGGAAGAAATCATGAACTGCTTCTGGGATAAAGGAGCTATGTTCGTGAGGGAACTTCTGGAACTTTATCCGGAACCTAAACCGCATTTCAACACCTTGTCTACAATGGTGAGGACACTTGAGACCAATGGATATTTGAGCCATAAGGCTTATGGAAGCACCTATCAGTACTATCCTGTAGTGAGCCGGGAGGAATATGCCGGCAGTTCCTTCAAGGGTATAGTAAGCAGCTACTTCAACAACTCCTATCTCAATGCTGTATCTGCCCTTGTAAAGGATGAGAAGATAAGTCTTGATGAGTTAAAGGATCTTATAAATCAGATAGAGAACGGTAAGTAATGTCATTGTCGGCCTGACCGGCAATCCATGCAGATTTATTATGACAGAATTTCTGATATATCAGGGCAAGACAGCAGTTATATTGGCGGTATTCTATATGTTCTACCGTCTTCTGTTGAGTAAGGATACATTTCATCGATTCAATCGTATTGTCCTCCTCGCAACTGCTGCCGTTTCATTTGTGCTTCCATTCTGCGTCATCACGATCCACAAGGTCGTGACTCTTCCGGTGGTGGCCTCCCCATCTGAGCCCATCATAGGTGAAGCGGCAGGCATAGTCATGGCTCCGGAAGCATTCAAGCCGATATGGCCGGTCGTCCTCTGCACTCTGTTTGCAATCGGAGCATTGGCGGTGCTGGCAAATACAGTCATTTCGATCCTCGGTATCAGAAAAATCATCAGCAAGGGCAGCAGACAGGTTCTGGACAGCGGTGAAACCCTGATAATTACCGACACAGACACGGCGCCTTTCAGCTGGATGAAGTTCATCGTACTTTCGCGCGAGGATTATGAGAGCGGCTACTCTCAGATTATCACACACGAAAAGGCCCACATCGCTCTCAGATACTCATGGGACATTGTTTTTGTCGACATGATCACTGCGCTTCAGTGGTTCAATCCGGCAATATGGATGCTCAAGGCTGACCTGCGTGCAGTTCACGAGTTCGAGGCGGATGATGCAGTCCTTCGAAGCGGTGCTGATATGAAGGAATATCAATATCTATTAATAAGAAAAGCTGTCGGCAAGAGCGGCTACTCAGTTGCCAACAGCTTTAATCACAGTACACTTAAAGCTCGTATTACTATGATGTTAAACAAAAAATCATCTCGTAAGGGTGCCTGGAAGGCTCTCTACGTTCTCCCGTTGGTGGGAATCTCTCTGGCAGCAACTGCCGAAACCAAGGTAGATTACCGGTATGAAGACCAGCAGCCTGTCGCTGTGGCTGACACTCTCAAAGACAAAGGTAGTGAAAATTGGTATAAAGTGGAACACAAAGATGGTGTACCTGCCAAAACTGCCTTCATAAAAAAGAATCTTTATGAAGGTAAGATCATCACAGATTTAGAGAAAAAGACCCTCACAGTCATCTCTTATGATAAGGATGGTAAGGAGCTTAGGACTCTGTTCAAGGATATAAATCCAAACGAGGATATATATATTCATAATGGAGCCTATGCAGATGAGTCCGTTTTCAATAAAATCGCAGCAGAAGATCCAGAGGCCGTCATTATGGTCGGATATCTCAATAATGGCAGGAAAGCAAGAGCGCTCGTGACCCCATCTGATGCATATCTTACAGGAACAGTGATTTTAAGAGAGCCGGAAGCGGATGATCCTGTAAAGCTCAAAGCCAGGGATGCAGGAGGAAAAGAAATTACGGTAGATCCGTCTAAGGTTCTGTTTGTGGTGGATGAAAAGCCGATGCCGGAAGGTTATTCAATGAATCAGATTAATCCTGATACAATTGAGTCAATCAGGATACTTAAGACGGAAGAGGCTCATGATAAATATGGAAAATATGCTGAGAATAAGGATGTTATAGAGATTTCTACAAAATTGCTGCGTTTCATCCCTGTATCGGAGCCTGTGGGCAATCTTGAGGAATATGCCGAGTTCAGACTTTATAGTGCAAACGAATTTGCAAAAGTCATTTCATATGCGGAATTCAAGGAAATCCCGGATGATGCTCACGGGTATCATTTTGTCCAGCATCGTGGCGACGGCAAAAAATGCCTCCATGTCTATACGGTAGATTACAATTCAATCGTGCACTTACGCAAGTGTAACAAGACAACTGACATAAATGACGCAAGACTTGCTAGTGTCAACGAGAATACAGTCATTCTTATTGACGGCAAATTTGATAACTATGCCGGCTATTTGAGAATGTTGAAATTCCAGAGAGATAAGGTCAAGGAAATCGAGTACAGCCTGTCAAAGGATAATGGAAGCATCAGCATGATCAGCGTCATCTTCAACAAAAAATACAATAAGGAAGAGTTTACAATCAGGAATTGATAAAGATGAAAAAGGGTGTTTTGAAATTAATGACCGTCATTGCTGCTTTAACGGCAGCATCTTGTCAGAACCATTCTGACACAGGTTTTACGGTGACAGGTGAAATAGAAAATGTAGACGATGACTATCTGATGTTGTTTTTCAAAAGCAATATTGATGGTTCGACTACAACCATCGCCGTAGATACTTTGAAGAACGGTCGTTTTGAATTCAAGGCTCCCGCTGAAACAGGAGTGAAATATCATATTATTGCTCCCCATCTTGGAATATTCCCGAGCATGACTGTGGATTTTTATGTGGAACCAGGTGCTGAGATAAAGATCACGGGCAAGGATTACCTGACAAGGAACTGGACTGTCAAGACCGACGTAAAGGAACAGAAGATCTATCAGTCTTATCTTGATGAGGTGTCCGAACTTTTCAAGGAATTGCAGCTTCTGGAACTTCAGTGCAGGAAGGAAGGGCGTTCAATGGATTATCTTGATCTGAATAAACCATGTCAGGCGAAAATCGATTCAATCCAGTTGAGCTGGCTGAAGAAACAGAGCCGGATCAGTGAACCATGGATGGACCTGATGCTGCAATCTGCCAAAGCTGCAAGATTTTACAAAGAAAAGGATATATTGAAGCAGCTGCAGGAATTGTGGGATGGAATCGATCTGAAGTACAGAAATACTGTAAAAGGCAGAAATATTTCAAATGTATTGTATCCGGACGGAGAGCCCTTGAAGGTGGGGGATGCATTCCCATACGAAACAGAGGTTTCTGACCTGAAAGGGGAAATCCGCACCTTATCGGAATTCAAAGGTAAGGCTATGCTGCTGTATTTCAGCAGCTACTCCTGCAAGCCTTGTGTTGCGGCAAAGAAAGAGCTGGGCGATATGATAAGTTCCGGCAGTTGTCCCGTTGAAGTGGTCGGCTTTAATCTGGACGCAGAGGCAGTCTGGAAATCCAAGGGTAAGGAAAACCCTGTCCCTTGGCATGATTTCAATGATCTCAAAGGTTCATACGGACTCAACAGACGCTTTGAAACCCGAGGTATCCCGACCTTTGTAATAGTCTCGAAGGAGGGAAAGATCCTTGACATTTGGGCCGGATATAAAGACGGCATAATCCGCGAAAGAACAGAAGCTGCCCTGTAACGGCAAGCTGTCCGTAATGGTCCGACTCGACAAATAGGAGGATACTCAGTCAAAATTGCATCAAACATACCGATTTTGGCTGAGTATCGCTTTTTTTATGCAATCTTCTTAAATCTCGGGGGAATCGGGAAAAGATTTCTCCACTCACTTCGTTTGGTAGAAATGACAAAATGCGACTTTTTAGTCAGACCCGGTCGCTGCGCTCCCTGGCTGTCCATCGCCATTTCTGTAGCTTTGAAAGCTAGCTTTCAGCTCCATAAATGTCAATGTCCAGGCCCTTCGGGCTGGCCTGATGCCTATAAACAAAAAACACAGCGGTCTGCTGTTGCTGTTCATTTTAGATTGTTCTGTTCTTTGTTTGTCAGTCGAAAAGGTCATTCATGACCTTTGCAAGCCTCAATCCTCCGATGAGTATCTGTTCGAATGCCACGGTGCTCACCTTGTGGTCGAATTCCTTGCCGAGCTTGTCGCCTTCGTTAATTTCCCATACGCTGATTGTACGTTTGATGATATCTTCGCCCCACTCGTATGGATCACCCTTCTGCAGTTCCTTGATTTCCTTCCTGCTCGGCTTTCTGGTCATTGCCACAAGGTCGAGGACTCCACCATATGAGAGACTGTTTGCGATCTTGTCGTCCCACACAGCGTGCATGTTGGTCTTCTGGTTCCAGTAGGTCACATCGAATTTTCCATAGTATCCTCCGATTCCTGTGCCGTCGTGGATCTTATAGTGAGCAGGGCAGTGGATGTCGCCGACAAGGTGAATCAGAAGCTGCATGGCCGCAAGTCTTGTAGAATCGTCCACATTCTTCCAGTCCTCAAGAGTTTCGATCGATTCGCAGATGAAGTGCAGGGCCTCTCCGCGATGGATTCTGAGAGGTATACGGTTCTCGTCAGTCTTGAATGTGTGCGGAATGCCTTTCATTGACTTCACGCCATTCGCGTCTGTGACTTCAACCTTCATCTCGTTTCTGTAATAGTCTGGCCATGATGCGTAGTATGCCATGGTCTTTCCTTCGAGAATCTGGTCTACTGTCTTCTTTGCCTTAGGGGTGAGATGCTGCTCTGCGATATGTGCAATAGCTGCGTGTACTCTCTTGCCCCAACCGTATGACGGTATTGTAATGACTGCTGCCAATGCGATGATTGCCAGTCTTCTGATGATCTGTTTCATGATATGTGTCATTTTGTGATTATATTCTTCTTTTTCTTTGTGTCTTCTGGTTTGCTGTGTCCGGCTCGGCAGCAGGGATGTCTCTTGCAGCGACTTGTCCTGACAGGGACGGATGTAAATATACTGCCTATTCCAATTCTTTCAAAACTCTTTTCCCTCAAACCCACTCTCCTCTCCCTTTCCCCCTGCGCAACTTTTCCCTCTCTCCCTCTCCGCCTCCCTTCCTGCTTTCTTTCTTCCTCTCCTCTCCGCTCCTCATTCTTTTGTTCGAAAATCCCCATCCCGTCCATGAAACCGCCCCATTTCATGGACAACCGGGCCCCGCACTGCTCACAGCTGAATCCTTCCTCTTTAACAATGGACGAAAATCCTCTAACTGCCCATGTGTAAATAATTAAAATATGCGAATGTGCTAATCTTCGTACCTTTTGCTCACAAGTGACAAGTAATTGTGAAAGAATGGTAAGTGATTGATTTTCAAGTATAGGAACCCGGGATGTTTCAGATGCTGGGTGGGGAATCGCTGTGTGGGTTTCTTAGAACGGCACCATCAAGCTTTAGTTCGCCTCGCTCACTTCTGTCCATCGCCATTTCTATCGCTTTGAAAGCTAGCTTTCAGCTCCATAAATGTCAATGTCCAGGCCCTTCGGGCTGGCCTGATGCCTATAAACAAAAAAACACAGCGGTCTGCTGTGCTTTCTTGTAGCGGGACGCAGGATTGAACTGCGGACCTCATGATTATGAATCATGCGCTCTAACCAGCTGAGCTATCCCGCCATGACTGTTGTCAATATTTTGTTGAGATAGAAGGACTCGAACCCTCACTGACAGAGCCAGAATCTGTAGTGCTACCATTACACCATATCTCAATTTGGCTTCCCCCTTATTTTGGGACTGCAAATGTACGGATGTTTTGTGAAAAAGCAAATTATTTTTGCAAAAAAATGTAAAAAATCAGGAACATTTGTTGACTAAGTCAGTGTGTCAATGTCAAAAATGAATATCCCGGGTCGAAGTTGCGATAAAATTATGCGGAGTAAGGATTTTTTATGTGATATTTATCGACGACTCTTTCTTGGAAAAAGAAAAGCATTTTCTATATTTGTTTCAGAAAATTTAAGTTTATCATAAATATGAAGAAATCAATCATTTTGCTGCTGTCAATTGTTTCAGCAATACTGATGACAGCACCAGCTGGTGCACAGATCACAGGTGTCGAGCTTGCAAGAAAGAGTCAGGATCCGAACCAGCTGCTGACTCATGAAAACGAGAAGGTCGTGCGCGAAATCGAGGCAGATGCCGACATCATTGTCTGTGGAGGAGGTCTTGCAGGAGTGTGTGCCGCTGTTTCTGCAGCGCGTCATGGTTCGCAGGTCATCCTTATACAGGATCGTCCTATGCTTGGAGGCAATGCTTCCAGTGAGATGAGAATGGGTATTGTAGGCGTCAAGGAAGACCAGTGCCAGGAGGCCGGAATCCTTGAGGAAATGCAGTGCCGCAATTTCTATTATAATCCTCTTCAGAGATATACTCTCTGGGATGACGTGATTTATTCTACAGTGGTAGAGGAGCCGAATATCAGGCTTTTCCTCAATACATCAGTTGAGGATGTCGTTATGGATGGTGAGAAGATAGCAGCTGTAAAGTGTTGGAATTCCAACAATTACACAAAGTATACCATTACCGGAAGACTTTTCCTTGACTGTACTGGAGACGGTATCCTCCGCCTTTCCGGTGCGGAATACAGACGTGGTACCGAGGCCAGGAGTACATATAACGAGTCTTATCTTTCAAACGAGAAGGATAACTTCAACACGATGGGTAATTCGATCCTTCTCCAGCTCAGGAAGACTGACGAGCATCATCCGTTCACAGCTCCTGACTGGGCCTACCATTTCACAGATGACGATTTCAATTATGATACTCCGAAGTCTACCATCCCTGGCATCAAACTCAATTACAAGATCATCTGGAGAGCTCACGACAATAATTTCTGGTGGATGGAGTGCTCGGGTGTGAAGTTCGATACCATCCACGATGCAAATGAGATCCAGTATGAGATGAAGAGGATCGCTTACGGAGTATGGGAATATATGAAGAACCACCCGGACGGACGTGCAAAGGATTATGATCTCGATTGGATCGGATCAATTCCTGCCAAGCGTGAATCAACCAGATATGTCGCGCCTTATACCCTCACTCAGGATGACGTGGTTTCTGGCGGACATTTCGAGGATGTCGTGGCATATGGCGGATGGACTCTCGATGACCATAATCCTAACGGATTCATGAACAAGGGTCTTGCTTCCACAGAGTATATCGTCAATCAGGGTTACGGTATCCCTTATGACTGCCTCTATTCAGTAAATGTTCCTAATCTTATGTTTGCCGGACGTGACATCTCAACTTCACATATGGCATTCTCAGGAGTCAGAGTCATGGCTACCTGCGCCCTCATCGGCCAGGCCGTGGGAACAGCGGCAGACATGATCATAGACAAGGGCACGACTCCGGCTGGTCTGCGCAAGGACTATATTGCTGAGCTTCAGGATGTTCTGGAAGATGATGACTGCATGCTCCCATATCGTTGGAGAAAGGTTTCTCCTCTTACCCTGTCGGCAAAGACAGCACCGGAGAACGAGCCTATGAGGAACGGAATCGACCGTGAATGGGACGGTGAGGACAATGGTGTATATGCAGCTCCGGGTGAAGTGAACCTTACCTATACTTGGGAAAAACCTGTGACCGTTTCCAATGTACGTTTCATCTTTGATTCAGACCTCAAGGTGCGTGGCAAGAGAATGCGCAAGCTTGAAGCTACGACTGAACGCATGCCTATGCCTTCGGAAATGGTCAAGGCATTCAAGGTGCAGGTGCGTGTTCCTGCAACCACAAGAAAGGACCGCAAGCTTAATGCAGCGGATCCGGCAGCCGGAGAATGGCAGACCGTAGCAGAGGTGAAGGATAATTTCAGGCGCCTCGTGAAGCTTTCATTTGACTCGGTTCAGACTGATGCTGTACGTATAGTTGTAGATGAGACATGGGGAGCAGAAAAAGCCCATATCTTCGCGTTTGACGTGAAATAGCGGGAGATAATATAAATGAAGGCGGTTGCATGTTACAGCAGCCGCCTTCGTTTGTTTTATAGTCTGTCGATATAAAGTGTTCCATCGAGGTGGTCGACTTCGTGCTGGAAGATGACGGCTGTAAAGCCGCGAATCGTGTCTCTGACCATCGGGATACTTTCTGGCCTTTTCTGGCATGAACTTCTTAGATTGTCCATGTCTGCATATTCGATGATAATCTCACAAGAACGCAGGACATCTCCGCGTCTCCCGGGTACTGAAAGACAGCCTTCCGGTCCCAGTCTTAATGAGTCGGAGGCCCATACGATGCTGATATTCGGATATACCTCGAATGGGTTTTCTTCCTTGTCAAATCTCTGAACGGCTACGACGCGGCGGTTCAGTCCGACCTGAGGACCGGCAATGCCGACGCCGTCCTGAGACGGATGTGTGACAGTCGCCACCATCAGCTGTTCCAGCCGTTTGTATTCTTCTGAAATCAGGGCCGGAAGCGGCAGGTCGGCAGACTTTGCTCTGAGTACGGCGCTGTCTGCAGCATCTTCAATCGTAAGCACCCTCATAATGCTGTCGGAACTGTTTATGATCTCCAATTCCTCAGCAGTAAATCCTTCATGCCTCTCGCATGACACGCATGCAAAAGCCATCGAGATCGTCGCCAGACAAAGATATTTGACAGATTTTAGTGTGTTCAAGTGTTTCATGGTCAGTTCGTTAAATGTTTGTCTGGCGGTTCAGGAGCACAACTGCATATACTTCGCATCCTTCTCCACGTCCGACAAACCCCAGTTTCTCAGTCGTTGTGGCCTTTACCGAAACATCCGAGACCTCGATCCCCATGACTGACGCCAGGCATTCGCGCATAGGGATGATGTATGGAGCCAGCTTGGGTCTCTGCATTGCTATGGTAATGTCGGCATTGCCTATTTCCCACCCTTCCGCGCGGACGAGTGAGCATACTCTTTCAAGAAGTATCTTGCTGTCTATTCCTGCGAATTCATCAGAGGTGTCCGGAAAATGCTTTCCGATATCACCAAGTGCAAGTGCGCCGAGAAGAGCGTCACATAAGGCGTGGATTGCCACATCTCCGTCAGAGTGAGCTATACATCCGATGGGACTTTCTACGCGTACTCCGCCGAGCCAGAGTGGAAGCCCTTCTGCAAGAGCATGTACGTCATAACCGTTTCCGATCCTTATATTCATATCTGTCCTGAAATTATTTCTACAAAAGTAAAGAAAAAACATTAAATTTGCTTTTTAATATAGACTATAGCAGACAGAAGATATGGGATTCAGTTTTAATTTTTTCGGAACTCAGGAGGTGAGGAAGTTCAATTATCGTCCTCGTTTCTATGATCCTGAGAAGGAAGAACGCAGAAAGAAATTCGGTGACCACAGCGCCGAAAAGAAGCCTTATGTGCCCGGACAGCATCTAAAAGGAAGCCTGAGGGATGGAAACTACTCGAGAACAGAGGAAATCGGTAGGAATCAGAAGGTGATAGGCGTCATCACCACCTTCCTTCTCTTTGCTGTGATATATCTTATCGTGAAATATTATCCGTTGCTTCTGGAGGCTCTTTCGAAATAAGAAGATGGATATAAGAATACTACCAAGCAATATAGCGAATATGATAGCTGCAGGAGAGGTCGTTCAGAGACCTGCTTCTGTGGTGAAGGAACTTATGGAGAATGCGGTCGATGCAGGGGCTGATCAGGTGACTGTGGTCATTCAGGATGCCGGCAGGACGCTTATTCAGGTCATTGACAACGGCTGTGGAATGTCACCGGACCAGGCTGTCCTGTGTTTTGAAAGACATGCGACTTCGAAGTTGCAGTCTGCAGAAGACCTTCATAATATAATGACCTTCGGCTTCCGAGGCGAAGCGCTTGCCTCAATTGTAGCCGTGTCTGAAGTTACCTTGAAGACAAGACGAGAGGAAGATGAACTTGGCTGTCAGGTCGATTATGCAGATTCGCAGCATCTTGCCACCCGGGAGATAGCTTCTCCGAGAGGTGCGAACTTCAGCGTCAGGAATCTGTTCTACAATGTTCCCGCAAGACGTAAGTTCCTTAAATCGGACAATGTGGAGTTCAAGCATATAGTCACGGAATTCACCCATGTCGCCCTGACACGTCCTGACATCGGTTTCACTTTGACCCACAATGGCAAGGATGTATATGTCCTCAGACCAGCCAAGTCGCTGAAATTCAGGATACAGGATATGCTCGGAGCCAATGTGGCCAATGATGTCGTCGATGTGCATACAAGAACATCCGTCGTAGAGGTTACCGGATATATAGGACGTCCTGAAGCTGCGAGGAAAGGGCTCGGCAACCAGTATTTCTTTGTCAACGGAAGATATTTCCGCAGCCCGTATCTGCATAAGGCAGTGATGAAGGCATATGAGAATCTTATACCGGAAGGTGTCACGCCGACCTATTTCATATATCTCGAAATCGATCCCCAGTCAATCGATGTGAACATCCATCCGACCAAGACTGAAATCAAGTTTGAGGATGACAGTGTGATATTCCAGATCATTTTTGCCTGCATAAAGGAGGCGCTCGGTAAAAATTCATTTGGAAGCAGCATTGACTTTGATAGGGAAGGTGTGCCGGAAATCCCTGCATTCGGAAAGAATTTTGAGGAATTCCGTACGATAGGGGAGCCTGCCGCGCTTGGAGACCCGACTTTCAATCCTTTTGATAATGATGGTTTTCCTTCAGAGGTCCAGGCATTTGAAAATGCGTTTGTTTCAGGAGATTCAGTTTCTGCCCGGTCAGGAAAATCCGATCTGTTCGGTGATGACAGTGCATCGATGGAAAGAGGATTCCAGCAGCCTCAATTCCACGGTTTCATGGAGAAGAGAGATGATTATGGGAAACTCTTCGAAGACAGGTTCACTCCGGGAAAATCCGTGATCCTGCTTCAGGGAAAATACATACTGACTGCAGCAAGAAGTGGCCTGATGGCTGTCAATGTGACCAGAGCAATGGAAAGAATCCTGTATGACCGCTTCCTTTCGGCTCTTTCGAGAAACAACCATGTCACGCAGACGGCTCTCTTCCCTGTGACAGTTCAGGTCGGGGTTGAAAATATGTATCTTTTTGCAGAGCACTCCCAGATGCTTGCTGACCTGGGATTCGATATCGCTCCTTTCGGTACGGATACGATAGTGGTCAATGGTGTTCCGGAAGGATATAGTGCTGAGGCTGGAAAGGTACAGGTAATGGTCGAGGATCTTGTAAGGCTTCTTTCTGAAGACCATAGCTCTCTTCCTGAGCTTATGACTGCCAATCTGGCATCAAAATTTGCCGGACTGGGTGCAAGAAGCTGTGACAATCTGACAAATCCTGCAGAGGCACAGAGATTGATTGACAATCTTTTCGCCTGCGAGAATCCGGAATATACAAATGAAGGGCGCAGGGTGATATCCATAATTCCTATGGAAGAGATTGACAGAAAATTCTAATTGCAGATGAGTTATTATTCATATGAAAACAGGGGAGGCTTCATGAACAGAGTCCCCGTAGCGGTAAAGAATATCATCATTATCAATATTCTGGTAATGATAATGACATATCTTAACGAAACGCTGATGGTAGAGAAGTTCGCCCTTTTCTATCCGACCTCACCGTTCTTCCACTGGTGGCAGCCGGTAACCCATATGTTCATGCACGGAGGTTTCTGGCACATCCTGTTCAATATGTATACCCTCTACATCTTCGGAAGCGCTCTGGAGCGGGTCTGGGGGCCGAAGAAGTTCCTGATCTTCTATTTTGTCACAGGAATAGGAGCAGCTGCCATACACACGGGCGTGGAATGGATCCAGATGCAGAACTGGATCACTCAGGCGGCCGAGGGTTCGCAGTCGGCGCTGGTATCGATACATCAGCTTAAGATGACTCCTACTTTAGGTGCCTCAGGTGCCATTTATGGCGTCCTGATGGGCTATGCACTGCTTTACCCTGACTCTATGCTGGTGCTGTTCTTCCCGCCGATACCGATAAAGGCGAAGTGGATGGTGCTGATTTTCGCCGCTATCGAACTCGTTACAGGAGTAACCGGAACAGGAGGCGGAATCGCACATTTCGCGCACCTTGGAGGTCTGATCTTCGGATTCATCCTCATCCGTTTCTGGAAGAAGAAAGGAACATTATACAACAGATATAACTAATAGATGGCGGCAAAACGACAGAAAACAAAGAGGAAGAGCGGGAAGAACGGTGTGTTCCTTGGGATTACATCCAGATTCCTTATGGCCATAGTAGCTGCTTTTCTGATTCTGTCATATGCTTCGATTGTGATCAATCCGGCCAAGGTGTGGTTCATATCCCTCTCCGGGCTCTTTTTCGTGCCTTTGGCGCTTGCGAACCTGATCTTGCTCCTCTGGGCTTTCAAGCGGCGGTCGCGTTCATTCGTCATACCTCTTCTTGCTCTGGTTCCTTGCTTTTTCTTTATCGGGCGGTATGTCCAGTTTTCGTCTGAGGATGAATATATCCCTCAAGATCCCACTCTGAAGATCATTTCCTACAATGTAGGAAGATTTGCCTTGGCTGACAAAGAAACAGGCCTGAGCTCCAGAACCCAGTGTGCGGATTCCGTATTTGCGTTCATCTCTTCTCAGGATGCCGATATAATATGTCTTCAGGAGTTTTATCTGAAAGATCTTGATAAGCTGAAACCGTATGTCTTCAGCCATATGAAGGGCTACCGTGCCGAGTATTATATGTTTCCTGGAAAGAACGGAGCCTTCGGAAACGTGACACTCAGCAGGATTCCGGTAACGGGAAAGGGCAAGATCAAGTTTGACGAAAGTGCCAATCTGGCCATATATACGGACCATCAGGTGGGTGACCGTAGGTTCAGGGTGTATAATTGTCACTTTGAAAGCTACAACATCTCCTTTACCGGTATGGTAAGAGCTTTGTTCAGTGCTGATACAGATGTTTTTGCTGAGACAGGCACAAAGATGAAACGTTCTATCTCCAGACGCCCGAAGCAGGTGGATCAGGTCTTTTCCGATATCGAAAGCTGTCCGGTGGAAGCCTTTGTCTGTGGAGACTTCAACGATAATCCGATGTCATATTCATACTATAGGATGACAAGGGGCAGGAAGGATGCTTTTGTTAAGGGCGGTGCCGGATTCGGTGCTACATATGCACGACTATGGCCGATGTTGAGGATAGATTATATAATGGTCCCGGACAGGTTTGATGCCTTGAACTGTGAGATCCCGAGGATCGGCTATTCAGACCATTATCCTGTAGTTTCGACTGTAGAACTTTAGAAATCAATTTGTTATGAAAGAAGAAATACAGAAAGCGCTGGAAGTCCTTCGTAAAGGAGGAGTGATCCTGTATCCTACTGACACTGTGTGGGGTATCGGCTGTGATGCCACGGATCCTCAGGCAGTAGCGAGAGTATATGAAATCAAGAAACGCTCGGACAGCAAGTCGCTTGTGCTCCTTGCAAGTGATATGGATATGGTCAGCCGCTATGTGAAGGAGGTACCTGAGATGGCAGTCCAGCTGGTTGAAGTGAACGATAAGCCGATGACGATAATATATCCTGATGCTGTCTGTGGAGATTCGCCGGTGAACGGTGCGCAGGAACTCCCGAAGCAGAACCGCTATGCCATTGCCTTCAATGCTGTCGCAGAGGATGGTTCTGTGGGAATAAGGGTCCCGATGATGGAGTTCTGCCAGCAGCTCGTTTCTCGTTTCGGACGCCCGGTCGTGTCGACTTCGGCGAATATTTCAGGGGAAGCCACTCCTAAGAAGTTTTCGGAAATCAGTCAGCAGATCAAGGAGTCCGTTGACCATATTGTAGACCCTGCTTTTGAGCGTGGCTCTAGCGGACAGGCATCGTCAATCATCAAGGTAGGACTGGACTATTCCATTGAAATAATCAGGAAATAGCTTTTTACATATAGCGGAAATATACGGATGCGGCAGCTGTAAGGGCTGCTGTTTCTGTACGCAGGCGCGATGCTCCGAGATGGACGGGTATGAATCCAGCCTCTAGCGCGGCCTCAGCCTCGGCATGGGAAAAATCTCCCTCAGGACCAATCATTATGGTGATGTCGGAGCCTTCGAATCCATCCAGGACTTCCTTTATGCTTCTTCGTGGAACTCTCTCATCTTCAAAACAGTATGCGATAAGTTTCAGAGATGTTGACTCCCCGGCACATGAACGGATGAAATCTTTCACCGCTACTGGCTCATTGATGACAGGAATGGCGGCTTTAAGTGACTGTTTTGCCGCGCTTACCAGAATCTTACCGACTCTGGATGTCTTGAGAACCTTTCTTTCGGAGTGTTCGCCGATAGTCGGCGTCAGTTCGTCGAATCCAATCTCACACGCCTTTTCGGCAAACCACTCGAATCTGTCGTTGTTCTTGGTAGGACACACTGCCATATGGAGCCTGTAAGGATGGCAGCCCCAGTCTTTTTCTGCTGCAAGAATCTCAGCATCAACACCTTTCGGGCTGTCTGTCAAGATTCTGCATCTAAGCAGGGTGCCGCATCCGTCAATGACTGAGATCTCGTCGCCGCTTCTGTGTCTCAATACCTTTATGCAGTGTCCCGACTCGTCCTGGTCAAGGTGGCAGATGTTCCCTTCGATTTCGTGTGAGTAGAAAAGTTCCATAATTATTCCGTTATGAAATGCAAAAATAGTAAATTTGTCTCATTATGTATATAGGTCTGATATCAGATACACACGGGGTTTTCAGCCCGGAATTAAAGAGTTTTCTCGAGCCGGTCGACCAGATATGGCATGCGGGAGACTTCGGCGGTGGTATGGAGCTCGCCGCGCAGATAGCCGCCTTCAAGCCCATGCTTGGTGTTGCCGGAAACTGTGACAACTATGACCTTCGCTTTGAACACCCTTTGTATCGTTTTTTCGAGTGCGAGGGGCTCAAGGTGCTGATGACGCATATAGGAGGTTACCCTGGCAGATACGACCCTCGTGCCCGTAAACTCATAGATGAATTCCGTCCGGATATATTCGTGTGCGGACATTCCCATATACTCAAAGTCGTCAGGGATACAAAGAGGGATATGCTGGTGCTTAATCCTGGAGCAGCAGGCATCCAGGGCTTTCATCTGGTCAGGACTGCATTGAGGTTCAGAATAGAGGGCGGAAGGATTGAGCAGATGGAGGTTTTGAACTTTGATAAATAATTCATAACTTTGTACCAAATTGTTTTTTTAATTAATCAGTAAATAATCAAGTCTTATGAAGAAGGTATTTATGACTATGGCTTTTGTTGCAGCTATGTTTGCTGCAGCATCTTGTGCTTGTAACAGCAACTCACAGGCAGAAGAGGCAGCTCCAGTAGAGGCTGGATGCTGCGGAGGTGATTGCGCAGATTGCTCAGAGGGATGCGAGAGCACAGAGCAGTGCGAGGTTTGCGACAGTACAGCAGCTGACTGCCAGAAGGCTCAGTAATCAATAAGCAGAATCAGAGGGGCATTGTTCCAAATGGGACGATGCCCCTTTTTTTATTCTGGAAAAACCCTATCTTTGCTTTATATATTCTTGATTATGGCAACAGTGAAGACAAAGACAGTTTGGTTCTGCAAGTCATGCGGTAACGAGGCATCAAAATGGATGGGCCGTTGTCCGGCTTGCGGAGAGTGGAATACGATGGTGGAAGAGACAGTGGCGACCGGCAGGAAGTCTTCATCGGATCCGGCTTCTGTGCCTGGTTCGGGCCATAAACCGACACCTCTTGCGGAGATTGATTCTGCTCACGAGCGTCGTATGTCTTTGAACAATGCTGAACTGGACAGGATTCTGGGAGGCGGCCTTGTCGAGGGCTCTCTTGTCCTCATAGGAGGAGAACCGGGCATAGGTAAGTCGACGCTGTCTCTTCAGATACCTCTTAACTGCCCGTCACTCAAGACCTTATATGTTACTGGCGAGGAAAGCGCGAAGCAGGTTAAGTTGCGCGCCGCCCGTATAGGAGGTGACGATTCGGGATGTTATATATATAGTGAAACCTTGATGGAGAACATAATCTCAGAGGCCAGAAAGATGATGCCGGACCTGATGGTTGTCGACTCTGTGCAGACAATGTTTTCTCAGAACGTGGAATCGTCTCCCGGTTCGGTGACACAGATCAAGGAAACAGCCTCCATGCTTCTCCGATTTGCAAAAGAGACTGGTGTGCCAGTTATTCTTATCGGTCATATCACCAAGGAGGGTAGCATTGCCGGTCCGAAGATTCTCGAGCATATCGTTGATGTTGTCCTTCAGTTTGAGGGAGACAACAGAGGCACGTACCGTCTGCTCAGAAGTATAAAGAACCGTTTCGGCTCGACATCGGAACTGGCTGTCTTCGAGATGACAGGTAAAGGACTCCGTGAGGTTAGCAATCCTTCCGAAATGCTGGTTCCTATGCATGAGGAGGGTCTGAGCGGCGTCGCGGTCAGTGCGATGCTGGACGGAACCAGGCCATTCCTTATAGAAGTGCAGGCTCTTGTTAGCACTGCCGCTTATGGAACACCTCAGCGAAGTGCGACCGGATTTGATGTGAGAAGGCTCAACATGCTCCTTGCTGTTCTGGAAAAGAGGGCAGGATTCAAACTTGGAATAAAGGATGTCTTTCTTAATATGGCCGGTGGATTGAAGGTAAGTGATCCGGCTTGTGACCTTGCAGTGGTCTGCGCAGTGCTTTCTTCTAATTTCGATTTTGCAATATCGTCGGATGTCTGTTTCGCAGGAGAGGTCGGCCTCAGTGGTGAAATCAGACCAGTAGCCCAGACAGACCGCCGTGTGATGGAAGCAGGTCGCCTGGGCTACAGAAAAATATATGTTTCCAGCTTCAGCAGTCTGGAAATGGTTCCTGATGGTATCGAAGTGGTGAAGGTTGCGGATATCCCGGCCCTCTGCCGCTCGCTTTTCAAATAGATCAGAAAGGCAGATCGTCGTCTGTAAGAGGTGACGACAAGTCGTCAACTGTAGGCATCGGTGCCGGGGCAGGAGCTGCTGCCTGTGCAGGATATGCTGCTGCAGGCTGGCTGTGCTGCTGTCCTGCAGGTTCAATGCGCCATGCTCTTACGTCTGTGTACCAACGGCCGTTGTATTCACGGCTGCTGAGGTTGAACGAAATCCTGACCTTGTCACCTACCTGGTATTTCTCCAGATCCCTGACTTTATCATCTCCCCAGACATTCATGCATATCTGAGAAGGAAAGTTACCTTCCTGATACTCAAAAATAAATTCCTGTTTAGCCCAGGCACCTCTTGCCGAAGTGCCTTGCTGAACAGGAAGTTTACGGGCGATTCTGCCCTCAAGCTCTAAAGCCATTATTATTTCTCGGCTGGAACGTACTTACCTACCTTGAGAACCTCAACGTCGAAGATAAGAGTTGAGTTAGGCTCGATGTTGCGGTTTCCTCTCTCGCCGTATGCAAGCTCTGCAGGGATGTAGAGAGTTGCTTTTCCACCTTCTCCGAGGAGACCAAGACCCTCAGTCCATCCTCTGATCACGCGGTTAGCGATGAACTTGGTTGAATCGTTCTCATCGAATACAGTACCGTCAAGGAGAGTACCCTTGTAGTTAACCCATACTGTATCCTCCGGAGCGATCTTCTGATCTGCACCTGGAGCGATGATAGTGTATTGGAGACCGCTTGCAGTAGTGTCAACGTTCTCTTTCTTAGCGTTTGCTGAAAGGAACTCCTCCTCTTTTGCAAGATTGTATGCAGCCTTGTAAGCCTGCTTCTTTGAGAGGTATCCGTTGAGAATTTCTCCCATGCGGTCGAGATCGATCTTGAACTGCTTTCCGAATTCAGGGTCATATGGGTTGCCTTCAGCCTCAAGGAAATCAACGATACCCTTCTTGATCTCAGTCATGTTAAGGTCGTCGAGACCTTCACCGAAATTGTTGCCCTTGATGAATGAACCGAAGTTGATACCGATGAGGTAGCTTACTGAGTCAACCTCAGCCTGGCTTGGAAGCTCCACGTCAACCTTCACGTCGTTGGAAGCTGAGCCGCAAGAAATTGCGAATGCTGCAACAAGAGCAGCTGCGAAAATTCTGATTGCTTTCATTTCTATATTTGTTTAATAGTTTATTGTTTCCTATATAACCTCACAAAGATAGTGTAAATTTTCGATACGCAAAAAAGACTGTTCATTTTTTGTTTCTCAAGAAAATATTCCATATCTTAGTAAACCTTAAAACCGAGCTTATGACAGTAGACTCAAACCTGCTTCATTCAAAATTAAAGGAATTCTTTGGCTTTGATTCATTTAAAGCCGATCAGGAAAGGATCATAATGCATCTTGCAAACGGTAACAACGCTTTTGTGCTGATGCCGACAGGTGGAGGAAAATCCCTCTGCTATCAGTTGCCTGCTCTCGTCATGGAGGGTACTGCTATTGTCATTTCTCCATTGATCGCCCTGATGAAGAATCAAGTGGATGCGATCAGAGGATTCGTATCCGGGAATGACGGCATTGCCCATTTCCTTAACTCATCTTTGAATAAGGCTCAATTGATGGAGGTCAGGAAAGATCTTATGACCGGAGTGACGAAACTTCTGTATGTGGCTCCGGAATCCTTGACCAAGGCTGAAAACATAGCCATGCTCAAGGAAATAAAGATCTCTTTCTATGCAGTGGATGAGGCTCATTGTATTTCAGAGTGGGGCCATGATTTCAGACCAGAGTACAGACGTATCCGTACGATAATCGAGGATATAGGGAGCGCTCCGATCATAGCACTTACTGCGACTGCCACTCCAAAGGTTCAGAGTGATATCCTCAAGAATCTCGGAATGCAGGATGCAACTGTGTTCAAGTCCTCGTTCAACAGGCCGAATCTATATTATGAAGTAAGGGACAAGTTGGATCCGAAGAAGGATATAATAAAGTTCATACGCCAGAATCCCGGAAAGTCCGGAATCATATATTGTCTCAGCCGAAAGAAGGTGGAGGAACTTGCGGAACTCCTGAATATCAACGGAATAAAGGCTGCTCCATATCATGCCGGACTGGATGCGAAGACCAGGGCTGAGAATCAGGATGCCTTCCTGATGGAGGAGATAGATGTGATTGTCGCCACGATTGCTTTCGGAATGGGTATCGACAAGCCGGATGTCAGGTTTGTGATTCATTATGACATACCTAAGAGCATCGAGGGATATTATCAGGAAACAGGCCGTGCCGGCCGTGACGGACAGGAAGGACAATGCATTACGTTCTATAGCTATAAGGATATACAGAAGCTTGAGAAATTCATGCAGGGCAAGCCTATAGCCGAGCAGGAGATAGGTAAGCAGCTCCTGATGGAAACGGTGGCATATGCGGAATCGAATTCTTGCCGCAGAAAGCTGTTGCTCAATTACTTCGGAGAAGAATATACAGGAGAGAACTGCGGAGCATGCGACAACTGTCTCCATCCTAAGAAGCAGTTTGACGGTCGTGAGGAAATGGCTATGGTGATTGACCTCATAGAGTCGCTTCCGGAGCGTTTCAAGATGGAGCACCTTTCAAATATACTCGCAGGTGAAATGAATTCCATCATCAAGTCTTATCACCATGACAAGCTGGAGCTTTTCGGAGCCGGCAAGGATCATAGTGTGCGTTTCTGGAATGCCGTGATCCATCAGGGCATGATCCTCAGATTCCTGCATAAGGATATTGAATCATACGGACTGATAACCGTTACAGACGAGGGAAGAAGGTTCGCGGAATCTCCATGGCAGCTGATGCTGACAGAGGACAGGGAATTCTCTGACGGCGAGGATGATGACGATGATGTTCCGGGATCAGGCGCTGTCAGAGGAGGTGGCGGTGGAGATGAGCAGCTTCTGGCAATGCTGAAAGACCTGAGGAAGGATGTTGCCCGCAGACTGAGACTCCAGCCTTGGGTGATATTTTCAGATCCGTCATTGGAGGATATGTCGATAATGTATCCTATGACTTTGGATGAACTCAAGAACTGTCAGGGTGTGGGAGAAGGCAAGGCCCGCAAGTTCGGTAAGGAGTTCATGGAACTTATCTCGAAGTATGTCGAGGATAATGAGATTGAAAGGCCGGATGATTTCGTTGTCAAGTCAATTGTCAATAAATCAGCCAATAAGGTCTATATAATACAGAGTGTGGACAGGAAGCTGCCGCTTGAAGACATCGCTTCTGCAAAAGGCCTCGAAATGGAGGAACTTCTTGATGAAATCGAGGCGATTGTCTTTTCCGGTACCAGACTCAATCTGGACTATTATATCAATCAGACTCTTGATGAGGATGTCGTGGATGAGATCTACGAATATTTCCGCGAAGAGGCTGAGTCAGACTCCCTTGCGGCGGCAATGGAAGATCTCGGCTCCGATTATGACGAAGTCGAAGTACGTCTGGTGCGTATAAAGTTCCTTTGTGAAGTGGCAAACTAATTGAGTTCTGCCAGTCCTGCCATAAGTTTGTCAAGCAGTGGTCTCACCTTCCATGTCGGAGAGGTGCAGTTGCCTGTAAGAATTGAGAATATGATGGTCTCATCCTTAGCTCCTTGAGTAGGGATGATATAGCCGCTGTAGCACCTGATTCCGTTCATTGAACCGCTTTTGGCGCGGATTCTTGCGCGTGTTTCGGCAGGGTAGCTTTTCATGTTGAATTTCAGCGTTCCTTCTCCGCCAGGCTGCGGAAGGCTTTCTACGTATTCTTCAAAAACAGGGGAATGCATCATCGCCTCAAGAAAACGGCAGAAGAATTCAGAGGACACGTAGTTCTGACGGGATAACCCGCTTCCGTCCTTGATATGCAACCCCTTGGATGTGTCCAGTCCCATGCCTTTCAGAATGCTTTCCAGTGCCTTGGCTGATGTTTCATATGTCGCATTTCCCAGATGATGTTTGCCGAGAGCGCGGAACAATGTTTCTGCGTATAGGTTGTTACTTGCCTTGTTGGTGGTGAATATGAGACGCTCAAGTTCAGGAGACATCGTGGAACCTATTATCATAAGACTGTCATCCCTTTCTGCCGGCATCGGTCTCAGTTTTGTGTCGGCCGCGCCTTTGGTGCATGTCACACCCTTTTTCTTCAGCCAGTCGGAGAAGTATCTTGCGCAAGTGTATTCCGGGAATTTATTGCTGCAGTCGACTCTCTTGCGGCCCCTGTCTACCCCGAAGGTTCCTCTTATTTCAGCCACAGGGGCAAGGTCGCTGGTGTACATGTACAATTGGTCGCCTGTGCCTTTTTCGCCCGTAGTGCAGTTGTATCTGAATTCCATCCATGGGGCAGAAGGATAATGCGGAGCTATGTTTACAGGGGAGCCGGGAGTCTCGCCTGGAGAAACCTCGAATGACTGCATGTTTTCATAGAACATCAAAGCTGATGATCCGGTTCCATAATATGTGCCTATGTCGTTCCATACCCAGCTTTCCTCTTCCGGCATTCCTTCGAACCACCTTCCGTCACCAATGATGTGGCCGTCAATCTTTCTGATTCCGGCCTTTGCCAGAAGGCTGTGCCATTGGTTGAATGTCTGTTCAAGGGGAGTTGCAATCGAGTCTTTTGACGCAATTGTAGGGTCGCCTCCGCCAAGGATATACAGGTCTCCGGTGAGCACACCGTCATGAACCTTGCCTCTGTAGCCTATCTTCGTCTCGAATCTGTGACCTTTGCCGAGAGTGTGGATGGCTGCTCCTGTGGTCAGAAGCTTCATGTTCGACGCAGGAACGAGCATGGCCTGAGAATTGAAATCAGCAATGATGTCACCGCTGCCGGTCATTACGCATACGCTCATCAATGCCTGGGAAAATACGGGGTCGGATGCCACGGCCTGTACCGTTTCTCTGGCTTTGGCCATTCTGACAGACGTCAGTGAGTCCGCCGGCTGCCCTGACATACCGGTCCACGCAGTAAGCATTAATGTTGTAATTATATATAAATGTGCCTTTATTTTCATAGAAGTCCTTCAATATCAAAAACAATATGCGAAAATAATAAAATTCATTAAATTTGTCAGGTTTTCAAAATAATCGATTATGGCTAAAAGAGTCTTGGTTTCCGGTGGTGCCGGATATATAGGCAGTCATGTGACTGTCGAGCTTATCAATGCCGGCTATGAAGTGGTGGTGGCAGACAATCTCTCCAATTGCGACATGACATGTTTCGAGGGAGTGAAAAAGATAACAGGCAGGGACGATATTCCTTTCTATCAGGTGGACTGCTGCGATCCAGATGCTGTCGCCGGACTTTTTGCAGAGAATGAAATAGATGCAGTTATTCATTTCGCCGCCTTCAAGGCTGTGGGAGAATCAGTTGCAGAGCCTATAATGTATTACCGCAATAATCTGGTCTCTTTCCTTAACATTCTTGAAGAATCGAGGAAGCAGGGAGGATGCAATGTGCTTTTCTCATCGTCTGCGACCGTATATGGCGAAGCTGAAGTTCTTCCTGTCACAGAACAGACCCCTCGTCTCCCGGCAACTTCTCCATATGGAAACACCAAGCAGATGTGCGAAGATATCCTTCGTGATTCGGTGGCGGCATATAAAGGCGTCAAGGGTATAGCCCTCCGCTATTTCAATCCTATCGGAGCCCATCCGTCAGCTCTTATCGGTGAGCTGCCTCGCGGAGTGCCTAACAACCTTGTGCCTTTCATTACTCAGACAGCAATCGGCAAGCGCGAGTGTCTGAGCATCTTCGGCAATGATTATCCTACAGAAGACGGCACGTGCCTTCGTGACTATATTGATGTAGTGGATCTTGCGAAAGCCCATGTCGCTGCAGTGGCAAGGATGCTTGACGGAAAGATGAAGGAGGATTACGAGATCTTCAATGTGGGTACCGGTCGTCCTGTATCTGTCAGCGAACTTGTAAACGCCTTCGAGAAAGTGAATGAGCTGAAGCTTAATTATAAATATGTAGACCGCAGGCCTGGAGATGTGATGGCGATATGGGCAGATACAACCCGTGCAAACGAAGAACTGGGTTGGAAGGCCGAGCGTTCCGTTGAGGACACTCTGGCTTCTGCATGGGCTTGGGAAAAGCATCTTGCAGGAAAATAGTTTTTTTTCTATCTTTGCCCGTGTTATAACAAAAATCAGTAATACGTATTAATTATGAACCTCAGAGTTTTCAAAAAAGACATCGAGTTTTTCGTAGCAGAATTCATTGATGACTGCGCACTCTTCGTTGCGCTCAACCCTCACAAGGATGCTGACGAAATCGCACAGATAATTGACGAAGCCGTAGAGCTTTACAATAGCCTCAAGACAAGAGCAAGCCATCCAGAAGGTAATAAGAAGGCTTTCTACAGAGCTCTTACTCAGGAGATGTTCGCTAAGCTCGACGAACTCTGCGAGAAGCTCAGTTCAGTTGTTTCAAAGCAGGAGTAATCTGAAAGTCGGAGCAAGATTGAAGATGACTGAGCCGTTCATCCGGCTATCAGTCATCTTTCTTGTATTATATCCATAAAAGTTTGCAGAAAGTCGATAAAATACTTTGTATATAGATAAAATGCGAGTATCTTTACCTTTTATTAGGACTAATACGTCCCTTAGTTTGTAATATAGAAGACGATTATGAATAAAAACATTGGTATTCTGATGCTGGTGTCCTTGCTGCTTCTCGCATGGGGAGGGCAAGATGTTCATGCACAGGAGTTTGCAGTAAAGACAAACCTTCTGTATGATGCCACCGGTACCGTCAATCTAGGCATTGAAGCTGGTCTGGCACCAAGATGGACATTCGATCTTTCCGGCAACTATAACGGCTGGACAATGCCACAGGGAAGATTGTATAAGCACGCTTTGGTTCAGCCGGAGTTCAGGTATTGGTTCTGTGACAGATTCTCCAGACACTTCCTTGGTATCCATGCCTTGGGAGGAATCTATAATTTCGGTAATCTTCCGAACAACTTCAAGATGTTCGGCCTTGACTACTCTCCTTTGACCAACTACAGATTCGAGGGATGGGGAGCAGGAGCCGGTCTTGCCTATGGCTATGCCTTCATTCTTGGCAAGCATTGGAATCTTGAACTTGAGGCAGGATTCGGATATGTCTATACCGAATATGACAAGTTCGAGTGCGAAGAGTGCGGCTTAAAGCTTGAGGAAGATGTTCCAGTGCATTATGTCGGTCCGACAAAGGCGTCGATAGGTCTTGTGTTTCTCTTTTAATCAGGTGTGAGTATGAGGCGTTTATTTATTATATTGGCTGCAATGGCCTTGGGACAGGCCGTGATGACGGCGCAGACAGTCCAGGCTCCGCAGGAGGCTTTTAACGGCATAACCATCAGCAATGCGGAGATAGACCGCAATGCCGGCAACATGATGGTAAATATGGATATGGACATGTCAAAGTTTAATGTTCCTTCCAATAAGGCAGTTCTGCTTACTCCATATGTAGTTAAGGACGGTGACCGCGTAGGAATGCCTTCGCTTGGCATTTACGGCCACGACCGCTATTTCTATTATGTCCGTAACGACAAGACCATGGTCGAGGGCAGTGCGGAAACTTCCTATAGAGAGAATGAAGTTCCTGACCTTATCCCGTATTTTGCATCTGTCCCTTATGAGGACTGGATGGCAGGATCTGAGCTTGTGCTTGAAAAGAAGACATACGGATGCTGCGGCAATCTCGTAAAGACAGAGTACTGCACGCTTGGTGGATTCGATATGTATAAGCCTGTATTCCTTTATATATCTCCGGCCGTGGAGATGCGTAAAGAGAGGGTTCTCGAGGGTAATGCTTTCGTGGATTATCCTGTGTCACAGACCGTCATATATCCTGAATATCATAATAATGTGGAGGAGCTCGCCAAGATCCGTTCGACAATCGATTCTGTCCGACTGGATACTGACGTGAAGGTGACTTCGATCTTCATCAAGGGATATGCTTCTCCGGAGAGCCCATACGACAACAACACCCGTCTTGCGAAGGGCCGTACCGAGTCTATCAGGAAATATGTGCTTGATCTGTATGACTTCCCGGAGTCTGTGATCAAGACCGACTATGAACCGGAGAACTGGGAAGGCCTGCGGGAGTATCTTGTAGGTACAGACCTTCCGTACAAGAACCAGATTCTCGCTCTCATCGACAAGGATGAGGAACCGGACAGGAAGGAATGGCTGATCAAGTCGCAGTACAAGAAGGATTATAAGTACCTCCTCGAGAACTGCTATCCATATCTTCGTCGTACATACTACAGGATTGACTATGTGGTACGTTCATTTACCTATGAGGATGTCGACCATATCCGCGAACTCGTGAGCACCAGACCTCAGAATCTCAGCCTTCAGGAGTTCTATCTGGCTGCGCAGGGGCTTGATCCGGAGTCAGAACAGTTCGGCGAAATCTTCGATGTGGCTGTTAGAATGTATCCGGAAGATCCTGTTGCTAATCTTAATGCAGCAAATGCAGCAATGCAGAGAGGCGATATGAAGTCTGCAGGAAAATTCCTTGACCGTGCGGGAAGCATGCCGGAATCTGTATATGCAAGAGGTGTCTACTGTGCTCTTGAAGGTGATATTGAAGAGGCGAAGAAATACTTCGAACTCGCTTCCAAGATGGGAGTAGCAGAGGCCGCTCAGCAGTTGCAGGAGCTGAACTGATTTCCGCTATCTTATATCTCGGACCGGAACAAGGTGGCAGTATTGAGATGAGCCATTACCTTGTAGATTATGGTAATGTTGCCAAAAACGGTTGGTGACGTTGAATAAAAAGAAAGGAAAGTAGGTAGAACCGCTGCACGTAGTTCGGACTACTTTCCTTTCTTTTTATTGTCCTCATTACGGAAGTAGAGATACCACTTAACATAGTTCT
>JAFQGK010000068.1 GCA_017398335.1 Bacteroidales bacterium | reverse complement strand
TGGAGACTGGGAAGTCTGCCGCGAAAGACTTCCTGAAGGCATTGGCAAGCTCATCGAATATGCTCACGGCAGAAACCTCAGGTTCGGCATCTGGATTGAGCCGGAAATGGTCAATTACAAGAGCGAACTTTACGAGAAGCACCCTGACTGGGTGCTCAAGAACGAGCATTTCGAGCCTACATACGGAAGAGGAAAGACCCAGCTTCTTCTTGATCTAACCAACCCTAAGGTACAGGACTTCGTCTACGGAGTGGTTGACAACCTGATGAAGGAGAACCCTGAAATCTCATACATCAAATGGGACTTCAACATGTCCATGTTCAACGCATCCTCTCCTTATCTGCCGAAGAGCCATCAGTCGAACCTCTATGTTGACTATCATCTGGGACTCCAGAACATCCTCAAGAGAGTGCGTGAGACCTACCCTGACCTCATCATCCAGCTCTGCTCGTCAGGCGGATACAGAATGAACTACGGCTTTATGCCTTACTTCCAGGAAATGTGGACCAGCGACCAGACAGATGCTCTTCACAGAATCTACATCCAGTGGGGTGCCCTTAACTTCTATCCTTCGAATATGCTCGCTGCCCACGTATGCTCGGCACAGAACAAATACACCCAGAGACGTACACCTCTCAAGTTCCGCTTCGACGTTGCCTCCATGTGCAGAATGGGTATGGAAATGGTTCCTGCTGACTTGAATGAGGCAGAAAAGGCATATGCAAAACGCGCTATCAGCGAGTACAAGAGAATCAGAAACGTCGTTCAGCAGGGAGACCTCTATAAACTCGTATCCCCTTATGAAGGCAGACGCGACTACGCATCCCTCATGTATGTGGATCAGTCAAAGGATAAGGCAGTTGCCTTCGTATACCGCATGCTCTTCACCCGCAAGATGCATCAGAGAATCATCAAACTTCAGGGACTCGATCCGGACAAGAAATATCTCATCAGGGAAGTCGCACCTGAAGTTGAAGGCAAGCCGATCGAGCTTGACGGAAAGATCGTAAGCGGACGTTATCTTATGGATGAAGGTATTGTCATCAAGGAACTTACAACAGAATCAAGCCGTCGCGTCCCTTACAATGACATCAGGGATATGAACGACTTCAGAAGCCACATCCTCGAGCTCATCGCTCAGTAGGAATCAGGCTTTTTCACAATACAGGCGGCCCTGTTCAGTGCGTATGACTCTGACAGGGCTGCCTTTTTCTGCATACCCTCCGAACGCAAGAATTGCCTCATATACTCTGCCGTCAGCCGTGCTGACCTTTCCTGCCGGCTTCAGATCTGCAAAGACAGTCAGTTCTTCACCTACCAGATGGTCAAGTCCTGAAACCACACCAGTAAATCCGTCCTCAGCCTTCATCTCCTGCCTCAATGCAATGGCATCGAATGACCTGGTATTGTAAAGCCTTCTGACAAGCCATACAGACCCGAAGACAGCTGCTGTCAATGAGAAGATGACCAGAGCCACAGGACGAAGAAGCGGCTGCAGGTTGATGGTACCGTCCCATCTGAGAAGATCCGTATTATCGATCATTGCAAAGGCTAGAGAAGCCACAACGGCCACTATACCGGATATTCCGGCCACTCCAAAGCCCGGAATTACAAAAATCTCCAATGCAATAAGGACCAGACCGACCACGAAAAGCAGGATTTCCCATGAAACTGCAAGCTGCTCGACGTACAAAGGAGCAAAGTACAGCAATGCACCCACAATCGCCGTAACAAGAGGAAGACCTATGCCCGGAGTACGTATTTCTACAAATATACCTCCCACAATCATCATCATGAATATGGACTGGAGCAATGGATTCAGCAGAATCTGAATCAGTTTGTCCAGCCAAGTCATATCATCCTCCATATTCTTGATTACAAATGATTTATCGGGAGTTACCTTATTTATGACTTCTTCTACTGTCTCGGCAATTCCCTCGCAGTATCCGACCTTGATTGCCTCCTTTGGAGTAAGGCTCAGCACACCTGCCGTATCAACCATGGACTCTGCAATTTCAGGATCTCTTCCCATAGCCTGGGCAGTCGAACGCATCATTCCTCTCATGAACGACTGGTATTTGTCCGGCATGACCTCACCGGTCTGATTCACCACTGTAGCAGCGCCTATCGAACTTCCTGTTCTCATATAGATGGAATCGCATGCAATGCTTATCAGAGCTCCAGCAGAAGCTGCCTGCATGTTGATATATGCAATGACAGGCTTTTCATATCGAAGAATCGCCGTACGGATGCTGTCAGCCGCATCAACAGCTCCACCGTATGTATCCAGATCGAGCAGAACATAATCCGCTCCGGCCTCATCAGCCTTCTCAAGTCCCTTGACCACAAGCCTTTGCGCAGCCTTGTCAATATCCTGATCAAGTCTGATACGATAGAAAACGACCTCATCTGCATTGGCATAAAACGATAGCATCAAAGTAGCTAAAATTGTAAGAATCCGCTTCATAGCACTTAACTGAGTTGGTGATTGTACAAATATAAGATATTTTTTATAACTTTGCTTAGTTAATATGTCCTGTAAGGACGAAACCTGAACCTGAAATGACAATACAGCTACTTATACTGGCAGCAGGACTGCTGCTGATACTTTTTGGCGCCAACTACCTCGTAGACGGAGCGTCCAGCATAGCTAAAAGATTCGGACTCAGCGAGTTCATCATCGGTGTAACCATCGTAGGCATCGGAACGTCCGCTCCGGAAATGGTAGTGAGCTTCCTTTCCTCAATCCAAGGTAAAGCAGATATGGCCATTGGAAACATTGTAGGATCGAACATATTCAACACCGCAATGATCCTTGGCGTGACAGCCCTGATCTCCCCCCTCGTAATCACCAGAAGCAACATCAGGAAAGATATTCCGCTAAATATCTTCGTTACAGCCCTACTGATTTTCCTGGGTCTCAATTTCACAATATTCGGAAAAGGTACAGACCAGCTCAGCCGACTCGACGGAATCATCCTGCTCGGAATATTCGTATGGTACCTGTGGTCATCGTTCCGCTCGGATTCAGCATCTGACGATGAATCACCGATCAAGCAGTATTCTATCGTGGTTTCAGTATTGATGATAGCCGGTGGACTTGCAGGACTGATCTTCGGAGGAAGGCTCTTCGTCAATTCGGCAACTGAAATAGCAAAACTCTTCGGAGTATCAGACAAATTCATTGCAATCACAGTCATGGCTGCAGGAACGTCCATGCCAGAACTTGCCACCTGCGTTGTAGCTGCCTTCAAGGGAAGAGGCCAGCTTGCTCTCGGCAACATCCTCGGTTCCAACATATCGAACATACTGCTTATTCTCGGCGGTTCTGCACTCATCTCACCACTTTCATTCAATGGTATGACCATCATCGACCTTGGAATGGTACTGGCCTGCTCGCTCTTTATCCTGCTGAGCGCATGGTGCTTCCGCAAGAAAAGTCTCGACCGTATTGAAGGTCTGATTCTGGTCCTGATGGAGGTTGCTTATATGTACTACCTTATATCAAATATCTGATTATGGGAAAGTTATATGATATGCTGCAGGAAGACTACCGAATAAAGGAAGGTCTCAAAGCCTGCATCAACTGCGGCACCTGTACGGCCATATGCCCAGCTGCAGAATTCTACAGATACGACCCTCGTATGATAGTCGACACCGTCCAGCGTGGCGATGATGAGGAGATAGAGAAGCTCCTCAAAAGCGATATGATATGGTATTGCGGCGAATGTATGTCCTGTCTCACGAGATGCCCTCGAAAGAACGGCCCCGGACTGGTCATAATGGCCCTTAGAAACCTATCTGCAAAGCTCGGCTACTTCGTCGAATCCGAAAAAGGCCGTCAGCTCTTCCCTCTTACCAGGATAATGACCGGTAACATACTCAACTACGGATACTGTATCTATCCGGACACTTTCAGTTGGGAAGACCACGTAGAGTCCGGTCCTGTATGGAAATGGCACACAGAGCATTACGAGGACAGCTACGCACGACTGGGTGCAAACTACAAAGGCAACGGCCCCGGTATACTTAGAAACATACCTCAGGAATCCCTCGATGAGCTCAAGAGCATATTCGACGTGACCGGAGGAACCGAGAGGATGGAGACAATAGAAAAATATTCCAAAGCAAAAGCAGAGGAAATGGGAATGAGCATCGACGAATACTACAGACATACATTCGAGCATTGCTCGGAAGGACATTTCAACAACGAATAAGAGATGATTTACCAAGGCAAACAGAAGATCTGGAGTGATTATCAGAAAGAGATTCCTGATGATCATTGGTACTATGTAAGAAGCTGCATCAGGCAGAACTTCTTCCCAGGATCGGAACGTATGTTCCTTGAAATATGCAAAGATGTTCTGGGAAAGGATTTCTATGAAAATGAGCATCATACGACCTGTGGAGGCATAGCGTACCACTGCGACACCATTCCTCAGGAGACAGCCATGACTATTGTGGCAAGGCAGTTTGCGCTTATGACAGAAGCCGGCTATGAAAACTACGTAGCTTCATGCATAACATCCTTCGGCAACTACACAGAAATCCTTGAAACATGGAATGAATTCCCTGAACTGGAAACCAGAATCCGCGAAATGCTCTGGAAAGCATGCCGCAAGGAATTCAACAAGCCTAAATATCTGGCACACTCAAGCGACCTGATCTACAAATACAGGAACGAAATCGCCGAAAAGGCCGCGTTCAGACTCGTAAACAAAAAGACAGGAGAACCTCTCAGAGTCGTTGAGCACATCGGCTGCCATTACGCCAAGATGTTCCCGTCAAAAGGAGTCGGCGGCGCCGAATATCCGTACGTCCTGGCAGGAATGATTGACGCCTGGGGAGGCGAAGTGATCGATTATCCTGAGCGCAGACATTGCTGCGGATACGGTTTCAGGCAATATCATGTCAAAGCTAACCGTGGCTACTCCCTCTCGAATACACATAAGAAATTCGAGTCTATGGAGCCCTACAAGCCGGATATGATCATAACCAACTGCCCAGGATGTCCATACTTCCTTGACCGCTGGCAGTATGTCATCGCTGAAATGGAAGGAAAGACCTACGGACAGAACGGCTTCGGAATCCCTGTATTCACATATGAAGAAGTAGCCGGCCTTGTACTGGGTTATGACCCATGGGACCTCGGACTCCAGCTCCACCAGGTGGCAGTTGAGCCCCTACTCGACAAAATCGGCATCGAATACAGTCCGGAGGACAAATATAAAGGCCTGAACAAGAAGGATATAATGCGTCCTGAACTGCCTGCGGGCATCAAATGCTTTTAATTATGAAGGAGATTGTTGTAATAATCGGAGGTGGAATCGCCGGTCTGGAAGCGGCATCACAGCTTCTCAAGCTCGGTTACTCCCCTATAATAATTGAAAAGGAGGATCACCTCGGCGGAAAGGTTGCCAACTGGCACAAGCTTTTCCCTGATATGACCCCGGCTAAAGACATAGTCGATGAACTGATTGCATCCAGCAAGGACTCGAACATATTCCTTAATACGGAAATATCGTTCATCAACCGTCTTCAGGACAGCTATAATATCAAGCTCTCGAACGGCATATCAATAATGACGAAGTATATCCTTTGTACAACAGGATTCAGACTCTTTGAAGCCGAGAAAAAGGAAGAGTACGGATATGGTATTTACAATCAAGTAATTACCAACGGAGACTTGGAGCATTGGTTCAACACTGGCAAAGACGAAAGAATCGAAAATTCATCGATGCAGGCCATCGGATTCGTCCACTGTGTAGGCTCACGTGACGAGAAGGCCAGAAACAGCCAGTGCTCGAAAGTATGCTGCATCACCGCAATCAAGCAGGCCATCGAACTCAAGGAGAAATTCCCTGACGCACAGATCTACTGCTTCTATATGGACCTCAGACTCTTCGGAAAGAAATTCGAAGACTTCTACATCAAGGCCCAGAAAGACTACGGCATCCACTTCATACGCGGACGAGTGTCGGAAGTAAGCGAAAACATTGAAGGTAAAGTGATTGTAAAGGCTGAAGACACCCTCGCAGGCAAGCCAATCAAAGTGACTCTTGACCTCCTTGTGCTTATGTCAGGCATGGTATGTAACCCTGACACCCACAAGATGGCTGGAATGATGGCACTGCAGGTGGACTCCGACGGCTTCCTCAAAAGCCACGACAATGTCTTCCACATCACCTCTTCCACTAAGAAAGGAATATTCTACGCAGGCGCCTGCACAGGCCCTAAAACAGTCCCTGAAACACTTGCAGAGGCAAGATCTGCAGTACTTGACATACATTCACAGATAATTTCCGGACAATGAGCATTTTCGGATTCAGAATATCACCCAGTTCAGCAATAAATCTGGACAAAGTGGACAGGACACGGTTCGAAGAGCTATGCAGGATCGAGCCCGATGCCATGCGCTGTATGGCCTGTGGTTCGTGCAGTGCGACGTGTCCGGCGGCAACATTCTCAGGAATGAGCGTCAGGAAAGTGCTCCTGAACCTCCAGAGAGGCAAGGAAGAGGAAGCATTCAGGCTTATGTCGAACTGTATGCTCTGCGGGAAATGCACTATGGTCTGTCCGAGAGGCATCAACACAAGACATATCATTCTTTCGATATGCCGCATATATGAAAAGGAGGCAGGACGATGAGAGAGATATATCTGTCAGGATACAGCAACTTTATCATTCCTTTCATGATCGGAATGATTTTCGTGCTGTCCTGGTGCATAATAGGAGCCATCAGGGTCATCATGGAGCTCAGTGCAGAGGACAGAAAGAAGTTCTTCCTTTCCCTGCTCAATCCGAAGATCATGGCAAAGAACATCAAGGACTGGTTCTGCGACTGCCTTTTCCACGTAAAGCTATGGAAAAGAAACAAACTCCTGGGCTACATGCACTCAAGCATAGCATTCGGATGGTTCATGATCATTGTCATAGGACATATAGAAGTATTCCTATACACACCCGAGCGCATTCATCAGGTATGGTATCCTATATTCTTCCGCTATTTTGTGGCCGTGACCGAGAACACGATGAAGGGATCATTCTTCTTCTTCCTGATGGACTTTTTCCTTCTTGTGATTCTGAGCGGCATCATTCTCGCCATCACCAAGAGAATACGCTCCAGACTGTTCGGAATGAGGCGTACGACAAGACCAAGCCTTACCGACACCATCGGCCTGTACGCATTGTGGAGCATTTTCCCATTGCGACTCCTCGCTGAAGGCTTTACAGCCGACATCAGCGGCGGATCCTTCCTGACAAAGTCGCTTAATGATGTTCTCCACTTCTTCTTCAGTGACCAGATGAACATGCTTCCGACATGGTGGGCATATTCAATGGCCCTGTGCGTATTCATGTGCGTCCTGCCGTTCAGCAGATACATGCACATTCCGGCAGAAATACTTCTCATCCCTATGCGCAATGCCGGAATACCTATCAGACATTCGCGCAAAGGCATATCAAGGCTTCAGGTATATTCATGCCCGAGCTGCGGCGTCTGCATCGATGCATGCCCGATGAGTGCAGTGAAAGCCAACACCAGAGACACGACCGTCTATCTCAACCGCCAGATCAAGCGCTACAACGAAAGAAGAATAGAAGAAATCAGCGACAAATGTCTTCTCTGCGGCAAATGTACAGCCGTATGTCCGGTCGGCGTACAGGGTGACAGACTCCGCATAGCACAGAGGTCGATCAGAAAATACAACATCAGTCAGGACTACTCGAATATCGACACAAATAGCCTGAAAAACCAGCTTAACAATTTTGTTACAACCGAGAACGACTTTGTTTCAGACATTCATAATCAAAAGGTTTTATATTTTGCTGGCTGTATGACCTCACTGACTCCGACGATTATGAAATCCATGACTTCCCTACTGAAAAAAGCAGGGGTCAACTACGGAATAATGGACAAGGACGGCGGTATCTGCTGCGGAAGGCCGATGCTTATGGCAGGAAGAATCGACCAGGCAATGGAGCTTGTTGCGAAGAACACTGAGATCATCAAGGAATCCGGAGCAGACATACTTCTTCTGAGCTGCCCTATCTGTTATAAGATATTCAAGGAAAAATATGCCCTCGAAGGAATAGAAATCCTTCACCATACTGAATATATCGACAGATTGATAAAGGAAGGCAGGCTGAAGGTACGGAAGTCAGAAAAATCATATGTTTACCATGATCCGTGCGAGCTTGGACGCGGCTGCGGCATATATGACCAGCCAAGAAACGTCGTTTCATCGGCAGGCGAACTCGTCGAGGCAGAGAAAAACGGTAAGGAAAGCATATGCTGCGGTGGCAGCCTCGGTAGTCTGACACTAAGCTTCGATAAGCGGAAAGCCCTGACTGAGAATGCATTGAAGAACCTCACGATAGCATCTCCAGACGAAGTCATCACTGCCTGCCCGCTCTGTAGAAGCACATTCAACAGGTACTCGCAGACTCCGGTAAGAGACATTGCCGAACTTATCGACTCAAACACAGAAATTAACTAAAATCTATACTATTATGACATTCACTCCAACAAAGTACACGCTTATCTGCTGCAGTACAGGTCACAGATTTGAAGACGAAGGCTGGAGCCTTGCCGACCCAAAATGCAATTGTCCAAGCCTCGTCAGAGCCGAATACGAAAAGAAACAGTACAACCCTCGTACAGAACTTGATGGATTCTACAGATTCGCAGACTGGCTTCCGATCAGAAGGACATTGAACGGTTCATGCCCTCCGATCACCTACAAGAGCAAGGCCCTTGCAGAAGAACTCGGACTGAACAACCTGTACATCACATTCTCCGGCTACTTCCCGGAAATCGGTGCAAAGATGGAGACATGCTCATTCAAGGAAACTGAAGCATATTCCGTATGCGCAAGACTTCCTGAAGACAACGACAGAATCCTCGTTGTGGCATCTGCAGGAAACACAGCCCGCGCCTTTGCCAAAGTATGCTCAGACAACAACATTCCACTCGTAATATCCATTCCGGAGGACAATATCAGCGCACTGTGGTTCAAGAAACCTCTCAATGACTGCGTTAAGATCATAGCATCTCCGAAGGGATCCGATTATTTCGATGCAATCGCACTCTCCGACAAAGTATGCTCATCACCTCGTTTCATGGCCGAAGGAGGAGCAAAGAACGTAGCAAGACGTGACGGAATGGGCACGACCCTTCTCTCAGCCGTTGAAGTGACCGGCAGAATCCCTGATGCATACTTCCAGGCCATCGGAAGCGGTACAGGCACAATCGCAGCATGGGAAAACAATCTCAGGCTCATCGAAGACGGAAGGTACGGATCGCACAAGATGCGCCTCTACCCTTCTCAGAACGACCCTTTCACCATTATGTATGATTCCTGGTGCAAGCACTCGAGAGAGCTCGTGCCTATGTCTCCGGAGGAAGCACGTCAGGCAGCAGCCATCATCGACGCAAAGGTTCTTTCCAACAGAAAGCCGCCTTATTCACTTGCAGGCGGACTCTTTGAAGCAATGGAAGATGCTGGTGGTGAGATGTTTAAGGTCACAAACGAAGAGCTCCATAAATGGCAGGATAAATTCCTGAAGCTCGAAGGAATTGATATCCACAATGCAGCTGCAGTAGCAGTCGCATCACTTGCACAGGCCGTAAGCAACGGCACTGTCGGCAAGGATGAAATGATCATGCTCAATATCACCGGAGGTGGTGAAGAGAGAGCAAAGGCAGAGGGAGGCATCATTTATGCTGAGCCGCATCTTGTAATGGATCCGGAAACACCGGCTGACGAAGTTGCAGCAAAAGTTGAGAATCTTTTCCGTTAATAAGCATTTGAAATTATGATAAACTTGCTTCAGACCACTCCAGTTGACACTTTGGACGTAGAGGCCAAAGTCACAGAAGTCATTGAAACAGTAAAGAACACCCCTGCAGATGTCCTTATCGGCGATATGCTTGATAAGATAGTATCGTTCGGGCTGAAGGTTCTGGCCGCTCTTGCCCTGTATTTTATAGGCATATGGCTCATCCGCAAGATCAAGAAGATGCTTCACAGAATCTTCGAAAAAAAGAAGACAGATCCGGCCATAGCATCATTCGTACAGAGCATCATAAGCATCGCTCTGACAATCCTCCTTATAATCATAATTGTCGGAACACTAGGCATTGACACCACCTCACTTGCAGCATTACTTGCAGGTGGTGGCATGGCCATAGGTATGGCTTTGAACGGCACCGTACAGAATTTTGCAGGCGGCATCATGATCCTCATCTTCCGTCCTTTCAAGGCCGGTGACTACATCCAGGCGCAAGGATATGAAGGCACAGTATCGGAAGTGACCATCACCAGCACAAAGCTCACGACAGTCGACAACAGAATGATTGTAATACCTAACGGAGCCCTCTCAAACGGAACAATCAACAATTACTCCCATAACACATTAAGACGACTCGACCTGTCTGTCGGTGTGGAATACGGCACATCAACAGAGCATGCAAAATCAATTCTGTCTGAGATAATCAATGCAGACCCACGCGTACTGACAGTTGAAACAGGAGCCCCTGCTGCCCCTTTCATTGCACTTAGCAACCTGGCAGACAGCAGCATTATATTCACAATAAGAGTATGGGTAAAATCACAGGACTACTGGAACGTGAACTTCGATATGTTGGAAAAAATCTACAACGAACTACCGAAGAACAACATCCAGTTCCCATACCCTAAACTCGACATCAACCTCAAGAACGACTGACCCCGTCATCCCCAACCTATAAACGTCATGCCCGGCTCGACCTGGCATCTCAACCACACCGTCATCCCCGACCTATAAACGTCATGCCCGGCTCGACCGGGCATCTCAATCACACCGTCATCCCCGACCTGATCGGGGATCTAACAGAAGGATATGAAGCAGAAAGGATACATATACTTTACAACCAACAAGAACAACACAGTTCTTTACGTCGGCGTAACAAACAGTATAAAGAGGCGAATTACAGAACATTCTGAAGGACGTGGATCAGTATTTACATCTAAATACAAATGCTCCAAACTTATTTATTTTGAAGCACTTCCGACAATAGAACAAGCCATTGCCAGAGAAAAACAACTCAAGCATTTCAAAAGAGAGTGGAAAAATCAATTAGTCGAAGCAATTAACCCTGAATGGAAAGATCTCTCCGGATACATTATCGATGACCCTGATTTAATATAGATTGCCGGTCAAGCCGGGCATAGACGATATATAAATAATAGACGATATATAAATAATCGAAGAATTTACAGAAGAATCGCTCCAGTGGCCTTTTCTTTGGCTAGTAATTCCTTGGTAACCACAGGATTAGCATAAATCTGGAGGAAAATGCGTCTAAGGTCTTCCCTATTGATTTCCTTCTCGATAGTATCAAGCTGCTTCTCCATATAAATGACGAACGACTCGACATCCGAAATCGAATACATATCCGAATACTTGAACGAATGATTCAGGATATCATAAGCCACATAATTGTTCTTCCAAAGATGGTATCCCTCGATAACTCGCCTGTCGACAGCATGGCGTATAAGCTGATACCTGTCATTCTTATCGCATTTTGCAGCCGCAGCAATCTCATCAGAAGTAAGAGGAGTACCGATATTCAGATGGATATTTCCCTTCTGCTGCATGATACCCACCATAATGCTGTTAAGATCCTCACCCTCTGCCTTCACATACTTCTTCTTACGCGAAATCACAAGCTCACGAGCCTTCAGGATATCGCAAGGCTCATACTCGTAAGAAATACTCATCGGAATAATGTTCAGCTCCTCGAAATTCTGCTGAAAATCCGAAGTACCGCTCATATCCAGCATCTTGAGAAGACCCTGCTCCGTGACATCATAACCATTCTTGGTCCTTCCCTGGCGCTGTGCAAGCCAGATCGAACTACGCTGCTCAGTGATGTTCAGACGGATATATTTGGACAGAAGCTGTGACGAAAGATAAAGCTCCCTCGCGCTGATACCCCTTACCACCTTGATCATTCTGTTCGAACGGATAAGATACTCGATGGTCTTGCTGGTAATCAGATTATCACCTACGGCTATCTCAGTCATCGGAATACCGTTGGTATACAGAACAAGCTGAGTGATAGCAGGATCCAGCATGATATCCCTATGATTTGAAAGAGCAAGAAACTTCTTGTTCGGATCTATATTGGCAACGCCGTCGTATGAAAAATTCTTTGCTGTATGTTCCAGAACCCAACGCACGAACTTCTGCATCACAAGAATCTGAAAATCATCGATTGTCTTGATGCTTTTCAGCAGATTCTTGAGAAAATCAGGCGATTCTTCAGGAAAGAAATGTTGAGACACATGGGAAAGGAGAGGATATTCAGCCAACTTGCTCAACGCCTCCGCAGCTTCAGCATCCGTATAAGGGCTGATACTCTCGAATTCAGATAAGTCTACCATAGGTCTATTTTTATGTACATTAATGCAAATGTATGAAAACATTGCAAAAAATACAAACTATTTTTCGCTAGAGGCGGAAGAGTACCGAACTGTCACCATAACTAAGGAAACGGAAACCATTCGCAAGCGCATGATCATAAATATTTTTCCAGTCCCCCTTAACAAAAGCAGAAATCAGCAACAGTAGCGTACTCTGAGGCTGATGGAAGTTGGTCACAAGCACATCGACCAGCTTGAAAGAATAACCTGGCACAATAATAATACGCGTACCTAACTGCAACTCTTTCAAGGAATTAGAACGCAAATACTCAACTATCGCTCCAATAGACTCCTCTACGGTATAAGAATACTCACGCTCATATGGCTCCCACTGATCCACATCAGCCGGAACTCCCTTTTCGATACATTTTACACCGATATAATACAAAGACTCGAGAGTCCTGACCGATGTAGTTCCGACTGCCACCAGCTTACCCTTCCTCGCCAGAAGCTTCTCCAGAAAATCCAGGGTAACCACGAAAGGCTCACGATGCATAGAATGCTCCGAAACAAGAGAAGACTTGACCGGAAGGAAAGTACCCGCACCAACATGCAGACAGACCGTCTCCGTGTCTATATTCTTGGCTCTGAGGGCCTCCAGCACTTTTTCCGTAAAATGAAGGCCGGCTGTAGGAGCAGCTACAGAACCTCTGAAACGGGCATATAAGGTCTGATAACGCTCCAGATCCACCGCTTCAGTCTCTCTGTTCAGATACGGAGGAATAGGCACAGAACCGCATATTTCAAGAACCCTTGAGAACGGAGCCCCGTTATCCCAGCTGAACTCCACAACCGATGTTTCTCCTTGACGCTCAATGAGATCAGCCCTAAGATCCATCTCCGCAACCGAAGCATTTCCATCTGGATTATACAGATACAAAGTATCGCTCTTCCACCTCTTCACATTACCCACGATACACTTCCATCTGCACCTCTCTGTTACTGCAAACATACTCACATATTCCTCAGGAAGCACCGGCTCCAGACAAAAAATCTCGATATGCGCACCAGTAGACCTCTGGAAATGCAGTCTGGCAGGAACTACCTTGGTATCATTGAACACCATCAGCGAGCCCTCCTCAAGCAGATCTGGCAGGGACCTGAAGTTATAATCCTCGATCTTTCCATCTTTATATTTAAGCAGCTTCGAAGAATCTCTCTGATCCAGCGGGTATTTTGCTATTCTCTCATCGGGGAGGGGATAATTATAATCCTCTATATGTATTTCAGGCATCATCTGTATCTGTTCATTCTTTAATAACAATGCAAATTTACGAATAATTTTCATTTCTCTTCTCTTTTCACCGAATTTACATTTGTTTACACATTTGTAAATAGTGTTGTAACACCGTTGTATATAATTGTAAATTTTTAACCCCGATTTATTCACTATGGGAAGCCTGTCTAATACATGGATAGAATTGTAGAATAAGTATTTCTTATGTTGATTTATCTATAACTTATATAACTTAAAATCAGATAGTTATGAGATTTAATTAAAGCAAATATAGCAGTATTATACTATATTTAGGTATAAATAAGGGCAACAATGCCTCATAGGGACGTATAAAAGCATATATAATAACTATTATACCAATAATACTCAGAACTTTATAAAATTTATCTAATGTAATTAATAAGATAGGTTTTAAACAGTCTACCCTACTTATCAACAATTTTATACACACAATACTGTTGATATTTACAAAAATTCTGTCTACATTTGTAACGCAAACGTATACAATTATGCACAACAGACTAAAACAATTTCTGGCAGCAGAAAACATCACTCAGGCGCAGTTCGCAGACAGAATCAGGATCGGAAAAGCAAACGTATCACACGTACTCGCCGGACGCAACAAGCCAGGCTATGATTTCATCACAGCCATCATGGCCGGATTCCCCCAGCTCAACATCAACTGGCTTTTCTTCGGGAACGGAAAGATGTACAACGACTCTGATCTCCTCTTCACAGATTTCTACGACGAACCGGCTGAAGAACCGGAAATTCGTGTGCTACCGGAGAAGATTGTTGAAAATATTCCAGCCACAGATTCAAATAAAATTATAGATAACATCCCGCAAACCATTATAAAACAACGTGTTATCAAAAAGATTATCGTTCTTTTCGACGACGGGACATTTCAGGAATTATAAAAAAGTGCCGCAGATGCGGTACTTTTTTGTATATTTGTATGTTATAAATACTCCAGCGTATGTATAAGCATTTTCTAAAGCCGATACTATTCAGATTCAATCCGGAAACAGCACATAACATATTATTTTCCGGACTTTCCTTTCTGAGACATGTGCCGTTTGCAAAACAGATCATAAGGGCCTTTTACCGTAGAAATACCCCTTCCCTTGAACGCGAAGTCTTCGGAATCAACTTCCCTAACCCTGTAGGACTGGCAGGAGGCCTTGACAAGAACGGAGAATTCTACAATGATATGGCCAATTTCGGCTTCGGCTTCGTAGAGATCGGCTCCCTCACACCTAAGCCACAGGACGGAAATCCAAAGCCTAGATGTTTCAGAGTCCCTGGAGACAAAGCCATCATCAACCGCTTCGGAATCAATAATAAAGGCGTCAGAAATGCCGTAGAACACCTTAAAAAGGTAAGACCGGAGGTCATTGTCGCTGCAAACATATCTAAGAACAGCACAAGCATAAACGAAGACGCAGCTAAGGATTACGAGACATCATTCGCCCTTCTTTACGACTTCGTAGATATGTTCGTGGTGAACGTATCCTGCCCTAACGTAGTGGGACTCACCGCATTACAGGACATCACCTTCCTTTCGGACATCGTTGACAGACTCCTCGACCTGAGAATGTACCACGACGAATACAGACCGGTTCTCCTCAAAGTATCTCCGGATCTTTCGAAAGAGCAGCTGGACGAGATCATAGACTACTGCCTCCGCTCCGGAATTGACGGAATCGTGGCAGGAAACACAACCAGAAGCAGGGATGGCCTTAACAGCATATCGAAGGAAAAGATCGAAGAAATCGGCAACGGAGGCCTGTCTGGAGCCCCTGTACACAAAAAGAACCTGGAACTCGTAAGATACGTCCACACTAAATCGGACGGCAAGCTCCCTATCATCGGCGTAGGCGGAATCATGACTCCTGAGCAGGCGAAGGATATGATGGACGCAGGAGCATCTCTCGTGGAAATATATTCAGGATTCATTTACGAAGGTCCGGCACTTATCAAAAAGATTCTCAAGCATCTCGAACAAACAAACAAACAATTAAAATGACAGGAGCATCAATCTGCACCATAGGTGACGAGATTCTGATAGGTCAGATCACTGATACAAACTCTGCACATATATCAAGAGCACTTAACTCATTGGGTATCAAGGTTTCAAGAATGGTATCCATAGGTGACGACCATAAAGTCATAATCGATTCGCTCAGCGAAGAGCTCCTTGCAAACGACATCGTGATCGTAACCGGAGGACTTGGACCGACAAAGGACGACATCACCAAAAATGCCCTTGCAGAACTTTCCAAGGCCGAAAACTTCAAGACTGACGACAGACAGCTTGAAATCATCCACAGGATTCTGAGCGCCAGAGGCCTTGACATCCTCGACATCAACCTCGCCCAGGCATCCGTTCCGGACACCTGCGACGTCATCCCCAACCGTCTCGGCACAGCTCCGATCATGGTCTTCCGCTTCCCGGAAGAAAGATTCGGCCACAAAGCGACCTTGTATTCCCTTCCTGGAGTACCCTTCGAAGCACTGGGAGCCCTCGGTGACATAATGGATGATATTAAGGCAAATTACTCATTATCAGATATTTACCACCGCACGGTCATGACCTATGGAGTGGCTGAATCCGCTCTATCCAAGATGATATCCGCATGGGAGGACAACCTTCCGTCCGACATGCACCTTGCCTACCTTCCTAACGCAATCACCGGCGTACGCCTACGTCTCTCCGTCTACGGAGCAGAAGACAAGGAAATCGCCCTGAAGCGCATAGAAACGGAATTAGACGCCCTCAAGGCAATCCTTGGGGACATTATATACTCTGACAGAGACGACACGCTGCAGGCCGCAATTGGCAGGATTCTGGAAGCCAACGGAAAGACAATGAGCACGGCTGAATCATGCACAGGAGGCATGATATCCTCTCTTATCACCTCTGTACCGGGCTCATCGGCCTATTTTTTGGGCTCAGTCACCTCATATGCCAACGAAGTAAAGACGAACGTCCTGAAAGTACCGGCAGAAATCATAGAAAAACACGGAGCAGTTAGCCAGGAATGCGTAGCAGCAATGGCAGAAGGTGTCAGGAACCTCACCGGCAGCGACTACTCCGTCGCTACCTCAGGAATTGCCGGACCAGGAGGCGGAAGTGACGACAAACCGGTGGGAACAGTATGGATCGGAGTAAGCTCCGCTAAGGGGACCGAGACCGTGAAACTTGTATTCAACAGTGACAGAAATCGTAATATCGAGAGGTTTTCGTCCTCCGCACTACATATTTTATACAAGAAAGTGAAGAAAGAGCTAAATAACTGACAATTAACCTATAAAACATAAAAGTTAAACAATGTAACATCTTTGTTTAATTAAATTTGTAAACTATAAAAAACTATTATATAAAGACTTAAAGTATTATAAACCAATAAATTAAGGATAAAAGGAGAGAAAATGAGCGTTGCACACACAACATACGAAAAAAAGAGACGAAGAATCACATTGAACGGTATTTTCTATGCCTCTATTTCCGCTGCATCATTTGGATTCTCTCCCCTTTTCAGCCTTGCACTCATAGCCGCCGGACTGAACAATTTCGACATTCTTTCCTACAGATGGATGCTCGCTGCTCTGGTTCTTGTCATCTACGCAAGGGTAAAAAAGAAGACTCTCAGACTGAATTCATTCGGAGAAGTCTGGAGAGTCGTACTCCTCAGCTTCCTCAGATCCGTGACATCGATCACCCTTCTCATCGGATTTGAAAACATCGCCAGCGGAATCTCATCCACCATCAACTTCATGTATCCGGTCATAGTGGCACTATGCATGATGCTTTTCTTCGGTGAACAGAAATCATTCATAAAGATAGGCGCAATAGCTGTTTCAATACTTGGAGTATACCTGATGGTCTCGGGAGACGGACTTGTAGCGCCCGGTGGGGACACCCGACTAGGACTCATATCTTCCCTTGTATCAGCCATTTCCTTCGCTGCATACTACATAGCAATGAAGCGTACACGCGCAGATAAGATCGAAGTCGTCAAATTCACAACCTGGATCATGCTGCTCAGCGGCATATACTTCACAATCTGCGGCTTCCTCTTCAACGGAGGCATAGCAATCGTCACGGACGGAATACAATGGCTCTACATTCTGGGCCTCGCTCTTTGGTCGACAATGATATCGAGTTTCACAGGAGTAAAGGCTGTCAGACGCATAGGACCGACACTCACCTCAATTCTGGGAGCGCTCCAGCCTCTCACAGCGGTAATTTTGGGAATAATCTTCCTTGACGAGCATCTAAGCGTGTCTACAGTGCTGGGAATCAGCATAATACTGATTGCAGTAATGGTCATTGTGCAGAACCAGAGCAAGAAAAAGCACTTCCAGGACCTAAAGAAGTGACACCTCGCCAAGCACACGGAAGAAGTTTGCACCGGCAATCTTGGCAATATCTTCATCGGAATATCCCCTTCCGCGAAGCTCATCAAATATTCTCGGCATCAGGGAAATATCTTCCAATCCGTCAGGAGTCACAGCAATTCCATCGAAATCCGAACCCAGACCCACGTGATTGATACCGACAAGACCTACGACATGGTCGATATGATCGGCAATAAGCTTGTATGACGGCCTCTCCAAAGCATTCAATTCATCCTGAACGGCATTCCAGGCACGCCTTTTCTCATGATCTGCAGGATCTGCAATGAACTCAGCTTCAATCACTTCCCCTCTTTCCATGACACCGGAAGCCTCCAGCCTGGACCCGAAAGAAGGATCAATGAACATAGGATAGAAATTGATCTGGATGACTCCCCCTTTGGCAGCAAGAGCCCTGATCATATCATCGGTCATATTCCTGGGATGACCGGCCAGCGCCCTGCAGCAGGAATGCGTAGCAACTACAGGCTTGGTCGAACACTCAAGCACATCGTAAAACGAATCATCGGAAATATGCGACACATCGATCAGCATTCCGATACGGTTCATCTCAGCAACCAGCTCTTTGCCGAAAGGACTCAGACCGCCCCATGTCTTTACATCGGGCGCACATGAATCACAAATCTGATTATTTCTTGAATGACACAAGGTAACATAACGTATTCCCTTATCATAGAACCATTTAAGTCTATCGAGTGACTGTCCTATCGGCGAACCGTTCTCCAGACCGAGGAAGACCGAGAAACGCGATGAAGCCTTATTTGCCAAAGCTTCAGACTCAGACCTGGCGAACGCCGCAACCCCGCAATTCTCAGCAACCGAACGTTCAACCCCATCATAAAGCCGGCAGGCATATTCGAAAGCCGCATCCGGATCGGAATCGTAGGAAGCAGGAATATACAGAGCAAAGAACGCCCCGTCAACCCCACCACGCTTCAACTTCGGAAAATCGACGTGGCCATATTCATTGTCTACGGCCAGATCCCTCAGTCGCAGAATCTGGGAAGGCGTGTCGCAATGAGAATCAAGAACAAACATTTTCACTTCGCAAGTCTCTGTCTTACAGCCTCATACATAAGGACTGCAGATGCAACGGACACATTCAGGGATGTAATCTCACCAGCCATAGGAATAGCAGCCTTGTCGTCAGCAAGTTCCAGCATAGACTGGGAAATACCCTTGCCCTCAGAACCCATGATAATGGCGCAAGGCCCTGTCAGATCCACATCATATATCAGCCTGTCGGTCTTCTCAGTGGCAGCAACAAGCCTGAAACCGCTCTGCTTCAGATAATAAGCGGCAACGCGAAGATTAGGAACCTTGCATGTATCCATTCTCATCAATGCACCCGCAGAAGCCTTCACCGCATCAGCATTGATAGCAGCACCACCCTTGGCAGGAACAATGATTCCATTACCGCCGGCACATTCCAGACTCCTGGCAATCGCACCAAGATTGCGGACGTCGCTCACGCCGTCCAGAATCACAAGAAGAGGATTCTCGCTCACACCGAGCGCATTATTCACAAGTTGCTCAATATCAACATATTCTATCTGTGAAATATATGCCAGGACACCCTGATGCGATCCACGCACCGCCCTGTTGAGCCTCTCGCCAGGCACAAACTGGAAAGGAATCTCATTGACCTTCAGAAGCTCCATCAGCTCCCTGAACTGCGCACCCTCAAGGCCCTGCTTCAAAAGCACCTTGTCAAACTTCTTTCCTGCTCTCACTGCCTCCAGCACCGGATGCATACCGAACAGATACTGCATTTTCTTCTCTTCCATAATATATTATCTCTTATCGCGTTTCTACTCCCTATGAATCATTGAATATTCGACGATTTTATAACGATATAGGTGACATGCCACCCACGGCTAGGGGGTGTCCACCAGAGGTGGACGGGGGTCACCGGCATCGTTTAAAACCGTCATTCAAGCGATTCACTCAACCTCTCCCATTCCTCCATCTTATAATCCAACTGCCTCTTATGCTCCAGATAAGCCCTCGTCAACTCCATTATATCATCCCCAGGACCAGGATTCATCAACACCCCCTCAATCTCCTTCATCTTATTCTCAACATCCTCTATCCCCTTCTCCAAGAATGAAATACGACTCCTTATCTTCTTCTCCTCTTTAGATACAAACTTCTTCGCCTGATACTCCTGCTTCGCTTCTTCCTTCTTCTGGATCACCTCCGCAGGCTTCTCCTCAGCAGCCGGTTTGTAATGACGCTCCAGCTCACTAAGATTCTCCAGCTTCCTACGCTCCAGAAACTCCTGAACACCACCAAGATGCTCCTTCACCCTACCGTCACGGAACTCATACAGCTTATCCACAAGCCCGTCAAGGAAATCACGGTCATGCGAAACAATGATAAGCGTACCGTCGTAAGCCTTCAAAGCCTGCTTCAGAATATCCTTGGAACGGATATCCATATGGTTCGTCGGCTCGTCAAGAGCAAGAAGATTATACGGCTTGAGAATCAGCTTTGCCATAGCAAGCCTTGCCCTCTCACCACCGCTCAGCACCGCCACCTTCTTGTCAATATCCTCACCCTTGAAAAGGAAAGCACCAAGAATATCCCTCAGTTTAAGACGGATATCCCCCACAGCGACCCTATCCAAAGTACCGAATACAGTATCCTCCTTATCAAGTATATCTTCCTGATTCTGAGCGTAATAACCAATATTTACATTATATCCGACATCGGACTTTCCGGCCATAGGATCGAGCTCCCGCATAATCACGCGCATCAGCGTCGTCTTTCCCTCACCGTTCCTGCCCACAAGAGCCACCTTCTCTCCCCTCCGCACCTCAATCTGCGCATTCTCGAACACAACCTTCTCACCATAACCCACCTTCATATCCACAGACTTGTAGACAATCTCACCAGAACGAGGAGCAGGAGGAAACTTCACAGCAAGAGCAGACCTGTCCTCCAGATCCACCTCAATCCTCTCCAGCTTCTCCAGCTGCTTCACACGCGACTGCACCTGATTTGACTTCGTAGGCTTGTAGCGGAAACGCTCGATAAACTCCTCTGTCTTCTCGATCATACGCTGCTGGTTCTCATAGGCAGCCTGCTGCTGAGCAAGCCTTTCCTTCCTGAGTTCCAGATACTTACTGTAAGGGACCTTATAATCATGAATCCTGCCGACCATGATCTCCACTGTCCTGTTCGTCACATTGTCGAGGAACTTCCTGTCGTGCGAAATCAGCACAAGCGAACCCTTGTACTCCTTCAGATAACCCTCGAGCCACTCGATCGACTCGATGTCAAGATGGTTCGTAGGCTCGTCAAGAAGAAGGACATCCGGCTTCGCCAGCAGAATCTTTGCAAGCTCGATACGCATGTTCCAGCCCTGGCTGAAAGTCTCCGTCGGCCTCGAAAGCTCATCGTACTTGAATCCCAGACCCAGCAGAGTCCTTTCCGCCATGACCTGCGGATTGTCGGAACGCGTATAAGCCAGACGGTCATTGACCTCATTCATGCGTATTATAAGATTCTGATACGCATCTGACTCATAATCAGTCCTTTCCGAAAGCTCGACAGTGATCTTTTCCAGCTCGTCCTCGAGAGCGAACATATCGGCAAACGCCGTCATGGCCTCATCTATCACGCTCTTGCCGCGATGATGCTCCATGATCTGCGGCAGATAACCGATCTTCACGCCGCTCGGCACAGCCACCTTTCCCGACGTAGGACTCTGATGGCCGCAGATAAGTTTGAGTATTGTTGACTTTCCCGCACCGTTCTTGCCGACAAGACCTATCTTGTCGCTTTCACTGATGTGGAAATTTATATCATTCAGAAGTGTAAAGCCGCCGTAGGCGACCGTAAGACTATTTATCGATATCATCCTCGCCCTTTACACCTTTCTTGAAGTTGTTTATACCTTTGCCTATTCCACGCATGAGTTCCGGAATCTTCTTGCCACCGAAAATGAGAAGAATGACAAGTACAATCAGAATGATCTCCCAGATTCCGAAATTGAAAACAAGAGGATAAGTAAGCATAATGTATTGATTTACAGATTCATATTATTTTCTATCACCTTCACCAAAGCCTCCGGGCAACGCACCGGACGCCGGGTCTGGGCATCTATGAAACCCAAGGTCACCGAGCCCTCGACAAGCAGGTCACCGCTCTGATTGAAGATCTCGTTACGGATGATCAGCTTTGCTGCAGGCACCTTCTCGACCATGGAAACGATCCTGATCCTGTCCCCCATCTTAGCAGGCCTTCTGTATCTGCAGTCGACGGAAACAATCGGAAGCATAACACCAGCCTCCTCGATCTTCTCGATCGGGAGACCGGCCTTTGCCATCATATCTGACCTTCCGCACTCGAAATATCTGATATAATTCGAATGGTGAACAATTCCCATCTGGTCAGTCTCATAGTACCTGACATCCAGCTCGAGCTCCGACCTCATCATTTCTTCAAAGCATTAAGCGAAGCAGTGATGCTCTCGATCTTTGAAAGCGAATCAGCCTCCTTCTTGCGCTCCACAGCCACTACAGCCTCAGGAGCATTAGCCACGAAACGCTCGTTTGAAAGCTTCTTGCGCACGCTGTCAAGGAACTTCTGCTGATATGCAAGCTCTGCCTCGAGCTTTGCAACCTCCTCCTCGACATTGATAAGGCCTGTAAGAGGAACAAATATCTCCACTGTACGCACCATAAAGCGCTGAGCAGCAGACATATCGCCATCTGCAGCAGCGACAGAAACATTAGCAAGCTTCATGACCACAGGAAGAACCTCAGCAGGAAAATCGCCCTTCACCTTAAGCTCAAGAGCCTCCCTTGGAGAAAGATTCTTGCTCTGACGGATATTACGGACACCTGCCACAGCCTCGCACGCCATCTCGAACGCAGTGATGAACTCCGCATCATATGGCTTAGCCTGTGGGTAACGCTGATTCATGATAGTCTCTCCAGCCTTGCGTTCAGCCATATTCTGCCACAGTTCCTCTGTGATGAAAGGCATGATCGGATGGATCATCTTAAGCAGAGCATCGAAGAAACCGATTGTCGCCTCATACGTAACCTTGTCTATACCAGCACCATACGCAGGTTTAACAGCCTCAAGGTACCAAGCGCAGAAATCATCCCAGAAGAACTTGTAGATAGTCATCAGGGCATCTGAAATACGGAACTTCGAGAAATGATCCTCCACTGTCTCCACCACCTGGCTGAGCTTGTTCTCGAACCACTTCACTGCAACAGCCGAAGCCTCAGGCTGCTGAGCAGCAGCATCCACAGTCCATCCTGTAACAAGACGGAAAGCGTTCCATACCTTATTATTGAAGTTACGTCCCTGCTCGATCTGCGACTCATCGTAAAGAATGTCGTTTCCGGCAGAGCTGCAAAGAAGCATACCGAGACGCACTGCATCAGCACCATACTTCTCGATCAGGTCAAGCGGATCCGGAGAGTTTCCGAGAGTCTTCGACATCTTGCGGCCAAGCTTGTCACGTACGATACCTGTAAGATATACGTTGCGGAAAGGAACATCGTTCATGAACTCGTTTCCTGCCATGATCATACGTGCAACCCAGAAGAAAAGGATATCCGGGCCTGTCACGAGGTCATTTGTAGGATAGTAATATGCAAGGTCTGCATTTGGCTCAGCCTCAGGATGTCCGGCCTTATTGGTATCGAACACCGAAATCGGCCAGAGCCATGAAGAGAACCAAGTATCGAGAACATCCTCGTCCTGACGCAGGTCAGCTGCTGTAAGAGAAGCATCGATCTTCTGCGCAGCCTCGAGAGCCTTCTCGGCAGTCTCAGCCACAACCACCTGACCATCAGGCAGATAGTATGCAGGAATACGCTGTCCCCACCAAAGCTGACGAGAGATGCACCAGTCGCGCACGTTCTCCATCCAGTGACGGTATGTATTGCGGTATTTGTCCGGAATAAGCTTCACATTGCCGCTCTCCACAGACTCGAGAGCATCCTTTGCAAGAGCCTCCATCTTGAGGAACCACTGCATAGAAAGCCTTGGCTCGATCACGGCATTTGTCCTCTCAGAATATCCGATAGGAGAAGTGTAATCCTCCATCTTCTCGAGGTTTCCGGCCTCCTGAAGCATGGTCACGATCTTCTTGCGGGCATCGAAACGGTCCTCTCCTACGAGGATCTGAGCCTTCTCGTTCAAGCGGCCGTGGTCGTCGATGATGTCCAGAACCGGAAGATTGTGACGCATACCGATTTCGTAGTCATTCACGTCGTGCGCAGGAGTAACCTTAAGGCATCCTGTACCGAAATCCATAGCTACATAGCTATCCTCAATGATAGGTATCTCCTTGTTTATCAGCGGAATAAGCACCTTCTTACCCTTAAGCCAGTGATAACGCTCGTCCTCAGGATTTATACAGATCGCAGCATCCGCCATGATGGTCTCAGGACGTGTAGTAGCGATTATGATATAGTCCGAAGTAGGATTTCCGTTGCCGTCTGAAATGAAATATCTGAGGTGATAGAACTTGCTGACAGTATCCTTGTGGATAACCTCCTCATCGCTCACAGCTGTAAGACCGACAGGATCCCAGTTCACCATACGTACGCCCCTGTAGATATATCCCTTGTTATAGAAATATACGAAAGTGCTGATCACAGCATCGCTGAGCTCAGGATCCATCGTGAACTTTGTCCTGTCCCAGTCGCATGATGCACCGAGCTTGCGGAGCTGGCTGAGGATGATTCCTCCGTGCTTCTCCTTCCACTCCCACGCATGCTCAAGGAACTGCTCACGGGTCAGATCTTCCTTCTTAATGCCCTCGGCAGCAAGCTTCTGCACCACCTTGTTCTCAGTAGCGATCGAAGCATGGTCGGTACCTGGCACCCAGCAGGCATTCTTGCCGTCCATCCTTGCCTTACGGATGAGCACGTCGTTCAATGTATTGTTGAGTACATGACCCATATGAAGGATTCCTGTCACATTTGGTGGCGGAATCACGATTGTATATGGTTCCCTTTCGTCAGGTTCCGAATGAAAAAACTTGTTTTCAAGCCAATAGGCATACCATTTATCCTCCGTCAAGGCAGGATCGTATTTTGCTGGAAGTTCCATTTTAATTATATAATTTATTGATTTTCAACTTATTACCGCATCCCTCCCACAGAGGGACACAAAATCGTACAAAGATAGCAAATTTTTCACTAACTTTGCATTCCGATACTATTAAAATAGCAATCTAAAAACAGACACAATATGGCAAACGAAAAGGAATTCAGCATCGATCTGAAGCAGGACGTAGCAAAGGGATCATATTCGAACCTTGCAATCATCACCCACTCCCACAGCGAATTCATCATCGACTTCGCCACAATGCTCCCGGGCCTCCCTAAACCGGAGGTAAGCAACAGGATCATCATGACCCCGGAACACGCCAAAAGACTCTTCCTCGCACTTCAGGACAACATCAACAAATACGAGACCCAGAACGGCCCGATCGCCCTTGCAGGCGAGCCTAAGGCCACTTTCCCTATGGGCGGATTCGGCGGCGGCGCCAAATCATAACCGGAAACAATCACTGAAGCAATGGAAGAAAGACTGAAAGCAATCAAAGCCTTTGTTTTCGACGTCGACGGAGTGCTCACCGACGGCGGCATCCTGTGCAACCTTGACGGCGAACTCTTCAGAACCTTCGACTCCAAGGACGGATTTGCCCTGAGAATGGCCTATATGCACGGCTACAGACTCGGAGTCATAAGCGGAGGACGCTCGGAAAGCATCAGAAAAAGATTCAGCCAGTGCGGAATGAAGCCTGAAGACGTCTACCTCGGCTCGCGCGACAAGATTGAAGACTTCGAGGATTTCTGCAGGAAATATGACCTCGGACCGGAAGAAATAATGTACTTCGGAGACGACCTTCCGGACATCCCCGTAATGCAGGCATGCGGATGCGGAGTGGCACCCTGCGACGCTGTGGACGATGTTCTGGAAGCAGCCGACCTCGTAAGTCCCAAGCCGGGCGGAAAAGGATGCGCAAGGCACGCCATCGAGCTCGTCATGAAGCTCCAGGGCACCTGGGACCTCGACGTACAGGACTACAAGAGGAAATTCTGACGGAATTTTCGCCACACCGCCCGGACATTCGCCACAGATTTCGGGAGTTTACAACAGAAATACGGATTTCACGACATTACCGGCAGCAACAGGCTGTCGGTATTTTTATTGCCATATATTTGCCGGCGGATTAATTATTAGTGGTTATGAAATTTGAAAACGCGAACGTCCTGATCACCGGCGGAGCATCCGGCATCGGAAAGATCATGGGAAGGATGGCCCTTGAGAAAGGCGCCAGGACCTTCATAATATGGGACATCAACATCACGGCGATCGAAAACGTCAGAAAAGAATTAGCACCGTATGGAAGGGTAAAGGGATACGTAGTGGATGTATCTGATAATAAAATAGTTACCCTTGCATACAAAAAGACCGTGGCAGACTGCGGAGACATCGACATCGTAATCAATTGTGCCGGAATAATCACCAGCAACAAGACCTTCGACCAGATGACCTCGGACGAAATCCTCCGCACCATGAACATCAACACGATCGCCCCGATGTTCGTTGCACGCGCAGTCCTCCCAGACATGCTCAGAAGGAACAGAGGCCACATCTGTACCATAGCATCGGCCGGAGGAATGCTTTCCAACCCGAAAATGTCCGTATATGCAGCAAGCAAATGGGGCGTTATCGGATGGTCGGACTCCGTCAGGATCGAGCTCCAGGACAGCAGAAGTGATGTCCACATCACAACTGTAGCCCCTTACTACATCAACACCGGAATGTTCGACGGCGTGAAATCCAGAATCATCCCTATCCTCAAGCCGGAATACGTCGCAAGACGCGTAATAAAGGGAATAGAACGCAACAGGACATTCTGTGGCATCCCTTTTGGTTTCCACTTTATCCGATTCTGGCAGGCCATCCTCCCTACAAGAGTCTTCGACTGGCTCTTCGGAGAACTCTTCGGAATCTACCATACTATGGACGACTTCACAGGACGAAAACCTCAAATTTCGCACAAATCAAAGGCATCTTGATGAATTTTGCTTAATTTTGAGGAATATAAAGACTCACGCATATGGAAAACACATCTGTAGAAAGGATAATCAGCATCAGAGAGGCACAGAAAGCCTATTTTGCAACAGGAGAAACACTCAGCATCAGTTTCCGTAAAAAGATGCTCCGCAAGCTCCTGGACGCCATCACAAAATGGGAGGACAGGCTCTCAGAAGCACTCTGGACTGACCTTCACAAATCATATGAGGAGGCTTATCTCACAGAATTGAGCATAGTCAAGGCAGAAATCAGGACGCACATCAGAAAAGTCGCACGCTGGGCAGGACGCAAAAAGGCATGCACACCCTTAAAGCTCTTTCCATCACGCAGTTACATTGTCAAAGAACCACTTGGCAACACACTCGTCATCTCCCCATGGAATTACCCTGTTCAGCTGCTTCTTAACCCTCTCGTCGGCGCGATCTCAGCCGGATGTACGGCAGTGCTCAAGCCGTCACCGTACGTCCCTGACGTTTCCAAAGTCATCGAAGACATGATCGCCGAGACCTTCGACGAAAAATACATCGCCGTCGTGCAGGGAAACAGGCAGGTCAACGCCGCCCTTCTCGACCAGAGATGGGACCTCATCTTCTTCACCGGAAGCCCGGCACTCGCAAAGACTGTAATGGCCGCAGCAGCGAAGAATCTGACACCGGTGGTACTGGAACTCGGAGGCAAGAGTCCATGCATAATCGACGAGACAGCAGACATCAGGACAGCCGCAAAACGCATCGCCTGGGGCAAGACACTGAACAGCGGACAGACCTGCATCGCACCCGATTACATCCTGATACACAAGAAGATAAAGGACAGCTTCGTCAAAGCCTTTGCAGAAGAAATCACCAATCTTCACGGCACCGACATCAAGGCCGACAGGCACTACGTAAGGATGGTGAACGACAAGGCGTTCGAAAGGGTCACAGGCTACTTCAAGGACGGTGACATCATCTATGGAGGCCACTGCAACGCCGCCACCAGATTCATCGGACCGACCCTCATCGGAAATGTCCCTCTCGACTCCCCTCTCATGACCGAGGAAATCTTCGGCCCAGTCTTCCCGGTGATCGAAATCGACGGAGACCCGCAGACCTTCCGCAAGGCAGTCACAGACTTCGTAAACTCCCGCGAAAAGCCACTCGCTTTCTACTATTTCGGAAAAGAATCGGACGGATGGGAAATAATCCGCAGGACATCCTCAGGAGGCGGATGCATCAATGACGTAATCATGCATATAGCCAACGAAAATCTGCCTTTCGGAGGCGTAGGCAACTCGGGAATGGGACGCTACCACGACAAGGACAGCTTCGAAGCATTCAGCCACACGCGCTCGATAATTGCGACAGGCACATGGATCGACCTGCCGTTCAGATACATGCCTTACAGAATGTTTTCACTAGTCAAGAAAATACTGTAGCTCGCTGTAGACCAGGTGGACAGGCAGACCCATGATCGTGAAATACGACCCGTCTATACGGTCGATTCCCACATAGCCGATCCACTCCTGGATGCCATAGGCACCAGCCTTGTCGAAAGGCTTGTAAGTGTCCACGTAATAACCTATCTCATTGTCTGTCAATGATTTGAAATGAACCACTGCCGTATCTGAAGAGGTGCGGCATTTGTCTTTATCCCTCAATGTGACCGCAGTGATCACCTTATGCTCACGACCGGAAAGACATCTGAGCATATCGACAGCCTCCTCGCGCGAATGAGGCTTGCCCATCACCCTATCCCCGCAAAGCACCAGAGTGTCCGACGTAATGAGCACCTCGCCCTCCTCCAGAGGACGATGAAAGCCATAGGACTTGCCACGCGAAAGCACGGACGGAATCTCGTCGTGAGGAGTCGCCTCATCATAGACCTCGTCGAAACTATTGCGTGTGTCCACGGTAAAATCCACATCCAGACCCGCCAGAAGCTCTTTTCTGCGCGGAGATGCGCTTGCCAGAATTATTTTCTTACCCTTGATATCCATACGGCAAAGATACAACAGACTTCCATAAAACAAAATGAGAGTCGCCACTCACGTGGGGTCTCTCATTCTAACCACATAATTAATAACACTAAAACTAATAACCAATAAGTTGTGAGAGTTTCAGAACAACTCTCTGATCAACTCGTATGCAAAAGTACTGCTTTGCCACCAATTATGCAAACATTATTCCATACTATTCGACGAACGGTAGAAATTTCGGGATAAACGGTAAAATTCGGGGGATGAAATTTTCTTCTTTGCAAAAACCAAGGTTTAGCACTATCTTTGAAGCAAATTTCGTCCGACATGAACAGAAGATCAACATACTTTAGCAGGTCGTCATACTTTAACAATAAAGTAATAGTTATAACCGGTGCCAGCTCAGGCATCGGAATGGCAGCTGCAAAGACATTCTTCAAGCTTGGAGCAAACCTCGTCCTTGCAGCCCGCAGCCTCGACAAGATGGAAGCCCTCGCAAAGGAACTCACAGACGACAGTTCGCGCATTCTCTGCGTCAAGACAGACGTTTCCCTCGAAGAAGACTGCAGGAATCTCATAGAAAAGGCAGTCGAGCACTTCGGCAGGATCGACATACTTATTAATAATGCAGGCATCTCGATGAGAGCCCCGTTCAAAGACGTCGACCTCGACGTACTCAGAAGGCTTATGGACGTAAACTTCTGGGGCACGGTCTATTGCACCAAATACGCCCTTCCTGAGATTCTGAAGAGCAAAGGCTCCATCGTAGGAGTCATCTCCACAGCAGGCTACGCCGGCCTCCCGGGCAGGACAGGCTACGTCACCTCCAAATTTGCCATCAGAGGCTTCCTTGAGACCCTAAGGATGGAGCATCTCAACGACGGAATCCACGTCATGGTCTTCGCTCCCGGCTACACCACATCCAACGTCAGGAACGCCGCCCTCCTCGCCGACGGCACCCCTCAGGGCTATTCCCCTAAGGAAGAAGGCAAGCTCATGAGCGCCGAAGAAGTGGCAGGAAAGCTCGCTGACGGACTGTGGCTCAAAAGACGTGAAATGATACTCACAGCCCTTGGCTACTGGGACGTATGGTTCTACAAACGCTTCCCTCGCATTATGGAAAAAGTCCAGCTCTACTACATACGCCAGCACGAAAAGCAGGACGACCCATTCAAATAGGCGCCTCTTGCAAAAAATCTCACATAAATCTTGTTTTAACAAAACAGATTATCTATTTTTGTGCGCTAATTCTTATAAAATACCGTCTTGAAACAGCTATTAACAATTTCTGTTGTTATTGGCGCGCTATGCTTTTTTACCACATCGGCAGGCGCCCAGAACAGGAGAATATCACATATAGAGGATGAAGTCGCGCCGAAACATTCGTTTATGACGGTGTCGACTAATGTGCTGCAGGATGCCGTCCTTATCCCGAACATCGGACTCGAATTCAACCTATATAATAACTGGACACTTGCCGTGAACGGAATGTGGGCATGGTGGACCAACCAGAACATCCACTGGTACTGGCGCATCTACGGCGGTGAAGTAGCTGTCAAGAAATACCTTGGCAGAAGAGCCCTCAAGAGAAGCATGACCGGCCACCATGTGGGCATCTACGGTCAGGCACTTTCCTACGACTTCGAAGTCGGTCATTTCGGCCGTATGTGTCCGGACCTCTCATACGGGGGGGGCGTTGAATACGGTTATTCTTTCCCTGTAAGTAATGTTTTCAACATCGATATCTCCCTTGGTGTAGGTTACCTAGGAGGACGTTTCTATGAATATGTAGAGAACGAAGGCCACTACGTGTGGAGAGCGACAGTCCAGCAGAGCTGGTTCGGTCCCACAAAAGGTGGCGTGTCATTGGTATGGTTGATTGATGCAAAGAAAAAAAGATGAGAATGTGTAATTTAAAGCGTATCGCATCGCTCGTCTTGACTCTCTCGGTCATCATTGCAGCGGCCTCATGCGAACATAAGGAACTGTGTTATTATCACCCTCACGTCGCTCCTGTAAGAGTGAACGTGGACTGGAGTCTCTTCCCTATGGACGAGCCTACAGGTATGACAGCCTATGCCTACCCTCTTCACGAGGACGAAAACGACATCTACAGGTTCATCTCCCATAACATCAACTACATCACTCTCGAACTCGAGGCCGGCTTCTTCCACACACTCGTCTTCAACCAGAGTGAATCCGAGTATGGTACATTGGAGTTCAGCAACCTCGAAGACTACAACACAGCCCAGGTACGCGTCCTCCAGACCAAATCCAACTGGTATGCGACCAAGGCCCCTGACACAAAGGTCGGAACTGAGCCAGAATGGCTTGCTGTAGGAACAGCTGAAAACGTCGAAGTTACCGAGGAGATGGTCAGGATAGCAGAAGAGGAATTCCTCGCAAATCGTCAGGAACAAATGATGCGTGCCATAGGACGAGCTATTAATGATGTAGCCACTGTTACCCCTATCAGCGTGATCAAGCAGGTGGAATTCAGAGTATACTGCGAAGGACTTTACAACCTCAGGTCTGTAAGAGCTTCTGTAGATGGTATGGCAGAGGGATGCATTCTTGCAACTGGTGAAGTGACACAAGGTTCAGTATCTCATACAATAGATGCTTGGAGCATTGAAGAGTATGAATACGATATTACCAGAGGTGAGTTGGTAGCTACACTTGGAACATTTGGAATACCAAGCGGACACACTGGAAAACCAGAAGAAAACAAGTTCTCTATTCATTTGATGCTTGTTGATAATCAGACAACCGTTGATTACGATTTCAACATTGGAGATCTTCTTACAGAATTCAAAGAATTGGATGGTTCAAACGGAGAACTCCAGAAAGTAGTCGTGAAACTAAGGCTCCCGGAAAAGCTGCCTGATGTCAAGCCTGTTGATGGTGTCGATGGTGGTTTTGATGTAGATTTCAGTGGTTGGGGAGATGAAATAGTAACTGTAATTCCAAGCTAAAACGTGAAAAATAGAAACAACATATTCAAAATATTATTCGTTGCTATAATATTCATATGTGCCCCTCGCGTAGCACATGCTCAAAGAGTATCTGTAAGCACGAATGCATTGTCATGGGCTAACCTCGGAACAATAAATCTCGAAGGTTCTGTCAGTGTGTCAAAGCATTTCACAGTACTGGCAGGAGCGAAATATAACCCTTGGAAACTTAGGACAAAATCACAATACGTACTGATCAATCAGCAGACAACCGGATATGTCGGAGCTAAATACTGGCCATGGCACGTCTACTCAGGATGGTGGATAGGTGCGAAGGCACAGTTCCAGAATTTTACGGAAGCTGGACTATTTTCTGAGAACATGGTAAAAGGTAATGCACTTGGTGCCGGAATCTCAGCTGGTTACTCCATAATGATCGGCTCCCATGTCAACATCGACTTCGGAATCGGCGGTTGGGGCGGACGAGTGTTGAAATACGACCTATACACAAATCATTACGATAATGAGAAAATAAGTTCGGGAGCGAAGAACTTTGTATTTATTGACAACGTAATTGTGGCGATAGCATATATATTCTGATAAGGACATATAGTAGAGAATGAGAAAGAAAGGACTGGACATATTATTTATATCATCAATCATCCTTATGGTGATCATCAGTTCCTGCGGCACCACGAAGCAGAGACTCAAGGAGATCAACAAAGGACAGCTGGATTCTGTGTCGTTCAACATGCCTCAGAAATCGGCCGTCCCTGCTGAGATCCAGGCTCAGAAATTCGTGCAGGACACCATCATCATCAAGGACGCAGAAGGAAACGAGACCTTCCTCATGAAGGCCATCGAGGACGAGGAGACCGGAGAAATGGTCGCAACTGAAGTCCTCCAGGCCGCTACGGTCACTGCCCGTTTCCAGAACCTCGCAGAGCGTCGCGGTAAGGTGGACCTCGAATTCCTCGTGACCGTCCCTGCAGGCATGATGCACGAGAAATGGCAGTTCCGACTCTACCCTGACCTCTTCGTCCTTGGCGACAGCACAAGGCTCGAGCCAGTCCTCATCACCGGTAAGGCCTACCGTGAGGCACAGCTCAGAGGATACGAGCGCTACAGCAAGTTCCTCTCCCGCATCATCCAGGACGACATGGAGTTCCTCAATATCTATCAGTTCGAACTCTTCCTCCAGAGGAACATCCCTGAACTCTTCGCCTTCAAGACCGACTCCTCATTCGTCAGCGAAGCTGCCTTCAAGAGCGAGTATGGCCTTGACGAGCAGGAAGTCGTTGAGCACTACATCAACAAGGCAAGACGCAAGGCCAACAACCAGCTCAAGAGAAAGAGAGGCAAGATGCAGGACAAATACATCCCTGCACCAATCGTGACTGAAGGCATCCGTCTCGACAGCGTCGTGACCACCAACCAGGGAGACATCGTCTACCACTACGTACAGACCATCGAGACCAGACCTAAGCTCAAGAAAGCCACCATCCTTCTTGCCGGTGATATTTATGAAGCGGATAAAATGATCTACCACCTCCCTGAGATGGAGCCTCTTGTCTACTACATCAGCTCAATGTCATCATTCGCTGACGAAAGCATAGTGAAATACCTCACCAAGGTCATCGAAAGAAGGGCCGAGGCCAACACAGCCTACAAGATCGACTTCGAAGTGGCTAAGTCTGAGATCAAGCCGGAGCTCGGAGAGAATGCCAAGGAGATCGCAAGGATCAAGGAGAACCTTGCATCCCTCATGCAGAACGAAGTCTTCGACCTCGACTCCATAAGCATCAACGCAACTGCTTCGCCTGAAGGAAGTTACGACCTTAACTCAAGACTCGCCCACAGCAGGTCTGTCTCAGTGACAAACTACTTCACCAAGTACATCAAGCACTACAAGGACAGCCTCGAAAGAGAGAAGGGATTCTCTATGGTAGTCGGTGACGACATGGACGAGACCATAGTCGCACAGGAGAAGATGCCTGACATCAGACTCACCCCGAGAAGCACACCTGAGAACTGGGAGGACCTCGCGGAATACATCAGGAGAGACACCGTCATGACCGACGACCAGAAGAACGAATACTTCGACCACCACGACAAGCACAAGCCAGACGCACGCGAAGCCAAGCTGAAGAACTACTCGTGGTACCCTCACATGAAGAAGAACATCTACCCTAAGCTCAGGACGGTGAAGTTCAACTTCTTCCTCCACAGAAAGGGTATGGTCAAGGATACGGTGCATACGACTGTCGTCGACAGCACCTACACCAAGGGAGTCTGGGCACTTAAGGACATGGACTACGACACAGCCATCTCAATGCTCGCCCCTTACAACGACTACAACACCGCAGTGGCATACATCGGCAAGGACAGGAACCTCAGCGCCCTCCAGATCCTTGAGCCTATGGAAAAGACAGCACCTGTCAACTACCTCCTCGGAATCCTCTATTCACGAATCGGAGAGGTGCAGAAGGCTGTCGAATGTTATATGCTGTCTGTGGAACAGGAACCGATGTACAGGCATAGAGGTAACCTCGACCCTGAGATCTCGGTACTCATCAAGCAATACGGACTCTTCAAGGAAGAGGAAGAAGTAATATATTGGTAAGAAAACACAAACAAATCAACAATCATTTATTAACACTTTTAAACAAACAAATCATGAAAAAAGTAATTTTTCTTGCAATCGCTGCAGCAGCTGCATTGACAGCTTGCTCAAAGAGCGAGGTCGTTGATTCATCAGTGATGAACAAGGCTATTTCATTTGAAAGCTACATTGGCAAAGATGCACAAACTAAAGCATCGGTAGTAACAGGTGTAACCTCTGTAAATGTTAATGCATTCCTTTATAAAGTGAATGCAGAAAACAAGACATTTGTATCAAATTTCATGACAAATCAGGCCGTTACAAGAGAAAGTGCTGAATCTACTACATGGACCTATACTCCTGTTAGATATTGGCCTGCAGAAGACCAAGCTATTGACTTCGTTGCTTGGGTACCAGTCGATAATGCAAGCGTTGAAAATGCAACACTTACTTTCACAGTGCCTGCCGATGATGTAACGAAGCAGACAGACCTCATCGTATCTGATCCTCAGCCAGGAATGAACGGTGATGTAGTTACATTACACTTCAAACATCTCCTTTCACGTATTGGATTCCAGATTAATGCAAAACAGCTTCCAACTGATGAAGCTAATAAAGTGGTACTCAAGAATGTCACCCTCAATGGATCATTTGCTTCTTCTGGTAAAGTAGATATGACTGCTACAAACCCAGCTGTTGTTGCAGATAGAGAAGGAGAAGGAGATGCACAGGTACTAAAATCTCCAACACAGGCTTATACTCTTACTGGAACTAACTTTGGATATACAAATGATATTATTACTAATGGTGAAAAACTAAACAATAATGACTCATATATTATGTTGATTCCTGATGGAAATGTCCCTGCAAATATCAACATTACATATGAAATTCAGACAACAAATGGTGATAAAACTGAAACAATCACAAATGAAAAAGTTTTCCCTCTTACAGGTATAACTTATGAAGCAGGAAAAGCTTATAAATATGTCTTTGAAATATCTCTTGATGCTATCTCATTCTCAGTTGAAATTGATGAATGGGGAGCAGAAACTGAAGTACCTATTAATCCTGCTACTCCAGAAGAGGGTACTGAAGAACCAGCTGCCTAATTTAATAGCAACCAGGATGTAGCAATACATCAACCAATAGGCCGGGCGGGCCTGACCGCCCACCCGGTCACCAATAAAATAACAGAATAGATCGCTTATGAACATAAGAATCAATAGTTTACTACTCATAGCTTCGATTTTTGCAGCATTCTCCTGCAGCAAAAATGAGGATGTCCCTGTCCTGCCCGAAGGTGGTGAAGAGATTACATTCAGCAATGTTGCGACTAAAGCTGTTAATGGAATCGAAGACATCGAGCAGATAGGAGTGTGGGCAGCCATGACTAAGGATGGCGAGACCTCTGATTACATCTCCATACTTGATAACGAAAGGGTCTACCCTACTGATGAGGCCCACACAAACTGGGTATATGACAACACCAGATACTGGTTTGAGAATTATCATTTCTACTTCATCGCTTCATATCCTTATAACCAGGGTGGAAGTGGAATTGGTTCTTTCCAGAAATTCGAAGCAATTCAAGATAATATAACTCGAATAGGATATTCTCTTGATGTAGATACGTACAATGAAGAGGCTTCAACACATACAGGAGTTGATATCCTGACTGCTGCTACATACGTTAATACGTCTACAGAATGGTCCAGGACTGTAACCTTGAATATGCGCCATATGCTCACCAAGGTAAATTTAAAGATAAGTCAGGATACGAGAGAAGAGGTAGGAGACCCGAACAATGACTATTATATAACTAAGGTTGCTCTTAGCGGTATAAGCACAAATGGTGAGTATGTTATTCTGCCAAACGATGATCAAATTTATCAAAATTGGAACTATGAGAATGCTAATAATTATTCTTACGAGAGAGCATATGATGGTTCTAATACACTAAGATCACTCGGTGAAATATCCGTATGGGGTGATAATGGAGAAGGTGGTTTGCTATTGATACCTCAAAGCATACCAATTGATAAAGTTAAAATCAGAGTCGAATATCTATACCAACTTGCCCAATCAACAGAAAAAAAACCTGGTTTCGTAGAAGCATACCTGCCAGCCTCAGACGATTTGTGGCAATCCGGAAAAAGAATTACATATAGACTCGCAATTGCAAAACCTACAAACATCAGGTTTTTGGCACCAACAGTCGAGTCATGGGGTGCACCTCAAACCGGTGGTACAATTATCATTAAATAGTTGATATAATGAAGGTATATTATAAAATTCTGGGACTTATATTCTTTGCTGTTCTTCTGCTTGGTTGCACCAAAAGTGCAATTTCAGATGAGAGCGGCGAGATTGATATAAATACAGACAGGAGCTATATCAGATTTGACTCGGGAATTTCTACCCGTGGCGCTCTGTTCCTGAAAGACTATCTTGATGCAAACTTTAACGTTCTCGGATATCAGTATCCTGGTACATGGGAAGCAGCATCAAGTAGGGCTACACCAAATGTATTTCAATCTACTCCACAGCTTGTAACCCACTCTGACGGTATATATACATATAGTCCAACAAAGGCATGGACAGGTAATACATATTCATTCTTTGGTTATTATCCAAGCGATAGCAATTATATCAAGATATTTGATGATGGAACAGTAAAAGAAGGTATTCCATATATAACCTATACTGTTCATCCTAGCGACCTGATTGATATTATGACTGCGAGTGTCATTAACACCAATATTGATGTATCACCAGATGTTCGTTTGAATATGCGTCACCGTTTGTCTGCGATTGATATTGGAGCCCGTAACTACTATGTGCAGAAAATCACAAACGGAGAGACAGAAGAGTCACGTATTGTGACAATCGAAATTACTGGTCTCGAAATGCAGGTAAAGACCTACACTTCTGCAAAAATCTATCTTGATGGTTCGGCTACTATAGGAGCAGATTCTCAGACTCTTAATTACGAAATTGTAGCCTCTGAGTCTGCAACAGACATCGAGCCTAATAGTACCGATGACACAACTTTAAGACTGCTAACAACTGATACAGGCGAGAATGCGACATCCCTAATACTTGTTCCCCAATCCAATTTTCTTGAGGGCACGTTGTCATTGAAGTATAAAAAGAAATACAAGAATGACAATGAGGAGTATGTATATATTGGTAATGAGGAGTCTGTAAATGTTGACTTGAAAACATTGGAACGCTCATTAGTGGAAGGTCGAAGATATACAATAGAATTTACCTTTACTTCCGATGCTGTATCAATAAATATATCAGTAGTAGATGAATGGGATGAGATCAATAAAGACGATCTTAAACACGAATTTGAATAAAGAAATCATATGAAATATATACGCATTTTAGCAATCGGCTTAATATTGTTTCTAGCCTCATCTTGCGCTGTTGACTATCTGGAATTCCCTTCTGAAGAGGTCAATGGTTCAGATGAGATTACCGTTATAGGCCATATAACCCGATTCGATGACTATGAGGTTGCTACACGCTCAGCTAAGAATGAAGATGAAGTCCATATAACTTCCTTTGCTATGGCTATTTTTAGAGTAAATGAAGTTGCTGCTGTGGCAGACAGTTGCGTACACTATGAATACCATGAGAACGCGACCCAGCTTCTTTTCACTGTTGATAGAAGTAATAGCAAATATGAAACCGGACAAGAATATGCTATCTACGTCTTCGCTAATATTCCGAATATGAAGACGTATGATCCGGATGAAGGTTATGATATTACAAAACTATCTCTGGAAACACTCCTATCTGAATCTATTGAAGTAGAGAACTTGAATATTCCTAAAAATGGTTTCCCAATGCTTGGCAGTTTAGGTGACACTTTCAGCACTATCATTGATAAGGATGGAAAGACATTTGTTATGTCCCCTACCATTGGAGATGAGCCACCGACTGTAAATGGCGAAGCGGCTAGTACTCTCAATATTCCTATCAAAGCCCTGTATGCTAAGATAAACTTTGAAATAGAGGTTCGTCCAGATCAGACTATTCAGGATAGCTTTGCTCCACAGTTTACATTGAAGAATTATAAGATTGTTAACGTGCCGAACTCCTTGGATTTCAAGAACTCTACTAATGCTGATACAGATGATGCGATAGGTGTTCTTGATCCGATCACAGTTGACGCTGGTAACCCTGTTGCTTCTGGATCCAACACGATAAAATTCTCCTTCTATCTTCCGGAGAATTTATTGGTATCGGACAAAGATACTGCAAGTTTTGAATATCCTTTTAAAGGTTCTTATGATAAAACTATCGATAAAGATGAAGATGGTATCCGTAACGAAGATGAGAAATATTGTCAACGCTATAAAGGAAAACTTTTAGGCGAAAACCAGAAAGCAACACACATAGTTCTGAAAGGAGAATTCCGTGATCACCAGAACCATTCTGTTAACGTTGATTACACCATCCATCTTGGAAAAGATAATTTCAGTGATTTCAACATTGTAAGAAATTGCGAATACAGCAACTACATTACTATCAAAGGTATCCTTAACTCTAGCGACAACAAGGATAATTACATATCACTGGACCACCGCGTGAATGTAGAACATACGCAGCCTTCAATCGTATCACTTCGTCGTGAGGTGCTTCTTGATTCACACTACGAAATTCGTCCTATACGTATCAAGAAGAGTAATTATGCAGGAGATAACTTGCCGAATGCCATGAAGGTTGAAGTGTTGAATCCTTCTACTACTACATGGATGCGTGTTGAACGTAGTTTTGGAGATGGTAACGAGGACGGACAATATCCGTCAAATGCTGCTACTGATGGTGTTCCTATCTATATTACTGCAGATGATTGCACTGATGGTAATTATGCACCGAAAGGTAAACGTAGATACTTTACGCATAATCTTATAACCGGAGCAAATGCAGGTACATATGATTATCCGTTGAATGATAGTACACAAGCTATCGTTCCGCTTGATGAGAACGGTGAATGTGTCTGGCTTTATGTTGATGAATGTACTGAGGTCGGAGACGGCACTCGCTCAGGCGTCATAAGGATGACATATGGAAATCTTAATAATGGTACCTTTTCAGAGGTAAACAGTGAGGAGTTTCCGCAAGTCAACTATGCTATCATACAGCGTAAGTTGTTTAATGTTTCTAACAGCGGCAGCGGCAAAACATACCATATTGAATATGAAGAGGAATACCTGCACAACTTTGACTCCGAAGACATCTTTGGAGAAACTCAGGAAGAAGGAATGGAATGGGGATTATATGGTACTACATTATCCTTTGACCACGATGCACTATTTTTTGAGTCTTATTTAGGCTTGGATATCATTGACTACATTATTAATATAGTTAAAGGTAATACACCTGCATACTATGATTATTATATTAGGTCACACGATGCTGAAAAATTAAATCAAACCTTGGCAACAATTCATGATCATGCTGGTTGGGATTTCTGCGATGAAATTATAAAGCAGGTAAACGGAACTGTGCCGAACCAAAGTGCGGCAAATAAAGACACAAACCCGGATAATGATATCACAATACTACCATTAAACAAACAACCGAAGTCTGCAATTGAATATTGCTATAACAAGAATAAGCGATTGGCAAATGGAAATGTGATTAGTGATTATAGATGGTATCTTCCTGCTATCGATGAGATGGAGGAAATTGTAATGAGTACCTATACATCCGAGAATGGAACATATTATACTTATTCTCGATTTTTAGATTTTCAGAATAAATACTATTGGTCATGCCAACCTGCTTATCTACCTAACTATGCCTACTATCGATCTTCTTTAAGAATTGACTATTATGGAGATTACTATCGTGACGATGATGGCAAATATGCTGCAGGAACTGCAGAAGCACAATCAGATAGGAATAACATTGGATCAGCGCGCGCCACAAAGGTTTTATACGAAAATGGTGGATATAAATCTAGCCCTAGTGGAACTGATGGATATTATTCGTTTTACAATGCAAATACGAAAGTTACCACATACGAGGGAACTGAAAACAACAAAGAAATTGGAAGTATCACTAGAGAAGATGGTAATAAGGCCCGCAATGATATGGCCCGCGTCCGTTGCGTAAGAAAGCAATAAACACATCACATCATACAATACCCATTCCCCGAAAGCCCCCCTTTCGGGGAATCCTTTTTCTCCCCCGTCATGCCCTTCCTCCTCTCTCGTCATGCCTGACCCTCTTTCCTCGTCATGCCCGACCGTCTCATTGTCATGCCCGACTCCGATCGGGCATCTCACTTTTCCCCTCGTCATGCCCGACTCCGATCGGGCATCTCTCCCCCTCCAGATTGCCGGTCAAGCCGGCAATGACGATATGGTGCCATGCACTTCCTTCTCCTCCGTCATGCCCGACCGTCTTATTGTCATGCTCGACACCGATCGGGCATCTCTCCCCCTCCAGATTGCCGGTCAAGCCGGCAATGACGATATAGTACCATGCCCTTTCCTCTTCTCCGTCATGCCCGACCCTCTTTCCTCGTCATGCCCGACACCGATCGGGCATCTCTTCCCTTCCAGATTGCCGGTCAAGCCGGCAATGACGATATGGTACCATGCACTTCCTCCTCTCTCGTCATGCTCGACCTTCTCTTCCTTGTCATGCCCGACCATCTCATTGTCATGCCCGACTCCGATCGGGCATCTCACTTTTCCCCTCGTCATGCCCGACTCCGATCGGGCATCTCAGATTGCCGGTCAAGCCGGCAATGACGATATGGTACCATGCACTTCCTCCTCTC
>JAFQGK010000067.1 GCA_017398335.1 Bacteroidales bacterium | reverse complement strand
TATCTCAATATCAGCTCATCAGAGCGCAAGCAGCGCGTGACAGAAATGCTCAAGAGGATGAACATCAGCCACCGCGCTCAGCACTTTCCACAGCAGCTTTCAGGAGGTCAGCAGCAGCGTGTGGCAATCGCCCGAGCAGTAGTATCGAACCCTAAGCTGATCCTCGCCGATGAGCCTACCGGTAACCTCGACTCGAAGAACGGTAAGGAGGTGATGGATCTCCTTACAGAACTTAACAAGGATGGCACAACAATCGTAATGGTGACCCACTCCCAGAAGGATGCGTCCGTGGCCCAGAGAGTTGTGAACCTCTTCGACGGACAGATTGTAAGCGATGTAAAGAACGAACTCTAAGAATTGCTAAGCATAACCATTTAACTTCTAAACAACAACCAATGGCATCATTCAACATATTCAGACGTGGCAGTTCAGCAATGTCAGGCATACTCAATGTGCTTGGCATGGCAATAGCATTCGCAGCATTCTACATCATTCTGGTTCAGGTAAACTATGATATGAACTTCAACAAGGATATAAAGGATTCTGAGAAGTTGTTTATCCTTTCGGTAAATGCGCAAGGAGAAGCAAAGTACAATTCACTTTATTACTGTCGTCCTCTTGCCGAAATGCTCATGAGCTCCTCGCCCAACATTGAATTTGGAGGTATCATCAATCTGACCAATACTGCAGATGAAAGTTTCTGGATCAACCGGAATGGCGAGAAGGAGGTTCTGACCATGAATCATACCGATATCAGCGGAACAGCACTTAAGGCAGTAGGATTTGAAGCATTGGAAGGTTCACTTGATGATGTTATAAACCGTAACACATTAGCTATCAGCGAAAGTGCTGCAAATAGATTTGGTCTTAAAGTTGGAATGAGTCTCGGTCAGGGAACTAATATGCGCACAATAGTTGCAATCTTCAAGGATATGCCCTACAACTCCCATTTCAAAAATCTTGATCTATTGAGCAATATGGGTGACAGAAGTCTGGAAAACTTTACAGAGTGGGGATTTACCCATTTTGTAAAATTGCACGATCCGTCACTGGTAGAGGAGATGGAGAAAGAACTGGCAGAGGTCAGCCGCAAGTATTACATGGAGAAGTTCTTCGGGAATATGCCTTCACCTGAAGAGATGGGAATGACTCAAGAAGAGTTTGACAAGAAGGTAAATGAAATGTTGAACATGGCTGTAGCCGACTTCATTCCTCTGGAAAGCCTCTATTACAACAATGCACAACTTGAAAGAGGAAACAGAACAACTACACTAATACTTCTGATTGTAGGTATTCTTATCATCGCCATTGCTTTCATCAACTACATCAATTTCTTCTTTGCGCAGATTCCTGAACGCATCAGAGGTGTGAACACAAAGAAGGTTCTTGGCTGCACGCGCCGTGAACTTATCACCAGTACAGTAACAGAAAGTGTTACTCTAATCTTCTTTGCCCTTGTTCTTGCATTTGCCTTTGTTATGCTATTCAATATGAGTCAGCTCACCCATCTTATAAGTGCAGAGAGCGGTTTGGGCGCAAACATGCATGTGGCTATCCTGACTGTGGCCATTGCTGCAATCATTTCGGTTGTATCAAGTCTCTATCCGGCATTCTATATCACTTCATTTGAGCCGGCATTGGTGCTTAAGGGCTCTTTCAGCGGCACTAAAGCGGGCAAGAGGCTGCGTTATATCCTTGTAGGACTTCAGTTTGTGATCTCCATTGTCCTCATCGTCTGCTCCGGCTTCATTAACATCCAGCGTGATTATATGGTCAATTTTGACATGGGATTTGACAAAGAGCAACTTCTTTATGTCCGTACCACAAATTATATCGGATACAATGCCGAAGCAGTTGAAGAGAAGTTGAAAACCAATCCTCAGATTACTGATGTAACCTGGGCTGCCGGAGAGTTGATAGCTGAAGAGAGAATGGGCTGGGGCCGGGAATGGAATGCACAAAACATCAGTTTCGAGTGCTATCCGGTTGCATATGACTTCCCGGAATTCATGGGAATCGAGATTATAGAGGGAAGGACCTTCCTGCCACAAGACCACCAGAGCAAGAACGGTGTGTTCATCTTCAATGATGCCGCACGCAAGGAGTTTGGATTCACTCTTGAAGATAAGGTTGTAGGCCATGCGCACCAAACGGATATTGTAGGATTCTGTGAAGATTTCAGTTTCCAGTCTCTCAAATATCAAGTGAGTCCGCTCGCACTCTATATTTTTGGATCAGAGCCTTGGTGGTATCCGTCAACAGCATTCATCAGAGTCTCTGCAAGTGCTGACTATCAAGCTGTAATGAAACATATTGCAGGCGTTTTGAGCGAATGGGAATACAATATTTCGCCAGAAGAGTGGAATATCAAATTCTTTGACGACAACATAAATGCCACTTATAAAAAGGAAAAGGCTCTTTCAGAACTAATCAGCCTCTTCACCCTGATCGCAATCATCATTTCCCTTATGGGAGTGTTCGGACTGGTGATGTTCGAGACACAGTACCGCCGAAGGGAGATCGCTCTACGCAGAGTCAATGGTGCAACCGTAGGTGAGATCCTGGCAATGTTCTGCAGCAGGTTCGTGAAGATCGTGCTCATATGCTTCGCCGTTGCCGCTCCGATCGGATGGGTCATCGTGGAGAGATACCTTGCTACATTCGCACACCGCTGCCCTATGTACTGGTGGGTGTTCGTCCTAGCGCTCGTAGCTGTGCTTGCAGTAACCATCGGTGTGGTGGTCATCAGAAGCTGGAAGGCTGCAACCGCTGATCCGGCTGATGCACTTAAAACTGAGTAGGCTATGAAAAGTTACCTGAGATTCCTATCAAGAAACAAGTTATATACTGCCATAGAGGTGGTGGGATTGAGCGTGGCACTGGCTTTTGTGCTGCTGCTTGGAAATGTTGTGTTTGATGACTTGAGCTGTAACAGCAAGATAAAGAATGCTGATGACATCTGCCTTGTACTGCCTGACGACTCAATGTTCTACAGACCGGATCCAGAGGTAGTATTCCCGCAGGTTCCTGAGATCGAAGACTGGTGCAATGTCATTATTCATACTGCATACGACGGAAAGACGCAATACATACAGACAGTGTCAGGTGATCAGAAGATGGATATCACACCTGTTCTGACTCGAGGCAACTATTTTAATTTCTTCGGGATAGAGCTCAAGTACGGAGATCCCAAAACTGTCATGGAACAGCAGAACGCAGCAGTCATTTCGGAAGAGGTGGCAAATACCATGTTCCCCGGACAAGATCCGATAGGACAGACGCTTATCATCAATGAACATCGTTTAAAAGATGTGCATCTGACAGTAACTGGCGTCTATAAGAATATGGGAAAGACCGTTCTTCAGGATCGCGGCATGTTCCTGAACATAGGATACATCAACGATATAGACAACACAATGTATCCGCCACACATCAAGATACATCTAGGTCGTCCAATGTCTATTCATTATGTAAAACTCTCAGAAGGCGCTGACAAAGAGAAGATTGGTGAATTCCTTTATAAAAACAATGACACTGACCCTGACAAGAAATATGCTCGATATTCAAAGATAGATCTGATTCCATTCGACCGCATCCATCATATAAACGACTTGTCCGGAGCCCATTTCGATAATATTACAGATGTAAATATGTATCGGACTTTTATGTTTGCCTGCATGATTCTTCTTGTATTCGCTGGTCTGAACTATATCTCTCTGACCATGGCATTCTCCCGATTCAGAGTGAAAGAAATGGCAACAAGACAACTGCTCGGCACTACAAAAGCTGGAATCTATGGCAAATGCATATCTGAGGCAGCGGCTCTCATGGCGGTTTCCTTCTCAGTTGCCGTGGCGCTTTCATTTGCCCTCAAAGATGTCGTCGGTGAACTTCTCGGCAGCCATATTGACCTGTTCAATACATCCGCAATGTGGATATTTGCTATAGGAGTTGTTGTGATTCTATCTCTTGCAGCGGGCCTTGTGCCGGCATTGGTCATGTCTGGATACAAGCCTATCGAGGTGATAAAGGGTATTCTAAGACTTTTCCAAGAGATTTCTTAACTTTTTTGGATTTTTTGCGGATTGTTTTAGTAGCTATAGTTTAGAGCATGCTGCAGCATCAGTCGGGAATAAGGATAATTCGACACATCGAGTTCCTTATTCCCGAT
>JAFQGK010000066.1 GCA_017398335.1 Bacteroidales bacterium | reverse complement strand
GGTATGCTAACCTCTACTAAAGACAACGAACTAGTAGATGGACAGCAGCGTTTTACAGTAATGATGCTTCTAGGATGTGTACTACAAGACTATTATAAAGAGTGGAAGTCTTTTCTCATTGTTGGTGATAAACCACGTATTGATTTTACTTCCAGACCTTTAGATAACACTTATTTAAGATCACTTATTGATCGTCGAGATACCGATGGAATTTCATTCAAAAACTTTAAAATGCACAATGGATGTAAAATAATCCAAATGTTTATTGAAGGAATGACTAAAGAAGCCCGGAAGCTATTTGCTGCATATGTGTACAACCACTTGAGCTTTTTTATTTCCGACCTTCCAGCAGGATATAGTCCTAAGGATCTGAACAAATATTTTGAAAGAATGAATACTACCGGAAAGAATCTTGAACAACATGAAATCCTCAAAGTCAAATTATTAAGTAACCTGGATAATGACATTGACAGGTATATGCTCTTATGGAATAAGTTATCTGATGTTGATACGCTATTAATCAAGAGACGGAAGGACGAGAATCTGGAGGATATAAAGAGGAGCGCACTCAGCTCAAGCATATCAACTATCATTGCCAATAACCTTATCAATGGTATAAATGGCGTCTCCGACCTCTCTACGTCTAAATCTATCAATGACATAGTACCCGTAGCTGTCGCACCTAAGAGTGAAAGAGAAATTAATAAAGGATCACGATGCGCTATAACTTTTCCATACCTGTTACTTCAGGTCCTTTATCGCAAATTAAACAAGAAAATTAATTGTCACATAAACGATTTCTTCAAGCCCAGCAACTTGCTCAGTACATTCGAGGAATATCTTCCTTTCAATGGCAGCGATGTAAACAAAAATGATATTCAGGAATTTATGGAGATGCTTGTAAAGGCTCGTCTCGCACTTGATATTTGTTTTGTCCGACCTACAGAGTATGGATATTCACTTGATATGGCTCTTGATGAAGACAATGAAGATCTTAAGAACCTTATGATGCTTGAATCAATGTTATATGTTTCTTCATCAAATTACACTAACCACAGATGGTTTAACTGGCTGATGGATCAGGTTGAAAATGGCATACCGAATGTAAATGATATGTATAAATCACTTAAGTCGTTTATAAACAACACATTCGCCTTGCCTCCTTATGAAGCACTAAACTACACTGGAGATAATAGATTCTGGTTCTGGAAACTTGATTTCCATGTCTGGGAGAATCGTTCTATTTTATTTGAAAAAGACTCTCAAGAAATGAGCATAGTGGAGAACTATGTTTTCAAGCGGAACAGAAGCATTGAACATATTGCTCCTCAAACCCCTCAAAGTAACTCCCTAATGAAATGGGAGAACACACCTGATGATGATATACTACGTGATAGTTTCGGTAATCTGGTTATGATTTCTCAGGGACTTAACTCTACATTAAGCAATGAATCATATGAAGTCAAGACAGCGCATGTTCAATCTTATTGCAATGGTGCAAAGTCTGGTTCCATTGAAAGTTTAAAATTACTCATAGTTCACAAGGATTACCCTAACGGATGGACAAAGCAATCAATAAGAGAACATGGGGAAAAAATGTACAAATATCTTCAGGATAGTTTTGATAAGTAAAGTGTAGATTTAAACCACTCGTTATTTATCTTAATCTATTGAGTGTCAAGTAGAGGCATAAGCCACACTTCGCTTATTTGCTCATTAGCGAAATGCTGGAATCATATAAAAGGGTAGCCGTGTACATTTGGCAGCCCTTTTTCAATTCTCGTAGATGTATCAGTTACCTGAATTATTGTTTTACTTAATCGAATCCTCAATGGATTTAATAGAATTTAAGTAATCGCGTTCCACGTCACTAATAGTGCGCTGCTTATATTTGCGATATTCTGTTGTTACGTGCTCCATTGCCTTTTCATGTGTCACGGAACCAGCGCCTTCAAGCAATTGTTCACCGGACATCGTCAGGATTCTATCCAGATACGCAGCCCAGTCATTCATTGTCATGACCTGTTCGCGTTCCGCCTGTCGTTCAGCAAAGTCCAGATATCCGGACACGAGCTGTCCCATAGCCCGTAATTCTTTTTCATCAAGATAGTTCTTTGCAGTCTTGGCTTCAAGCAAAGTGGGATGGTTACCCTTGAAGGTCATCAAACCCATGAAATCCTTCTCAGCGTCAGCACGTTCTACAATCAATTCAGCTGCCGTGTGACCATGAATCGCATAGTGAATCTTGTTCTGCACCTTCTTGAAGAAGTCCTGTGAAACCTGTGCTCTTGGGTCGTAGTCAATACTTGTTGCGTATATTTCAAGTACCTGACGATATAGTACCTTCTCGGAGGCACGGATGTCCCTGATACGTTCTAAAAGTTCCTTCCAATAGCTTCCGCCACCTAACTTTTTCAGTCGGTCATCATCAAGGGTAAAGCCTTTAACTATATATTCTTTAAGACGTTCAGTCGCCCACTGCCGGAATCTGGTTGCTATGATGGAGCGAACACGATAGCCGAGAGCGATTATCATATCAAGATTATAGTGAGATACAATGTACTCTTTCCCATCAGAAGCAGTTGTTCGGAAATTCCGAACAACTGCTTCTCTATCAAGTTCCCCTTCCTCAAAAATATGCTTGATATGCTCACTTACATTTGATTTGCTCGTCTGGTAAAGTTCACACATCTGAGCTTGAGTAAGCCATAGGGTCTCCTCTTCAAGCTTTACGTCAATTCTGGTCTTACCATCATTTGCCGTATAAATTATAACCTTGTTATCTGTCATATGATAAATTAATCAAAGCAAAGATACTTACTTTTTCGGACTACCGAAATATCCGCGGCTGTTATCAGAAAATATCATTGTTTTGCAACTCCACCACACCTGAATACTACTAAGCGCATTTTTATAGGAAAACTGCTCGCGATACCCTGAAATTTGTGGGTACAGCGAGCAGTTTCGCTATGTTTTTGCACCGGATGCCCGATCAGGTCGGGTTATGGAATTACCACTCCAGAATCTTCTTGAAGTCGAAGGCTTCAGGGTTCTCGATGCCGAGGGCGCGGACTGCGTCGTAGTCAGCCTCGGTCACGTAGTGAGCGATGTAGTTGTAGTAGTTCTGAGCTGTACCTGAGTTGATGTCAACTACGCGTGGCGGGATCTTGCCGGTTGTAGGGTCCTGAAGGTCAGCAAGATAGAGTGGAGAAACGTTGCCGTATGAGTCAACGTAGACCATACATCCGGTCTTGCCCTCGCTGAAGAGCTGGTAAGCACCCATTGCGAGCTCAGTACAGTAAGTCACGTCGTATGCGATAGGATCCTGGCAACGTACGTCGTAACCGATCTCTACCGGACGGCTCTTAACCTTGAGGCCGAGCTTCTTGAATTCGATCTCGAGAAGGTCGTTGAAAAGGCCTGCCTTTGAAATCTTGCCGAGCTCAGGATGACCGTGATCATCATAAGTGATGTTGAGACCTGAGTTTACGAGACCGTCGATGATTCCCTCATCATGGAAAACGCCTTCAGCTGCGATGATTGTACCATAGTTTACGCCCATGATCTTTCTCTTGAGGATAGCTGAGATGGCAAGCTTCACAACCTTGTCGAGGTTGATCTGAGTCTTGTCGAACATCTCAGGGATGATGGTCATAGGGCAATGAGTAGCCTCACCGATTCCGAGTGCGAGTGAACCGCAGGTACGGCCCATTGCTGAGATGATAAGCCAGTTTCCTGAAGTACGTGCATCCTCATATACGGTGCGTGCAAGGTGAGCACCCTCGTCCTTAGCTGAGTTGTAGCCGAATGTAGGAGCATTTGCAGGAAGCGGAAGGTCGTTATCGATTGTCTTAGGACAGTGAATGTTTGCGATAGGATATCCCTTTGCTGCGAGGAACTTTGAGATACGGTTAGCAGTTGAAGCAGTGTCGTCACCACCGATTGTTACGAGGAGCTTGATGTTGTTGTCCTTGAAAAGGTCAAGGTTGAAGTTCTCTTCGAAATCCTTGTCAGTTGGTTTGAAACGGCTCATTTCAAGATAAGAACCACCTCTGTTGAAGTAACGGTCAGCAATGAAGAAAGTAAGGTCTTCAGTGCGTGCATTCTTGCTGAAAAGTCCTGAATAACCGCCATGGAGACCGATTACTCTGTAACCCTTGGAAAGGAATGTCTTTGCAACACTCATTGATACTGAGTTCATTCCCGGAGCGGGACCGCCACCACAAAGGATGATAACTGCGTCTTTCATAATAAAATAAATATTAAATTGTTAAACGATTTTCAATTTGCGCCGCAAATTTATCATTTTTTCGGATAAAACACAAGATTTTATTTCCCCGCAGACACCTGGGAAAGCATATTGCACATATCAAATGATTTATGTAAATTTGTAGATTATTTTTGTTATGGAAAAAACGCAGGCAAATATCAGGATAAACGAGCTCACAGGCATACTGAACGATGCCAACAGGAGGTACTATGTGGAGAACTCTCCGACACTTTCGGACTATGAGTTCGATATGCTTCTGAAAGAGCTGGAAGCACTTGAAAAAGAGTATCCTGAGTTTGCCGCTCCGGACTCCCCCACTCAGAAGGTAGGAAGCGACCTGCTCAGAACAAACGGAAAGGTTCAGGAAAACGGCAAGGAGTTCGAGCAGTATCCGCACCGCTACCCGATGCTTTCCCTCGGCAACACTTACGACATCAGCGAAGTGGAGGCATTTGCAGAAAGAGCAGAAAAAGGCATCGGCAACTCATTCACCTTCAGCTGCGAACTTAAATTCGACGGCACTGCGATCTGCCTGACATACAGGAAAGGAAAGTTGTTCAGAGCCTTGACACGCGGAGACGGAACAGTAGGTGACGATGTGACAAGGAACGTAAAGCATATCAGTAATATTCCTCAGGTACTCACGAATGGTCCCTGGCCGGAAGAATTCGAGATCAGAGGCGAAATCTACATGCCGTGGGCTGCTTTTGACAGGCTCAACGAAGAGCGTCTGAAAGATGAAGAACAGCCTTTTGCCAATCCACGCAATGCTGCTTCCGGATCACTGAAACTGATCGACAGCGGAATGGTTGCAAACAGAGGTCTTGAATGCACCCTTTACCATATGCTTGGGGAGAATCTTCCTTTCACAACCCACGACGAAGCATTGAAGGCAGCTGCACATTGGGGACTTCCTGTCTCGGACAAGAGGATGATCTGCTCTGGAACAGAGGATATTGAGACATTCATAAAGTACTGGGACACAGAAAGAAAGAACCTTCCGTTCGCAACTGACGGTATTGTCATCAAGGTTAATGAGCTTCCATATCAGGAAGAGCTGGGCTACACGGCAAAGTTCCCACGCTGGGCTGTCGCATATAAATTCAAGGCGGAACAGGCGCTGACAAAGCTGCTTTCAATCGATTACCAGGTGGGAAGGACAGGTGCAGTCACTCCGGTCGCAAATCTGGAGCCGGTTCAGCTGAGCGGCACCGTCGTCAAGAGAGCATCACTTCATAATGCGGAACAGATGCAGCTTCTCGACATCCATATAGGCGATTACGTATATGTGGAGAAAGGCGGAGAAATCATACCGAAGATCACCGGCGTTGAACTCAGCCAACGTAGCAGTGACGTGACCAGGCCGGTATTTCCGGAATGCTGCCCGGACTGCGGTACAAGACTGGTCAAGGACGAGGCTGAGGCAAAGTCATTCTGTCCTAACAGCGACGGCTGCCCTACACAGATCCAGGCGAAGCTCGTACATTTCCTCAGCAGGAAAGCCATGAACATTATTGCAGGTGACGCGACAGTCGAGCAGCTGTACAATCGTGCCCTAGTATGGAACATCGCTGATTTCTATGAACTGACAAAGGAACATCTCCTTACTCTTGAAGGATGGAAGGAAAGGTCAGCGGAACGTTTCCTTAAAAGCATCGATGAGTCCAGGAAAGTGCCTTTCGAAAGGGTTCTATATGCTTTGGGTATCAGGTATGTGGGCGAAACGACGGCAAAATCCATTGCCAGACATTTCGGCAGCATAGATAAGATAGAAAATGCGAGTCTGGAGACTCTATTGGAAGTGGATGACGTCGGGGATGTCATTGCAGAGAGCATAGTCAGGTATTTCAAGGATGAAATGAATCTGGACACGATTGCAAGGCTGAAGGCAGCCGGTCTGCAGTTCGAGACGGAAGAGGCCCCACAGGCTCTGTCCGAGACTTTGAAAGGCAAGATCATCGTGATTTCCGGCAATTTCAGCATTTCGAGGGATGAAATGAAGGCTCTGATTGTAGCCCACGGAGGCAAAAACAGCGGAAGCATAAGCGGAAAGACCTCGTATCTCCTTGCAGGAGAAAAACCGGGACCAGAGAAGATCAGGAAGGCAGAATCACTTGGAATAGAGATTATAGACGAAGCCCGCTTCCGTTCAATGACCGGAATGACGGACACTGCAGCAGCAACAGAAGAAGAACCGACATTATTTTAAGAAAGATGAAGGCAGGAGACAAATATACATTGAGCTACATCGTCAATGAGATGGATACCGCAGAGCATATCGGCTCCGGAGGACTCCCGGTTTATGCTACACCGGCCATGATCTGCCTTATGGAGAAGACGGCCTATGAATCAGCTGCAGCTGCCGGACATCAGACTGTAGGGACTAAGGTAGAGATCTCACATCTGAGAGCGTGCAAGACCGGAACTGAAGTTGTTTCTGTAGCCGAACTTCTGGAAGTTGAAGGAAGAAGACTGACATTCAAGGTGAGCGTCAGTGATTCCGACGGAGTTTTAGGTGAAGGCACCCACGAGCGCTTCATCATTGACCCTGAACGATTTATGAAAAAACTTGGATAATGAAAAGGATTGTTAAAAAGACTTACAAGTTGAAGAACTTTCTGCGTGATGACATCTGGGGTCTTGAAATGGAGGAACTCTCCAAAGCAAAAGCCAGATTCATCAAGAATATGAAGGTACTGATCATCACGATCAAGACCTTCTCGACAGAAAAGATCGGATTTCAGGCTGTTGCATTGAGCTATTTCAGCACAATGTCAGTCGTTCCTTTCATTGCCATCGTTTTTGCTGTAACCGGAGGTCTCGGACTGGGAGACAAACTGGAAGATTTCCTATACAATTATTTCGAAAACAGCCAGCAGACAATCGACATCATCCTTGGAGCTGCCAACAACATAATCAACACCTCGCTGGGAGGCGGCATGGGACTGATAAGCGGACTGCTCTTCGTATGGATCGTGGTCTGGATGATGCTTTCGGTGGAAAGAGTATTCAATAACGTCTGGAGGGTACAGAAGTCGCGGAACATCTTCAAGAGACTGTCATACATACTCGCCATGCTCATCATCGCACCATTCATCATCCTGGTGTTCTTCTCAGGCACAATCATGTACTCACACCTGCTTGAGTCGATCGGTCTGGATCCGGAGACATTCGGCATATTCAAGACCCTGCTGTCATGGACATTGTTCGCCGTTGTGGCTACATTCACATTCTCTGCAATGTATAAGTTCATACCTAATGCGACAGTAAGCTACAGCAACGCATTCAGGGCTGCCCTTTTCGCAGCGATAGCTTTCACAGTCGTAAACTATATGTATCTTGAAACACAGGTGTTCGTAACACGACTTAATGCCATATACGGAGTTTTTGCGGCAGTACCGCTCTTTATGGCTTGGATAAATATAGGATGGTACATAATCCTTATGGGATCGGAGCTGTCCTACGCATTCCAGAACGTTGATAATTATAATATTGAGAATTGATATGGGTAAGATTTCGGAATTCACCACAAAAGACTATGAGGTAATAGCAAGAGACTATGCCGATCTGAAGGAAGCTGCACGCAGAAGATGCAGCGATCCTGCAGAGCTCGAGGTGATACAGAAGGCTTTCGATTTCGCGAATGAAGCACATAAAGGAGTCAGGCGCCGTTCCGGAGAGCCATACATCCTCCACCCTATCGCCGTGGCAAAAATCGTTGTCAGCAACATCGGTCTCGGCTATAAATCGATAGTGGCAGCCCTGCTTCATGACGTCGTTGAAGACACTGCCTATACTGTCGATGATCTGAGAAGTCTTTTTGGAGACAAGGTTGCAACCCTTGTGGACGGCCTGACCAAAATCAAGACCGTGCTCGACAATGAGGACAAGGCAGAGCAGAAGAGCATGCAGGCAGAAAATTTCAAGCGAATACTTCTTACCCTCAACGATGACGTAAGGGTCGTTCTCATCAAGCTCGCAGACCGTCTGCACAACTGCAGGACAATCGAATTCATGCCGGAACACAAAAGAGACAAGATCCTCAGCGAAACAATGTACGTATTCATTCCTCTGGCCCACAGGCTCGGTCTGTACGGTGTGAAATCAGAGATGGAAGACATATGGCTCAGATACAAGGAACCGGAAGCATTCCACGACATTACTGCCAAGATCAACCGGAACATAAGCGACAAGGACAAGGAAATCAATGACTTCATTGCCCCGATCAACGAAGCTCTTAAAGCTGCCGGATTCACTTATCAGATCAAGAAAAGGGTGAAGACACCTTATTCAATCTGGAACAAGATGACAAACAAAGGCATACCTTTCGAACAGATATACGATTTATATGCTGTAAGAATCATCTTTGAACCTGATCCGGAAATGAAAGAAACTGAAAGGGACCAGTGTTATCATATATTTTCGATCATAACAGGCCTTTACAAATATAAGGCAGACAGGGTCAGGGATTGGGTAAACTATCCAAAAAACAACGGATACGAAGCTCTTCACTGTACACTGATGAGCAACACCGGTATCTGGATAGAAGTGCAGATACGTTCACACAGAATGAACGACATCGCAGAGAAAGGTATCGCTGCACATTGGGCCTACAAGAAAGATGGATTCGCGGAAGAGGGTGAAAGCGAAATGGACAAATGGATTGCGAGAGTCAAGGAAATACTTGTCAATCCGGACATCAATGCCCTTGATCTTCTGGACATGATCCATAATGACCTGATCAAGACCGATATCTTTGTATTCACTCCGAAAGGCGAACAGAAAAGTATCGAAAAAGGCGCGACAGCCTTGGATTTCGCATATTCGATTCACAGCCAGATAGGTAACAAAGCTATCGCCGCAAAGGCAAATCTGCGACTTGTCCCTCTATCGTATGTACTGAAGACAGGTGACCAGATTGAGATAATAACAGCAGAGAACGAGAAGCCGAAGAAGGAATGGCTCCAGTTTGTCAAGACATCAAGAGCACGAAGAGCCATCCTTGATCAGGTAAAGAGCGAACGCCAGACCTATATCAAGGCAGGTAAGGAAATGCTGATAAAGAGCCTGGCCAACATCGGAAGAAAGCTTACCGACAAGACCATCAACTTCCTGATGGAAGAATACGATATATTTGACACAAAACCTGAAGAGCTGTATTTCAGGATAGGTTGCAGTGCAATAATACTTGAGGGTCTCGAAAACAAGCTCAGGAAATATTACGGCATCAACAGGGAATCATATTTCGTCATATCAAACTCTGAAGAAAAGCAGAAATACATACTTGCTTCCTGCTGTACCCCGATTATGGGAGAAAGCGTTGTCGGATTCAAGTCTTCCGACGGCACAATAACGGTGCACACAAGAACCTGCAGCAATGCAAACAACCTTGCGGCAAAGTTCGGAGACAAGATAGTGACCGTAAAATGGGACAAGGCATCAAACACCAATAACCTCTATCTGGCAAGAGTCTCGATCAAAGGAACAGACAGAATCGGTATGATAAATGATATAGCGATGCTTACGTCCAGGCTGAACACAAACATAAGACGAATAAACCTTGGAGCAGAAGACGGAATCTTCGACGGCCATATAGACCTGTACGTCCATGACATAAAAGACCTCGAAAGTCTGATCGGGAAGCTTAAGAGTATTGATGGAATTGAAACAGTTGCAAAGACAGAATTATAATATGAAGAAAAAGCTCAGCAATCTGCTGCCTGCCATACCAGTGGCGTTGATATTGGGTGCCACGATATTTTCTCATTCGTGTGCCAACACGACCACTCCCCCAAGCGGTGGTCCAAAAGACACGATACCTCCGCTGATTACAAAACTGTATCCTCTGGAAGGTCAGACAAACGTACCTGTACACAAAGCAAAGATTGAAATCGGATTCAACGAATATGTGACAGTAAAGGACCCGAAGAGCCTCTTTCTTTCTCCACCACAGGAAAAGGCACCCAAGTTCAAACTGAAGAACAAAAGCGTAGTCGTATATTTCGAAGAAGATCTCGACAGCAACAAGACATATACTCTGGATTTAACCAATGCCATTGCCGACAACAATGAAGGCAATATGTTCCCCGGCTATACTCTTGTATTCTCGACCGGCAGCACAATTGACTCGATGATGGTGACAGGTATAGTTCAGGACTGCAACACACTCAAGCCTATAAAAGGCGCTACTGTCATGCTTTACAAGGACCACGCTGACTCGGCTGTATTCCTTCATCGCCCTGACGCTGCCGTAAAGACTGATGATTGGGGATTCTTCTGCCTGAGAAATATTCAGGATACAGTATACAGGCTGTATGCTATTATAGATGAAAACAACAACAATATCTACGAACCTGAAACAGAGAAGATTGCGTTCGTAGATTCGGCTTTCAGACCGATAACGAAAATAGTTGACACATTGCCGGAGCTCCAGAAATATGACATGAAGGACACGCTATGCTGTCTTGCAAGAAATACGGAATACGAACTCAATGTCTTCAGGGAAAAACCGAGCAAACAGCTGATTGTCAACAAGGAAAGAGTCGGAGAGAGAACTGCCTACATTACTTTCATGGCTCCGTATGCGCAGATTGATTCGATATGGATCAAGGGCGTGCCGGCAGACAAGCTGATTACTCAGTTCAACCTCCAGCAGGACAGTCTTGAAATCTGGGTGAATGATCCTAAGCCGCAGCCGGATACACTCTTCCTGAATGTAAAATACATGAAGACCGACACTCTGGGATTGCTCAACAGTTTCACCGAGGAAATCAAGCTTCCGAAACCGAAGAAGGCTCTTGCAGCAAAGACTGCGCGTAAGGATATCAAGAAGGAAGACACGACAGCTGTATTCACCGTTGATGCAAAGGCCGAAAAGATCGAACAGTACGGATTTGTTCTGGAATTCAAATACCCTCTGGTCGAGACTGCATTCGACTCGCTCAGCTTCAGGTACATCAACCCTCGCCAGCAGGAAAGCAAGGGAAAATATACAGTAAAGCAGGATTCGCTCAATCTGAGGAAATATATAATAACACCTTCTGAAAAGCTGCAGGTAGGTTATGAATATATACTGAAGGTACCTCATAGAAAATTCCGCGACATCAACGGCTTCTATAATGACAGTACAGAGATCAAGGTATCACTTCCGAAAGATGACAAGCTCAGCACAATGATGCTGAATATGAATAATGTGAAGAACAAATATATTGTAGATCTGCTTGATGAGAAGAGAGCAAATGTATTGAGGTCCTATATCATAGAAAAGGATGAGACACTGCTCTTTCCTTATCTGAAAGCCGGAAAATACTCGATCAGAATAACAGAAGACCTGAACAGAAACGGTCTCGTGGACACAGGTAATGTCCTTGAGCACAAGCAGCCTGAAAAGGTGCTGTTCTACAAGCTTGAAGACGGAGAAATCCTGATCGATATTCCGGAGATGACTGAACTTGAGCAGGACATCGACGTGGCAGAAATGTTCAAATAATTGATTATGAAGAGATCATCCGCAATAATATTGTTTTTCTTTGCCTTTTGTTCGCTGATATCCGCACAAGAAGCAAAGAAAGATACGATAAACGTAGAGATTGCAATTTCAGACACACTTACAAATGAATTTCTTGATTCACTCGACATCAGGAAGAAGGTGACCATAAATGACTACAGTATGGTCGGTGTGCAATATGGTGTCGGTCTCAGCCAGGTCATGTGGAATCCAAAATACAAGCAGGACATGCTGATTCTTCCTGTAAACTTCGGAGTAACATATACCAGATACGGAAAGATGTTCGGATATATGCCGTTCTTCGGATTCCAGATAGGACTCATGTACGGCAAGGAAGGATATCAGTTCGAATATGACAAGGATGATCCGGACAAACGTCCGAATACGATTGAAGGCGCTGACAGGGCGATATATGACGTAGTCGAGATGCCTGTGCTTTCACATCTGCATTTTGATTTCTGGAAGATGAAGATAATTGCCAATATCGGATTCTACGCCGGCTATAGACTTAAGATTCAGAGATTTCCATACGGAGGAGAATATCTGAACAAGGAGTATGCAGCTGTTGAACATTCCTTTCTGGAAACAGACAGAAGATTTGATTATGGTATCAAGGGAGGACTTGGATTCGGACTTGTCTTCGATCCGCTTGAAATCCATATCACGGCTATGTACAAGCACTCTCTTTCATCGCTTTACGATCCGAACACTTACAGCAATTATTATTACAGATACGCCTACCCGTCAAATATCGTGATATCTGCGGGCGTACATTTCCAGATTACCAAAAGAACCGGAAAGACAAAGGCACAGTTAAAGAAGGAAGCTAAGGAAATAGTATATGGAAACTATACAGGCACAGATCGCTGACCTTAAGATAGGAAGCGGAAGCCCGATTGTCGTTCAGACAATGTGCAATACTCATACTTCTGATGTGGAAGCCTCGGTATCACAATGTATCAGGCTTGCAAAGGCTGGCGCACAGATGATCAGGCTTACCGTTCCGTCAATGGCTCAGGTCGAATCACTAAGAGAGATAAAGGCCAGACTGCTCGAGGAAGGCATTGATGTTCCGTTGGTTGCTGATGTGCATTTCTCGGCAGAAATAGCCTTGGCAGCTGCTCAGATCGTGGAGAAGGTGCGTATAAATCCGGGAAACTTTCATAAGGACCACGAAAAGGCACAGGAGATGTTTGCAGAACTGGTAAAGGTCTGCAAGACCAATAGCACTGCAGTTAGAATCGGACTGAATCATGGTTCACTGGGAGAAAGAATAACCAACCTTTACGGCAACACTCCCCTTGCAATGAAGGAAGCCGTGATGGAATGGCTGGATATGTGTATCGAAAACGATTTCTACAATGTAGTCGTGTCATTGAAAGCCAGCAATACGATTGTAATGGTAGAGGCATACAGGCTTCTGGCAAAGGCAATGCAGGAAAAAGGTGTAGTCTTCCCTCTTCACCTCGGTGTCACAGAGGCAGGAAACGGGGATGCCGGACGAATCAAGTCTGCTGTAGGAATTTCCGCCCTTCTTGCCGAAGGCATAGGCAATACAATAAGAGTGTCCCTGACAGAAGATCCTGAAAACGAAATTCCTGTCGCTCAATACCTTGCCGACAGATATGATCATAAACTCCACTCCACTCTGGTCTCACTGAATATCGAAGGCAGGAATGCTGTTGCCACATATTGTTCCCCATCAAAGGAAAGGCTTCTGCTTGACTTTGCATGCGACTTCGGCAAAAGACTGCTGGACAGAGAATTGGACAACGTCGAACTTAGAGGAAGCTTTGTCGGCGAGGAAGGCAAAGAAGTGTCGCTTGACGGAACTGAGTTTGCAGCCTATCTGACTGATGAACTCCTGCAGGCAGCACGCCGAAGATTCTACAGGCCTGAATATATTGCATGCCCGGGATGCGGACGTACAATGTATAACCTCGAAAGCACGTTCAATGAAGTCAAGCGGCGCACTGCTCATCTCAAGGGAATGGTCATCGCTGTTATGGGATGCATTGTAAACGGTCCGGGAGAAATGGCAGATGCCGACTGGGGGTATGTAGGTGAAGGTAACGGGAAGGTTTCCATATACAAGGGTAAGACACCGTTACTGAGGCATGTTCCTGAAACTGAAGCAATCGACAGACTGCTGGAAATGATTGAAAAAGAAAAGGTTGAGTAAATTACTCAGCCTTAATCATATCCTTCTGGGCTTTCTCCCACTGTTCCTTGGCATATTCCTGCATATCCACAACCTCATCAGTTTCATCGACGATTTCCTGACCGAGCATTGTTTCAATGACATCCTCCATAGTCACGATTCCTCGCATTGATCCGTATTCGTCGATTATAACGGAAATATGCTCTTTCTTCTCAAGAAGCTTTTCCCATATATCACTGACAGAATCCTCCTCGGAGAATGTAAGAATAGGTCTTATGATATCCTTCAATGGCATATCAAAGCGATCCTCAGCCATTTTTTCAAGTACTGTCTGACGGAGTACATAACCCATGACATACTCATCGTTGTCAGGATCATACACAAGGATACGTGAGTGCGTATTGTCACTTTCGTAGAACTCCCTGATGGTCATATCGGCTTCAGCCATCTCTACCACAGCACTTGGAGTCATGATTTCATGGGCTGTAACCTCATCAAGCTTGAGAAGATTCTGTATCATCTTCTTCTCTTCCTTCTCGATGACATCTTCCTCTGTAGCCACACTGACCATTGCTGAAATATCCTCGCGGCTTACGCTCACCTGGGTAGATCGTGATGATATCAGCCTCTGCATCTTCTCCAGCACCCACACAAGAGGGAATGAAATGAAGATCATCGCATTGATTATCACCGATGCCGGCAATGCCAGCGATCTCCAATAGCTTGTACCTATTGTCTTAGGTATGATTTCGGAAAAAATGAGGATCGCCAGAGTGAAGATAGTCGAAAAGATTCCTACCAGAGCATCTCCATATACCTCATAAACGAGTGAACCGACAATTGAGGCTCCTACAGTATTGGCTATTGTATTGAGACAAAGTATTGCAGAAATCGGCCTGTCCGAATTCTGTTTAAGACGTTTAAGGCGTTTTGCTCCTTTGACTCCCTGCTCCTCCAATCCTGTGATATATGATAGCGGAGTCGACAACAGGGTTGCCTCCAATGTTGAACACAAGGCAGACATGCCAATGGAGATCAGCATTATTATATATATAAGTTGCTCTTCCATAAATTAACGAAGTTCAGCTATTATTGTTTCACTTGCTTTGACATGTTCTCCGAGAGAAACCTTGATATCTGCATCAAGGGGAAGATACATATCTATTCTGGAGCCGAATTTGATTATACCGCACTGGTCACCTTTATTTTCTATATTTCCAGGTTTTGCATAACATACGATTCTTCTGGCGAAAGTACCGGCAAGCTGCTTGAAGAAAACCTCGCCATGCGCTCCCTTGATTCCTATAGAGGAATGTTCATTCAGTTCTGATGCCTTTGGCAGGTATGCCAGAAAATATTTGCCGGGATGATACTTATAATATGTCACTTCTCCGCTGATAGGCCAGAAATTGACATGTACATTAAAGAAATCCATATATACAGACACCTGCATACATTCACACTTGAGATATTCCGGTTCGTAGACCTTCTCAATGACAACGACCTTTCCGTCTGCAACGGAAGTAACAGCTTCCTCGCCTCCCACTTTCTTCCTGTCCGGTACACGGAAGAAGAAAAGCACAAAACCCATGACAGACAAAGGCAATGTACACAACGGATATGCAACAAAAGTCCAAGGAATAAATTTGAGAATGAGGAAAACGCAGATCGCCCCCACAAGCCAAACCTTAAAAATCGTACTGTAGCAGTCTTTATGTATAATCATTTCAAACGGTTTTCAAATATCAACCGCATCATCGTGTCTGATGGCACAAAGATGCGGTTGCAAATTTACAAATTATTTGTCAATTAGACAAATAGGACATTCCACAGTACCAGGTAGATTATACCGATCGGGATTGCAATCAATGCACTGTCGAATCTGTCGAGCAGACCTCCATGTCCCGGGATGATATTTCCGGAATCCTTCACTTCGTAATGCCGCTTCCATTGTGACTCAATGAGATCACCATATACTCCTGTTACATCAAGCAGGACAGCTATGGCTATGCAATGCAGCAGTTTGAATGGCATGAGCCCCAGATAATGCAGACCGATTGCAAGGGCAACTGACATTGCCATTCCACCCCAGAAACCGATCCATGATTTCTTCGGAGATATTGAAGGGAAAAGCTTCTTGCCGTATTTCTGGCCGAGAGTGATTCCGAATATATATGCGCCTACATCCGATCCCCAGATTATGATGAAGAAAGAAAGCAGGAGAATTCCGCTGAATGTACCCTCACCATTAAATACTGCAAAATTCAGCAACGACCAAGGCACTGCTATGTAAAGAACGGCTGTATAGAGATTTGAGAATTTGTCAAAACGGGTTTTATCCTTGACATACAAGGAATTGATCATCAGTATGAAGATAGGAATGAATGCAAGAATGACCAGCCTGCCGGGAAAATTGAATCCTTTATAAAGGAATACTAACACAAACAGGGTCGTACCTGCCAGAATGGAAAGAATCTGTGAGAACCAGTAATTCTTACCGCACGTCATCTTCAGGAACTCCTTCATCATGACAATCAGGGAAATTGTCATCACCGTACCGAATATATACTTATTCAGGAGAAGGGCTGCCAGCATTACAGCGACAAACCCTACTCCTGATAATGTACGCTTTACAAAATTGTTCATAAAGTAATCAAAGGTTAGAGATTATTCCTCCGAGACCTCTTCTTCCTCCTTCCGCGCTCCCGCCCTCTTTCCGAAGATGTTCTCCAAATCTTCTGCAAATATAACCTCTTTCTCCAATAAAATAGCAGCCAAGGCTAAAAATCCTTCCTTATTATCAGTAAGGATCTTCAGAGTCCTGTCGTGAATCATCTGGACAAGATCCTTCACTTCCTTATCGATCAGCTCGGCTGTCTTCTCACTATATGGTTTGGTAAGCTCATATCCACGTGCTCCGGTAGAGTCATAGAACGAAAGATTTCCAACCTTGTCACTCATACCGTAATATGTAACCATGCCATATGCCATCTTTGTAAGACGCTCAAGGTCATTCAGTGCTCCTGTTGAAGGCTGGCCTGTAATCATTTCCTCCGCAACTCTTCCGCCGATGAGTGAACACATTTCGTCAATGAGCTGTTCCCTGGTCACAAGCTGACGCTCTTCAGGAAGATACCACGCAGCACCGAGAGCCTGTCCGCGCGGAACGATCGTCACCTTGAAAAGAGGATTGGCATGCGGCAGAAGCCAGCTTACGGTCGCATGTCCGGCTTCATGATGAGCAATGGACCTCTTCTCTTCAGGAGTGATTATCTTGGTCTTTCTCTCGAGACCTCCTATTATTCTATCCACCGCATCAAGGAAGTCCTGCTTGTCGATCGCACTCTTGTTGTGCCGCGCCGCTGTCAGAGCCGCCTCGTTGCAGACATTGGCTATATCTGCTCCTGAGAAGCCAGGAGTATGCTTTGCGAGGAACTCGAGATCAAAATCATCAGCAAGCTTGAGTCCCCTGAGGTGTACCTGGAATATCTCTTCCCTTTCCTTCAGATCCGGAAGTTCCACATGTATCTGTCTGTCGAAACGACCTGCCCTCATAAGTGCCTTATCAAGTATATCGGCACGGTTTGTCGCCGCAAGAATGATGACTCCTGAGTTCGAGCCGAATCCATCCATCTCCGTAAGAAGCTGGTTCAGAGTGTTTTCGCGCTCATCATTGGATGAAAAACCTCCATTCTTGCTTCTTGCGCGTCCGACAGCATCGATCTCGTCGATGAACACGATGCACGGAGCCTTCTCCTTTGCCTGACGGAAGAGGTCACGCACTCTTGATGCACCCACTCCGACAAACATCTCCACAAAGTCAGAACCCGAAATCGAGAAGAAAGGAACATTTGCTTCACCTGCAACTGCTTTTGCAAGGAGTGTCTTTCCTGTGCCCGGAGGGCCTACAAGAAGAGCTCCCTTAGGTATCTTGCCTCCAAGGGCTGTATATTTTCCTGGATTCTTCAGGAAGTCTACAATCTCCATGACCTCGTCCTTTGCTCCATAAAGACCGGCTACATCCTTGAATGTAACCTTTATGCTGTCTTTCTCTGCAAGCTTACCGGTAGATTTGCCTACATTGAATATTCCGCCAGGACCACCGGGACCGCCTCCTATATTACGGTTCATTCCTCTGAACATGAACATCCACATCACAATGAGAAGAATCGGGAAGATCAGCCATTCCAGAATGCCCCAGAAATTCTCCTGATTCTCAATCACTACCTTTACACGTTCGTTTTCAGGAAGCTGGGCATTAAGTTCACCGAACATTTCCTCCGCATTGAAACTTCCTGACACAAGAAAAATGAAATGAGGAGACTTCTTCGGCACCTTTCCACCGAAGCTTTCCTCAAATTTCTCAAGCCTGTCAGGCTTTATGGTCACGTGACCTTCAAATTCATTCCTTATGAAGACCACTTCCTTTATATCTCCGTCAAGCCACTGTTTCTGGACTTCCGCCCATTCTTCTTTCTGAGGATTCGCACCATCCTGATTGAAGAACATCCATGCGATGCCTATCATCAGAATGATATATATCCAGCTGATGTTGAAAGTCAACTTTATAGGACGCCTCCTGCGAGGAGCGTCATTATTCTGATTCTCTGCCATGTTTCAAAAATGATTAGTCTTCATATACGGTCTTTTCTGCATCAGCCCAAAGGTCCTCGAGCCTGTAGAAAGACCTGTAAGGGGTCTGGAACACATGAACCACGATATCGCCATAATCCATAATAACCCAGAATGCATTTTCCTTACCCTGGGTACGGATAACCTTCCTGCCGCATTTTTCTATCATACGCTCCTCGATATTGTCGGCGATTGCTACAACGTTCGGCGTAGAATCTGCGTTACATACTATGAAATAATCTGAAATTGCTGTTCCTATTGGCTTAAGGTCAAGCGATACAACATCCTGTCCTTTCTTTTCGAGCATCGCATCCGCAATGACCTTCAGTGCTTTTTTGTCCATTCTTAGAAAATTATTAATTTTGTAATATCATGCAAATATAATCAAAATCCGAACCAATGGGAAACAAGACTGACATTATATGGCTTGACAGCACTGATTCGACCAATAAAGAGGCCAGAAGGCAGATTTCAGCACTTGACAATTTGTCAGTTCTGTCAGCAGTGACACAGACAGACGGACGCGGGCAGCAGGGTAACGCATGGTCTTCGGCATCAGGCGACAACCTTACCTTCAGCATTGTCCTGAAGAATCCGGGCATCGACATCTGCGATCAGATAGCTTTATCTGCCATTGCCTCGCTTTCTATAACAGACCTTCTGTCGTCTTACGGAATAGAAGCAAAGATCAAGTGGCCCAACGATATATATGTCGGTGACATGAAAATCTGCGGAATACTTATAGAGAATGCATTGAAAGGCGACAAGGTTGACTGGAGCATCATCGGTATAGGTCTGAATGTCAATCAGACTGACTTTCCGTCTGACCTTCCCAACCCGACATCAATGGTTCTTTGCACAAGAGGAACTTCAGATTTTGATATAAGACTTCTTCTGGAGGAATTCATGGCAATCTTCAAAGGCTACCATAAAAGATATCTGAACATCAACGGAGGACTGAAGAAACTGAGGCAGCTATATCTCTCACAGCTATGGAGAAAAGGTGAAGAATCCTTCTTCTTCGACAATAGAGAAGGAAGGAAGATAAAGTTCAAAGGTACTATTACCGGAACAAATGACTCAGGTATGCTTACTATAAAAAACGAAGAAGGCGAACTCTGTGAATTCGCCTTCAAAGAATTGATATACATCATCTAAGCCTTCATCGATGCAATGACCTGCGCCGGATCATCCGCGTTGAATACGGCACTTCCCGCCACCAGGATCTCTGCACCCGCCTCAGCCAGCGCCGAAGCGTTTGACGGTGACACTCCCCCGTCTACCTCAATCGGAATTTCCAGTCCCCGGCGTAAGATCTCGGCCTTGAGGGTCTTGATTCTGTCATATGTATCTTCAATGAATTTCTGACCGCCGAATCCGGCAAATACAGACATCAGAAGTATATAGTCGCATTTATCCAGATATGGATAAAGGGATTCTACCGGTATATCCGGATTTATGACAAGACCAGCCTTAGCTCCGCATTGTCTGATCTGCTGAAGAACAGCCCCCGGCTCATCGGTTGCATTGAGATGAAAGGATATCATGTCTGCTCCGGCCTCTGCAAACCTCTTCACATACTTCTCAGGACTCACTATCATCAGATGAACGTCAAGCGGCTTTACAGCCTTCGACGCAATCGCTTCGATGACCGGAAATCCAAACGAGAGATTAGGAACGAAAACGCCATCCATCACATCAAGATGGAAGATATCCGCATAGGCATTGACCATTTCCACATCCTTCTCAAGATGGAGAAAGTCAGCCGAAAGCATTGAAGGAGCAATCTGTACCATACTACCTGTAATTAGTTATAACATCCAGAAGGAGAGCGGTGAACTTATCGAGCGATGCCAGGTCCAGACGCTCGCCTGGCGCGTGTACGCCTCTGAGAGTAGGTCCGAATGAAACCATATCCAGACCAGGGAATTTCTCTGTAAAGAGACCGCATTCCAGACCTGCATGTATTGCCTTCACCTTTGGTTCCACACCGAAAAGCTTCTTATATGAGGCCACACAGGCGTCTCTTACAGGTGACACTGCTGCCGGTGCCCAGCCAGGGTACTCTCCCTCATGTTTCACAACAGCTCCGGCAAGCACAAAACATGCCTCCATCTTATCTGCAGCAGCTCTACGCGCAGCTGTAACACAGCTTCTCTGGCTTGAACCGATACGGATCACACCTGGTTCGGTCATTTTCACAGATGCCAGATTAGTAGAGGTCTCGACAAAGTTCTCGATCTCCTGACTCATGGCAAGGACACCATGCGGAGATGCACAGAGAGCAGCAACAAGATTCCATGCAGTCATCTCATCCACAGCCTTTTCACCCTGAGATACATATTCAGCACATCCGACCTTGATATCTTTCTCCACTGCACCATATTCTTCCTTAACCTGAAGATAGTAATCCTCTAGTCTTTCATTGATTATATCCAGAGTATCAGCCTCAGCAGCGATGACAGCCTTGGCTTCACGCGCAATGGCGTTACGTTTGTTACCTCCGTCTATCCTGACGAGCTGCCAGTCAAGGTCATTGCATGTATAGAGGAAGCGTCCGAGAAGCTGGACTGCATTTGCACGTCCTTTATTTATATCATCTCCGCTATGTCCGCCCATCGCATCCTTGACATATACCTCTTCCATAACGAAATCCTCGCACACATCATCATATCCATGATGGAACTCGGCCGTAGTATCGATTCCTCCCGCACATCCTACGAAGATTTCACCTTCATCCTCTGAATCAAGGTTAAGCAGCACCTTGCCCTCGAAGAAACCTGGCTGCAGAGCCATAGCACCGTCAAGTCCGGTCTCCTCGGATGTAGTGAAGAGACACTCTATCTTTCCGGTCGGAAGATCGCTGTCAAGAATCGCAAGCTGGGCTGCAATGCCGATGCCGCAATCCGCTCCAAGCGTCGTGTCCGGAGCAATCATCCAGCCGTCCTGAATCACATATCTGATAGGATCCTTGGCGAAATCATGCTCGACGCCCTCATTCTTCTCGCAAACCATATCAGAGTGGCTCTGGAGGACTATTGCGGGCACATCCTCGTAGCCTGGAGCAGCTTCCTTGACTATAAGTACATTGCCGGCATCGTCTGTCTTTTCCGAAAGATTACGGTCTGCCGCAAATTTCTGAAGGTAAGCTATTATCTGTTCCTCATGACCCGACTCCCTTGGAATACGGGTAATTTCCTTGAAAAAGGATAGTACTTTCTCTGAGTTCATTGTCGTATATAAAAAAGTTTCCCTGCAAATTTAACTATTTGCAGGGAATATATCAATTATCGTTTTACCGGAACCAGAATCTTCTCAATGTCTGTCACATATTGCTTGAAAGTCTTGTCGGTCGACATCAGGTCATTGACCGTAGTGCAGGCATGAAGGACTGTCGCATGATCCTTACCTCCTATTTCCGATCCGATTGTCGACAGAGAGCAGTTGATCAGACTTCTTGACATGTACATCGCAATCTGCCTTGCCTGTACGATCTGTCTCTTTCTGGTCTTTGAGAGGAGTTCGTCACGAGTGATATTGAAATAGTCGCAGACCACTCTCTGAACCTTGTCGATGGTTACTTCATTATGCTGTTCTCCTACAAGCTTCTCAGTAATCTGCTCGGCCAGTTCTACTGTAATCTCCTTATGTGCAAGAGTAGCATTGGCTATGAGTGATATCAACGCTCCCTCAAGTTCACGGAAGTTTGACTTGATCCTTGATGCAAGGTAGGTGAACACATCATCGCTGACCTGATCCCTGACTCCTTCCCTGAAGGCTCTTGCCTTAAGCATTTCAAGCCTTGTCTGATAATCCGGCTTCTGAAGCTCAACGGAAAGTCCCCACTTCATTCTCGAAAGAAGTCTTTCCTCAAAGTTCTCAAGTTCTACCGGCGGACGGTCAGACGTAAAGATCAGCTGCTTGCCGGACTGATGCAGATGATTGAAGATATTGAAGAACGCATTCTGGGTGCTTGTTCCTGTCATATCCTGAATATCATCGACAATCAGTACATCCATCTTCATATAGAAGGCAAGGAAATCCGTAAGCTTGTTTCTCTGGATTGCATCCATATACTGAGTCTTGAACCTGTTGCCAGGCACATAAAGCACAACAAGTTCTGGATATCTTTCCTTTATCGAGATACCTATCGCCTGCGCGATGTGCGTCTTTCCAAGACCCGGCCCGCCGAAAAGGAAAAGAGGATTGAAAGCCGTCTTGCCCGGAGCATTCGATATGCTCTCTCCGGCAGTGAAGCCCATCTTGTTGCACTCTCCCACTACAAGATTCTTGAAATTGTATACAGGATTGAGCTGCGGATTGACACTTACCCGCTGAATGCCCGGATATACAAAGGGACCGGGATTTCCAGCCGGAGTATATGTATTTACAGATATTGTCTTGTTGACCGGAACCTGACCATGAGCGGCCGGATATTTCAATGCCGGCTGAGTCTGCACCGGTTTCACAACAAAAACCAATGACGCTGCTGTTCCGAGCTCCTTCTTGATGGCAGCCTTGAGGATATCCAGATAAGCTCCCTCAAGATATTCACGGAAAAACTCAGAAGGCACTTCCACAGTAAGGTACGATTCAACAAGCGACACAGGCTTTATGGGCCTGAACCAGATGTTGAATTGCTGGGGCTCTATGTTCTGCTGTATGAAATGCAGACAGTTGCTCCATACTGATATGTACCTTTCGTTTGTCATCAGGGGTTTGAGTAAATAGGGGTAAATCCGCTCTTTTCAAACGGGAGTACAAAGATGGTGAAAAAAAAGTAATAAAAAATTAAAATTGCTATTGCATATTAATTTTATTTTACACTATCCGATTTCTTTCACAGGAGACGATCTACTTTCTAATTTATTGATTTACAATAATTTACAAAAGCAAAAACAAGCTAACTCGCTATAATATATACAGATAACAATTTAGAATGTTTCTAAAATAAAGTCAATCGTAAAAAATCGGTCAGAGCTTGCTAGAACACGGAAATCTTAAGATATTTCTTCGGATTTTCCTGAATTTTATTGATAAGAGAATTTACGTCAATCAAGAGTGAATCTACAGAGTTATAAACAGAATCATTCTTCAATAATTTTCCAACCGTCCCTTCCGGATCATTTATGTTGTCGAGAAGAGACTTGAAAGAAGACACGAGACCGTCAATGTCTGCCTGTGAAAGAGAGCCCACCACTCCATTGACACCAGCCATTGTTGAATCCACCTTTTCCGCTATACCACCCAGCTTGTCTGAGAAAGAAGAAAGATTCTCTATGAAAGACTCCAGTTCTCCTGACTTTCCCTCAAGACCGGCAGCCAGAGCCTTGACATCAGCCATAGTCTTCTCAAGATGCGAAAGAGTGCGGCCGATACTTGCGACATTGCTGTCTGAAAGGACCTTGTTGACACCTGATACAGTTACGTTCAGACTGTCAAGTGTGCCTGTAACCTTCTCCAGAAGAGGGCCTATGCTTTCCCCTAGACCGCCGAGAAGATCCTGTTCAAAGGCTGTCTGAAGTTCGCTTCCGTCAATTGCAGGGGTCTCAGATACTCCATAATCGATCCTTACTCCTTTGCCACCCATGATGTCAACTGAATAAATGACCATCCTGGAATCCTCAGGGACCTTGAAATCCTTAAGGACCGAACATACGACCTCGAATGAATCCTTTTCTGAGACATATCTGACCTCAGATACTTCACCCGCCTTATATCCCTTCACATATACAGGAGCAGAGGCAACAAGGCCACGCAGATCTGCATAGCTGCCTTTCAATTCGATTTCACGGTCGAGAATATCCTCTCCCCTGAGATAGTTTATAAGAAAGAATGACGCTGTAAGGACAACGACCACAAAAATTCCTATCTTAAGTTCCTTGCTTGCTTTCATACAATAATGATTTTATCTTAATCTGTTAACTGAAGTCCCTTCCACTTTTACAAGGAATGCTTCAGGGAATAATTTCTTTACTTCCGCAATGCGCTGCTCAGCAGATTTCCTGTCAGCAAAACGGCCGGTGACATATTTATATATCTTGCTGTCAGGAGACTTGACGGCCTGAACTTCAAGACCTTTCAACGCAGGATCCCCGTTCTTCAGAAGGCGTCCGAGACCCATGATCTGTATACCATAGTATGCCTTCGGCTGTTCATCTGCGGCCTTCACTTCCTCACGGACAGGTGCAGCCACTTCTTTTGATTCCAGACTTGCATCATACGCTTCCTTGAATGATGAGAATGCCCCCAGGAGCTTCTCTGCAATGTCATTCCTTCCGCTTGAAGAATTCAGGACCTTCAGGTCAGCCGGATTGGAAATAAAACCTAATTCCAACAGCACGGCAGGCATGGCGGTTTTCCAGAGAAGCCAGAACGGATCCTGATGAATACCGGTGTAGCCGCTGACTGCAAAATCTGTCTTGCGAAGATACTCATCAACCTTTGACGCAAAAAGGATACTCTGCTCGTAATAAGCATTCTGCATCAGATTGAAAAAGATGAAGGATTCCGGAGAATCCGGATCAAATCCCTGATAATCAGTAGTATAATCATCTTCCAGAAGTATCACGGAGTTCTCTCTTCGTGAGACGTCCATCTTTCCTGCATAAAGGTCGCGCTTGGGGTCTCTTGATTGTCCGAGAATATGCACGGACGCACCATGGACTGATGATGAATTGTTTGCGTTCGTATGAATGGAAATGAAAAGATCGGCATTATTCCTGTTGGCAATCGCCGCCCGTTCATTCAACGTGACATATACATCCGAACTCCTTGTGTATATGACCTTTACTTCCGGATACTTCTCCTTGATCTTCTGACCGAAACGCTTGGATATATCCAGGACAAGATTCTTCTCGAAGGTCTTTTTGTCCCTGCTGACTCCACCGGGGTCCTTTCCCCCATGACCGGGATCAATGACGACCGTTCTGAGCCCGAGCGATCTGTCCTTCGCCAGCACGGATACAGCCATCATGCAAAAAGAAAGAATAACGGTTATTATATAATATAGGTATGATTTACGCATCATATAATCATCTCAATTTGGTAATAATTGAAATTAGTTTTAATTTTGCATTTTGCAAAAATAGCAAAAAATGCAATAATGCATAACATAGATAGTTAATTAATGTCATCATACGATAACGGGAAACTGAAAATGTGGTTGAGCAGATGGGGACTGGCGGCAATTATGCTGCTGGTATTCTGTTCATTCACAGTTTCTTCTCAGGAAGACCGAAGGAGCAGACGCGCCAGAAGGCTTGGTGAGAGGGCAGAAACCGTTGACAGTGTGAAGGTTCCGGAAATATCAGACTCACTGAGGGCAGTCAGGGATTCCATCGCCAGAGCAGACTCGATAGCAAGCAGAGACTCCATGAGACTCCTTGAAAAAAGTTCTCTTGAAGCTCCTGCATTCACAACAGCCAAAGATTCCATCATAGAAGATTTCAGCAACGGGAAGAGGATGATCTACTACTACGGAGACGTGAGTGTCACCTACGGCAACATGAAGCTGACTGCCGACTATATGGAATACGACCTTGCCACCCAGACCGTCTATGCAAGGGGAACCAAGGATACGACCGGAGTTATCACAGGCAAGCCTGTAATGGAACAGGGAGGCAAAAGCTATGAAATGGAGGAGGTCCGCTATAACTTCGAGACCCAGAAGGCAAGAATCACCAATATGGTGACACAGGAGCAGGACGGCATACTTCATGGAAAAAACATCAAGATGATGCCTGACAGGTCCATAAACATCACAAAGGGAAAATATACCGTATGTGACTGCGAACACCCTCATTATTATCTGCATCTCACTGCAGCGAAAGTAATGACCAGGCCGTCACAGAAGACGGTATTCGGTCCGGCATATCCTGTAATCGAGGATGTTCCACTTCCTATCGGACTGCCTTTCGGATTCATTCCTAAACGTCCGGACAGGGCTACAGGTATCCTCTTCCCTACCTTTGGTGAAGAGAACTCACGAGGATTCTTCCTGAGAGACCTCGGTCTGTATTTCGTGATCGGAGACTATTTCGACATTGCGCTTACTGGAGACATATACACCTTGGGATCATGGGCTGTAGACCTCAATTCGCGTTACAAGGTGAACTATAAGTGCAACGGTAACTTCTCCCTTACCTATTCAAACGACCAGGCAGGTGAGAAAGGTAGTTCAGACTTTTTTCAGACAAAGAACTTTTCTGTAAGATGGAGTCATTCCCAGGATGCCAAAGCAAGGCCCGGAACCTCATTCAGTGCATCCGTGAACTTTTCCAGCCCATCAAACAGCAGATATAACTCGACATCAGTGCAGGAGGCCCTGCAGAACCAGATATCATCTTCCATTTCATACTCGAAGAACTGGAACGGAAAACTGAACCTTTCTGCGAATATCCTCCACAACCAGAACTCAAGGGACAGTTCATACTCATTCACTCTTCCTAACGTAACATTCTCAGTAAGCCGTTTCTATCCATTCAAGAGGAAGAACAGAGTGGGTAAGGAAAGATTCTATGAGAAATTCTCTTTAGGATACAACACAGCGCTCCAGAACAGGATCAATTTCAAGGCGTCAGAGTTCAACAAGCCGGGATTCTGGGATAAGTTCCAGAACGGAATGACACATAATTTCCAGATCGGCCTTCCTAATTTCACACTGCTGAAATATATCAACATCACCCCTAGCATCAGCTACGGTATGAACTGGTTCTTCCGAAAATCGGAAAAAGTCTACAATCCGGACACAGGTAGGGTTGAAGATATAAAAGGAAAGGCTTTCGGAGCATTCGGTGCAACCCACAACTACTCGGGAAGCATCTCGATGAACACCCGCCTATACGGTCTCTTCAATTTTGGAAAGCATCGTAAGCTGCAGGCTATAAGGCATGTAGTATCACCATCCATATCTGCGAGCTTCAGTCCGGAGAAAGGAACATATTTCAACGGATGGCGAACGCTTACATATGTCGACAGGAACGGCCAGACCAAGACACAGGATTATAACATCTACGCCGGCCAGCTCAACTCCGTACCTGGAAAAGGAAAAACCGCCAGCCTTAATTTCTCGCTCGGAAACAACTTTGAAGCCAAGGTCCGCGACCTTGCCGATACAACCGGTACCGGATCAAAGAAGATAAAGCTCATAGACCAGCTGAATTTCTCGACCGGATATAACTTCCTTGCCGACTCCCTCAAGATGAACAATGTCGGAGTCACCATGTCGACTTCCGTTTTCGGAAAGCTCGGTATCAACGCAAACATGAACTTTGACCCATACGCCATACTGGTGGATAAGAACAACACTTCCGGACGAAGGATAAACAGATTCGCCGTTCAGGAAGGCCAGGGACTTCTGCGAATGACCAATGCCAGTGTTTCACTTTCATACTCACTGTCTGGAGAAGGAAAGATCAATGGAAACGACGGAACAAATCAGAACGGAGCAGGCGGAGGAGGAGGCGTAACCGGAGCAGCAAGTCATTATCAGAGAATATATTACCATCCTATAACCGGAGAATATATTCCGGGCGGATGGCTGTATTACACCAATCCGAATGTGCCGTGGTCTATAAATATGAACTACTCGTTCAGTTACAGAAAATCATATCAGTACTCCAACGGACAGGTAATCAACAAGCATGACTTCACCCAGACCCTCGGTCTCAGCGGTAATGTCAAGCTTACGCCGCGACTGTCTCTCAACCTGAGCACGAACTTCGACCTTATGGCCTTGAAGATGAGTACAACCCAGCTGAGTGCTACATATGACCTGCACTGCTTCAATATTAATGTTTCATGGATTCCTAACGGACAATGGGAATCGTGGAGCTTCAGAATCCAGGCGAATGCCGCAGCACTTGCCGACCTGCTCAAGTTCAAAAAGAGCAGCAGCTTCTGGGATAACAATTTCTAAACAGCTTGGCAGAGATTTTGTAAGTTTTAGCAGAAACCTGATACGGATATTGATTTTTTTCGTTATATTTGTCATTATTTCCTTTTCAAGGATTGCACACTCATTTAACTGATCATCATTCCCCGCCATCGGGTATTTCATTTGATTTGTAAATCATTTAATTAACTATGCATAATATTTTTGACCTGAAAGAGATGGAATTGGAGCAGCTCCGTTCCCTTGCTTCAGAGCTTGAAATCAAAGGATTCAAACGTCTTGAAAAAGACGATCTCGTATATGCGATTCTGGACAGAGAAGCTGAGAGAAACGCAAAGAATGCACCTGTCAAGGCCGAAAAGCCGAAGAGAGGTCGTCCTAAGAAAACCGACAAACCTGCAGAAAAGGTAGAGAAAGCTCCAAAAGAAGCGAAAATTGTAGAGAAGCCTTCAGAAGAAGTCAAGACAGAGGCTGTTCCTGAGGAGAAACCCGAGGTGAAGGCTCCACAGCAGCAGAAGAAGAGGGGACGCAAGCCTAAGAATGCTGAAGCAGCCGCACCTGCACCAGCTCCTGCACCAGTTCCTGCACCAGCACCGGTTACTGATGTAGAAAAGGCCGAAGAGCCGAAAGTTCCGGAGGTTAAGACAAGCGAAGAAAACGGCGATAAGCAGAAGCCGAGACAGAAGAGAGAGAGAATAAAGAAAAATTCCGCTCAGGCGCCAACTGCACAGGCTCCGGCACAGATTCCGGCTCAAGAGGAACAGAACAAGCCTGAAACACATAAAGAACCGGAGGAACAGAAGAAAACTGAAGATCACAAGAAGCAGCAGAAGCGTGTATATGAGTTCGAGGGTGTTGTCGAGGCTACCGGTGTTCTGGAGATCATGCCTGACGGTTATGGTTTCCTTCGTTCATCAGACTATAATTATCTTAACTCTCCTGACGACATATATGTATCTCAGTATCAGATCAAGCAGCATGCGTTGAAGACCGGTGATACTGTGACAGGAGAAATCCGTCCTCCTAAGGCAGGTGACAAATATTTCCCGCTCGTACGTATCAAATACATCAACGGACGTACTCCAGAATTTATCAGAGACAGAATTCCTTTCGACTTCCTGACACCTCTTTTTCCTGAAGAGAAGTTCAATCTTCTTGGAAACGGTCACAACGATATGTCCTGCAGAATCGTGGACATGTTCACTCCTATAGGCAAAGGCCAGCGCGGTCTCATCGTGGCACAGCCTAAGACAGGTAAGACCATGCTGCTCAAGTCTATCGCCAATGCAATTGCAGACAATCATCCTGAGGTTTATATGATCGTGCTCCTCATCGACGAGCGTCCTGAGGAAGTTACGGACATGGCCAGAAGTGTAAAGGCAGAAGTTGTCGCCTCTACATTCGACGAACCGGCAGAGCGCCATGTGAAAGTAGCTAACATGGTTCTTGAGAAGGCTAAGAGAATGGTGGAATGCGGCCATGATGTCGTTATCCTTCTTGACTCGATCACACGACTTGCACGTGCATATAACACAGTCCAGCCTGCATCAGGCAAGGTTCTTTCCGGTGGTGTCGATGCGAATGCCCTTCACAAGCCAAAGAGATTCTTCGGTGCTGCACGTAACATCGAGAACGGCGGTTCTCTCACTATTCTTGCGACAGCTCTTACCGAGACCGGTTCAAAAATGGATGAAGTTATCTTCGAGGAGTTCAAGGGCACAGGTAACATGGAGCTTCAGCTTGACAGAAGACTTTCCAACAAGCGTATCTTCCCGGCAGTGGACGTCACACTTTCAAGTACGCGTCGAGACGACCTGCTGTACTCTCCGGCACTTGCCAACCGTATCTGGATCCTCAGGAAGTTCCTTGCAGACATGAACTGCATCGAAGCTATGGAACTTCTTCAGAACAGAATGAACAGATGGGGTACAAACGATGCCCTTCTCCAGAATATGGACAAGGACGATATGTAATCTATTAATATATTATATATAGAGAGACTGTTGATTTAGCCGAGGGTGGCATGTCGTAAAAATCAACAGTCTCTTTATATATACAGGCCTACTTCTTATCACATTTGCCTTTCTTGTCGCAGCATTTCATATCCTTTTCAATGCGCTGCCCGTCCTTCTTGAGATCCGCCTTTGCATCCGAGAGCTGCTTGTCGAACTTAGCCTTGAGCTGCTCCTTTGTCAGACCTTTCGTCTCAAGCTTATGCTGGGCTTCCTTCAGATCGTATTTCACCCGATCGTTGAACAATTCGATATTATCATAAAGATCAGCCTGTTCCACAGCTCTTCTGTAATGACGTAAAGCACTCATCTGATCAGGGAATGTATAGACACGTTCCGCCTCAACGCATACATCTCCGTCATAGGTATAAGTCTTTACATCGATAATTCCATCGTATATATGCGTATAAACTACCGAATTTCCTATCAGATCCACCCTCTGTACGTCAGGACTGCGATGTCTTACCGCATCTCTCAGAAACTCCCTTTCCTGCTTTTCCGGATCAGCCATTGCCTTGCCGACTTCCTCTCCATTCCTGCAGGATGTCATTGCAACCATCATAGCCACAACGGACATTGCTAAAAAAATCTTCTTCATAACACTAATAATTAATTAAACACTGTCGGTTGATTGTCAATTTCTATGCCTTCGGATATTTATGTAAGATTTAAAGGATATTCTTCTTAAATTTGCCGATGGTTATAAGTAGTAGTAAGAGTTATGAGCAGAAACAGTCTGGCAGGTCATCTTGCCTGCTTCGCAGCATATGCCATCTTCGGCATCAATATCATTGTATGTAAGGATCTTACGGGTGGACATCTCATCTCCCCTATTGCACTGTTCACTCTTCGATCCATAGGCGCCGGCCTGCTGTTCTGGTTCATTTCACTTTTCCAGCCAAAGGAAGAGGTGGATAAGAAAGACTATATAAAGATATTCGCAGCTTCATTTCTTGGTTTCTTCCTGACCCAGCTCACCTTCCTTATAGCTATTCCGTCCGTGACGCCGATGTCATGTTCCATCATCAGCGCCATGTCTCCGATCTACACGATGCTGATAGCGGCAATGGCCATAAAGGAGCCTGTCACTGCAAAGAAAGCCTGCGGAGTCAGCATAAGTCTCTTCGGCATCATATTCCTGATAATCAACAGTGTAGGAGCCCATAACGGAGCTTCAGAGAATTCTTTTTCAGGTATAGTGCTTATGATTCTGAACAGCCTGAGTTTCTCATTATATCTAGGAATATTCAAGCCGCTGATTTCCAAATATTCAGTCGTGACATTCATGAAATGGATATTTCTGTTTGCAACCGTCATGTCACTGCCGGTATCAGCCAAGGAAATAGTCACACTGTCATGGAGTTCAATTCCAGCTCCTCAGCTGATGGAACTGGGTTTCCTCATCATATTTGCCACCTTCGTCAGTTATTTCCTCATCCCGTTCGGACAGAAACGCATCAGACCGACTCTCGTCAGCATGTACAGCTATATACAGCCCATCATAGCCACTGGCATAGCAATCATCATTGGAATGGATACACTTACATGGCAGAAAGTCCTCGCTGCAGGCCTCGTCTTCGGAGGAGTGGTGATTGTAAGCCGTAGCCGCTCAGCAAGTCATTGAGAATCATTGCCCTTGTGAAAAAAAAAACTAAATTTACACGCTATGGAGAATAAACATATGTGGAATAAACCTTGGAAATCAGCAGAAGGCTTCATCATAGGTGGAGGCCTTATTGCTGTCGGCATTCTGCTCCAGCTGGCCATAGGGCCGATAAAATGGAGCATCTTCTCATGGCCGATAAATATAATCATACTTCTCGTCCTGCTTAGTACCATAGGCATCATGTACTGTCTGAGAGCAAAGGTATATGTCTTTGAATGGATGATGCATATTCAGGCTGCCATACCATCAATTGCATATGCATTGGGACTTACCATCATCATGGGACTGACCGTCCAGACAGAACGCGGCGGTATTCCTTGGCTTTCACAGATGCTGACCTTCTGGCCATTCGTCCTTATATATACATGGATGGCATTGATTGCAGGATCAGTCACATTGAAGAGAATCATGCACTTCAGAGTCAGGGAAATACCATTCATTCTTAACCATCTCGGCCTGTTCATGGCTATGGTCTGCGCCACACTTGGCAATGCAGACATGCAGAAACTGCAGATGACGGCAAAGACAGACAAACCTGAATGGAGGGCTCTGGACAAGAAGGGAGATACCGTTGATCTGGACTTTACGATAGCACTTCACAATTTCACGATTGATGAATATCCGCCTCAGCTCCTGCTGGCCGACCACATGGAAGAGAGGGTTCTGGAAGAAGGCGAACACGCTGGATGGAAGATAAAGGTAAAGAAGAAAATTGATGATGCCGCCCTCATTCATGATGAAGATGGAATCCGTTACGAACAATGGAACTCTTCAGGCGCAACTACCGCAATGCTGATCATGGCTGTAAAAGACGACAAGACAAGGGTAGGATGGGTATCCTGCGGCAGCTATGCCTTCCCGGCGAAGACTTTGCCTCTGGATGAGAGATACTCTGTCATAATGCCGGAAAGGGCACCAAAACGATATGCTTCAGAAATATCTGTACATACTGAAGACGGAAAGAACGTCAGCGGTGTAGTTGAAGTAAACAAGCCCATGAAGATTAACGGATGGAAGATATACCAGTACAGCTACGACAAAAAGATGGGAAGATGGAGCACGACCAGTATTTTTGAACTGGTGAAGGACCCGTGGCTGCCTGCTGTATACTGCGGAATATTTCTTATGCTTGCCGGAGCATTATGCCTGATGCTCTTCATGGCACCTAAACCGATAAAGGAGGACTGATATGGGCTGGAATTCATTCATATGGTTTGCAATACCTGCATTCATCTGCTGGTGTCTCGGTGCTTTCTTTGCATGGAAAGGGAAAAAGGCGCAGGTATATGGCTTCACACTACTCGGAATTGCTGTTTTCTTCTATTTCATACTTGGAATGTGGATTTCTCTGGAAAGGCCGCCGCTCAGGACAATGGGTGAAACCCGCCTTTGGTACTCATTCTTCATGCCTGTAGCTGGAATAATCGTATACAGCAGATGGAGATACAAATGGATACTTTCATTCAGCACAATGATGGCTCTGGTATTCATTTGCGTCAATCTGTTCAAGCCGGAAATCCATTCAAAGACACTCATGCCGGCACTGCAGAGCCCTTGGTTTGCTCCGCATGTCATTGTATACATCTTCTCATATGCCCTGCTGGGAGCGGCCGCAGTGATGGCCTTGTTCATTCTTATCCGCAAGGAAAAGATCACGTCAAAAGAGATGAATCTGACCGACAACCTTGTATATGTAGGAACGACATTCCTGACATTTGGAATGCTCTTCGGCGCATTATGGGCAAAAGAGGCATGGGGGCACTATTGGGCGTGGGATCCCAAGGAGACCTGGGCTGCTGTCACCTGGATGGCATATATGCTGTATATCCACTACAGGAAAGCCGACAGCAAGGACATGCAGACCGCGGCATGGATAATACTTGCTGCATTCATCTGCCTGCAGATGTGCTGGTGGGGAATAAACTACCTTCCTTCCGCCAAAGGAATCAGTATCCATAGCTATAATTAACATGTAAATAAAAAGGCCCGACCTTCAATTCTCGGCCGGGCCTTTTCATTATCGCAAGCGACCAGATCAATACTGATCCCAGCTCTTGATCTGGATGTCGTCGATTGACATTGCGCAGAATGCACGGATGAAGGCAGTTGCCAGACGGGCATTCGTGATAAGCGGAATATTGAAGTCGATAGCCGCACGACGAACGTGATATCCGTTTGTAAGCTCTCTATGTGAGAAGTTCTTAGGGATATTTATCACGAGGTCTATTTCCTTGTTTGCGAGCATATCCATAGCCTGCTTATACTTACCTGCCAGCTCCGGATTCTGAGCCTCTGTAGGCCAGATTACGCGTTCTGCAGGGATTCCGTTCTCATTCAGGTATCTGCATGAACCTTCAGTCGCATAAAGATTGTAACCCTTTTCATGGAGAAGATGGCATGCATTGAGAAGATCAGCCTTCTGAAGAGCATTTCCGGATGAGACAAGAATGTTCTTCTTAGGGATCTCATAACCTACCGACAGCATCGAATTGAGAAGAGCCTCGTTGAAGTCATCGCCAAGACATCCAACCTCGCCGGTAGAGTGCATATCCACTCCAAGTACAGGGTCAGCCTGCTGGAGACGTGAGAATGAGAACTGCGAAGACTTGATTCCTACATAGTCAAGGTCAAAGGCAGACTTGCGTGGCGCTGCCGGCTTCAGGCCGAGCATGGCCTTGGTTGCAAGCTCGATAAGATTGATCTGAAGCACCTTGGATACGAATGGGAAGCTTCGTGAAGCACGAAGGTTACACTCGATAACCTTGATATAGTTGTCCTTCGCAAGGAACTGGATATTGAATGGTCCTGTAATCTCAAGGGCAGAAGCAATCTTCTTTGCAATCTTCTTGATGCGGCGTACTGTCTCTACATAAAGTTTCTGTGGAGGGAACTGAATTGTAGCATCACCGGAGTGGACTCCGGCAAACTCCACATGCTCGGAAATTGCATAGGCAATCACTTCACCTCCGTCAGCTACGGCATCGAACTCGATCTCCTTGCAGCGCTGCATGAATTCAGACATTACAACTGGATGTTTCTCAGACACTTCCGCTGCGAGACCAAGGAAGTTACGGAGTTCCTCGTGGTTGTAGCATACGTTCATCGCTGCACCAGAGAGTACATATGAAGGACGGACGAGTACAGGGAAACCTACCTGCTCGATGAACTGGTCAACCTCGTCAAAGTTTGTAAGTTCCTTCCACTTAGGCTGGTCGATACCGAGGGCATCAACGATAGACGAGAACTTGTGACGGTCCTCTGCCTTATCGATGGATGTCGCTCTTGTTCCGAGAATATTCACCTTATTCTGATCAAGACGGAGTGCAAGGTTGTTAGGAATCTGACCTCCCACTGAAACCACTGTTCCATGCGGATTCTCGAGGTCATGAATATCCATTACACGCTCGAATGTAAGCTCATCAAAATAGAGACGGTCACACATATCGTAGTCAGTAGAGACTGTCTCAGGGTTGTAATTGATCATTACTCCCCTATATCCCTGATTGCGGATTGTCTGAAGAGCGTTTACAGAACACCAGTCGAACTCCACCGAGCTACCGATACGGTAAGCACCCGATCCGAGTACAATCACAGAGTTCTTGTCGTGCTGGTACTTCACATCGTGGAAGTTACCGCCATATGTCAGATAAAGGTAGTTTGTTGCTGCAGGATAGTCTGCTGCGAGGGTATCGATCTGCTTAACGCATGGCACAATGCCTTTAGACTTACGGAATGCGCGGACGATGTCCTCTGCCATCTCGCTGTCCATTCCCTTATACAATGCATTTGCAACCTGTACGTCAGAGAAGCCCTGAACCTTGGCCTTCTTGAGGAGTTCAAGCGGCATCTGCTCGCAGTTGTCGTACTTTCTCATCTCCTTGTGAGTGTTCACGATGCCCTGGAGCTTATTGAGGAACCACTTGTCGATCTTGGTAAGATCATGAATCTGATCCACTGTATAACCGGCCTGCATAGCCTTAGAGATGACAAAGATACGGTTGTCTGTAGGCTCGTTAAGAGCTGTGTCGATGTCATCAACCTTAATGTCCTTGTTACCAACGAATCCGTTTGCACCCTGACCGATCATACGAAGACCCTTCTGGATGATCTCCTCGAAGTTACGTCCGAGAGACATAACCTCACCCACAGACTTCATGCTTGAGCCGATCTTGCGGGATACGCCGGTGAACTTAGAGAGGTCCCAGCGTGGGATCTTAGCAACAACATAGTCCAGGGCAGGTTCGAAGAATGCAGGAGTCTGCTTGGTCACTGAGTTCTTTATGTCAAAGAGTCCGTATCCGAGACCAATCTTTGCAGCAACGAATGCGATCGGGAAACCGGTAGCTTTTGAAGCGAGAGCCGATGAGCGGCTGAGACGGGCGTTCATCTCGATCACATAATACTCCATTGAGTCAGTGTCGTATGCATACTGGACATTACACTCACCGACAATGCCGATATGACGTACCATCTTGATTGCCAGATCGTGCAGGAACTGACATTCCTTCGCACTGAGGGTCTGGGTCGGAGCGACAACGATAGACTCACCGGTATGGATTCCGAGAGGGTCGAAGTTCTCCATGTTACAGATGGCGATGCAGTTGTCATAACGGTCGCGCATCACTTCATATTCGATCTCCTTCCATCCCTTGAGTGACTTCTCGACGAGTACCTGAGGTGAGAATGAGAATGAACTTTCACAAAGAGTCACAAGTTCTTCTTCGTTATTACAGAATCCGGAACCAAGGCCTCCAAGAGCATATGCAGCACGGACGATGACCGGATATCCGAGCTCATTTGCGGCCTCCTTTGCGGCCTCGACAGTCTCTACAGCGTGTGACTTGATGGTCTTCACGTTGATTTCAGCCAGCTTTGCGTTGAAGAATTCACGGTCCTCAGTGTCCATGATCGCCTGAACCGGAGTACCGAGCACCTTCACGTTATATTTCTCTAGGATTCCTGCCTCATACAGGGCTACACCGCAGTTCAGCGCTGTCTGACCACCGAAGGCAAGAAGGATTCCCTGAGGAGCTTCCTTCTGGATCACCTTCTCTACAAAGTATGCTGTCACAGGGAGGAAGTATACCTTGTCTGCAACCTGTTCAGATGTCTGGACTGTTGCAATATTCGGATTGATGAGGATGGTCTCGATGCCTTCCTCTCTGAGGGCTTTAAGGGCCTGTGATCCTGAATAGTCAAACTCTCCGGCCTGACCGATCTTGAGTGCTCCCGAACCGAGCACGAGGACTTTCTTTATGCTGTTGTCAATCATAATCTTGTCATTCTCATTATGAGATTGCCGGTCATGCCGGCAATGACGTATCGATATAAGTACCTGTTGACTGGACTTTTACTGTCGTCATCCCCGACTTGATCGGGGATCTCATTTATAATTTAGTTATAAATTCATCGATTGGAGTTACGTTCTCCGTGAGTCCGACGCACACCTCAGGATTGAACTGTGTACCTGCAAACGGCTTGGTCTTATGACGGATGCCGTCTACCGCACCGTCATTGAGATTGGTGAAGAACACTTCCCAGTCAGCTGGAATGGATGCAGGCTTTATGGTTCTGCATACATTCTGAGCTGTAATATATGTACGATTACTTCCTTCCCTGCGTACAGGCTGATTTGCTCCTCTGTGCGGGTGCTGAAGTTTCTGCATCTCACAACCTGCAGCCTTTGCAATAAGATGATATCCGAGTCCCAGACCGAAAACAGGCTTATTGCCTTCAAGAGCCTTCTTCAGATTCTCTACTGTCTTCTCACAGTCGCAAGGACATCCAGGGCCGTTGGAAACATATATTCCGTCATATTCAAGGGTTGTGAAGTCATAGTCATAAGGAACTCTTACAACCTCCGCTCCCCTTGTTATAAGGCCTCTTATGATGCTATGCTTCGCACCGCAGTCCACGAGCACTACGCGCTTGCCTGCTGTGACAGCAGCCTTGCTTCCGTTTATATTCTCCACATTCTGAGCAGGTTGTGCCTTATAGACTATCGGTTCCTTGCAGCATACGTCAGCAGGAGCAGCCTTTACAGCCGGCATTGGCTCGGCAGCACCTTCAGGGATTATCATTCCCTTCATAGCACCTTTATCACGCAACACCTTTGTCAGCTCGCGGGTATCGATTCCATATATACCGGTAAGTCCCTGTTCCTTCATCCACTGCTCGAGTCCCTTCACGGCTTCCCAGTTGCTGTAATCCTCGCAATAATCGAAAATCACAAGACCCTTTGGGTGAATTCTTTCTGACTCCAGATTCTTTGACAGGGATTCAGCCGCGAGTTCTTCCGACGGGACGCCATAATTACCGATCAACGGATAAGTCAGACAGAGAATCTGACCACTGTAGGTCGGATCGGTCAACTGCTCAGGATAACCGACCATCGAAGTGTTGAAGACCACTTCTCCGCTCACAGCCTGAGTGTCGCCAAACGAATAGCCTTTGAATTCCAGGCCATTCTCAAGACGAAGTGTTGCTTTAAGTTTCATTTTATATACTGTTTAATTTATAATTTCTTTTCTACCATTCCCTGATCGTTCGGAACATCGGTATCGTCATTCCCTGATTGTTCAGAACATCGGTATCATCATTCCCTGATCGTTCGGAACATCGGTATCGTCATTCCCGACCTGATCGGGAATCTATAAAAAACGACCATATCTCATATTGAGAATGGCCGAAAGCGGATAGTCAATGGGGAAAACAAGGCTGTGCATTAACTGGTAATGCGTTCACATTCTGATATGTTCCGGATGCAGCTCGTTTACACATATTGCTTCCCATTAGTAAATCCTTGCGAAGATAGATAATTTTAGATAATTTACACAAATAAATTTCGCATTCTTTACCATTTATGGTAATTTTGCAAAATATAGGGCTATACTGAACAAGAAAGCGAGTCGCGAGGATCCCCAAAAACAGAAAACATGTATATCAGAAACGAAGACACCATATGCGCCCCGGCAACAATACCTGGAACAGGTGCAATTTCAGTGATAAGGGTCAGCGGTCCCGAGGCATTGTCAATTGCCGACAAGTTGGTCCGCTGCCGTAAGGGAAATATAAGCGGAAGCAAGGGATACACATTAAAGTTTGGCATTATATGCAACAGCATAAATAACTATAGCTCAAATAATTGTGTAAAGAATCAGAATCCTTGCACAGGCAGAGACGCAGAAGTGGTGGATGAAGTGTTGGTGAGCATATTCCGAGCTCCACATTCATACACAGGGGAAGATTCTGTTGAGATTTCATGCCATGCATCATCATATATTGTCTCAACAATACTGAATCTGCTTTATGAAGCTGGCGCCCGCGCAGCCGAACCGGGCGAATTCACACAAAGAGCTTATTTAAATGGCAAGATGGACCTTGCTCAGGCAGAGGCAGTTGCAGACGTAATTGCGTCACAAAACGCAGTAGCGCACCGAGTTGCCTTTAAGCAGATGAAGGGTGGCTTCTCCTCCGAGTTGCGTGTCATGCGTTCCGAACTTCTGGAACTTGTATCACTAATGGAACTGGAGCTTGACTTCAGCGAAGAAGAAGTCGAATTCGCCGACCGCTCGAGACTTGATACTCTGCTCGAAGAAATCACTGCTCATATTTCCAGACTGATCGACTCCTTCCGTCTCGGCAACGCTATCAAAAACGGAGTTCCCGTCGCAATCGCCGGAGCGACCAACACCGGTAAAAGCACCTTGCTCAACGCCCTCCTGGGAGAAGACCGCGCGATAGTTTCCGATGTCCACGGAACCACTCGCGACACTATCGAAGAGACCCTCAACATAGACGGAATCCTCTTCCGGTTCATCGACACAGCCGGCCTCCGAGAGACAACAGAAATCGTCGAAAAAATCGGAATCGAAAGGACATTCAAGAAGATTTCCGAAGCTTCGGTTATCCTTGGAATGGTTGACCTTACCCGTGATTTTGAAACAAGTTCAGAGACTGTACGCGAGATTGTTGAAAAGGTAGATTTCTCCACTCAGAAACTGATCATTTTGCTCAACAAAACGGACATTTGCCCCGTTAACAAAAATGTTACCCTATACAACTATATTGTTTCACAACTTGAAAATAAAGGTATTGCAAACACTTACGCAGAATTCCTGAAAAAAGGCAGCATTTCGGATCATCAGGACAGTGAGAGCGGTAACATCGGTGGTATATCATCAAAAAGCGGGGTGAAAGACCTCCTTGAAACAGTAGAATCCGAAGGCTTCAAGAGCTCAAGAAACAGCCAAGCATACATCATCCCTATCTCAGCAAAGACCGGCTCGGGAATCAACTGCCTCCGCACAGTTCTGACCTCAACCCAGCGCGATCTCCTAGGTGACAGCGACACAACTCTCGTCACAAACCAGCGCCATGTCCAGGCCCTCACCGACGCCCGCACTTCCCTCCTCCGCGTCCGCGACGGCCTCGCCTCCGGCCTCCCTACCGACCTCGCCGCCCAGGACATCCGCGAAGCCATCTACCATATCGGCTCCATCGTGGGCGAAATCTCCACCGACGAAGTCCTGGGGAATATTTTTGCGAATTTTTGCATCGGGAAATAGTAAAACATATAGCATTGATTATCAGTGATTTACACTTTCTGCAATAACAAATAAAAAAACCAACTAAATAAGTGCATATCTCATTGATATACAATATATTGAGTCTGTATTTTAGCGATTTTTACGTTTTGCTAAAAAGTCAATTTTGTCCCCCGGTTGTGCCCCAGCCGAGGGACAAAAAATTATTGCCATATTTGTGCTACACAACATCGTATTTGCTCAAATTCCAATGTTTCCACAAAAGTGCATATGGACATAATCGTTCTTCTTTTACTTTTTTCCATGGTGTTGATAAACATAATTCAGATGGAGTTGACTGCGGTGATTTGCAACACCATTCATACAGTGCACATCCTTTTAATCCTTGCGAGAACAATTGTTCTACTTGTGAGAATGCCTTAAAATATTCAACATCGATATCAACATTCGTTCCTTTGGGAGAAATTTTAAAATAACTTCCTCTATTATTACTCATTAATGGCGTACCTACATTACATATACAAAATCCGAATGCTCCATTAGTACTTAAATCATGGTGTCTTGCCATTTTCAACAGAAAATATCGATCGTTCTTTCTCCACTCCCATGCAAAGTTAAATAGCCTATCAATCCATTCGTAATATGTATCTAATATTGGCATGTTTCGCAGATAATTTTTTAATTGTTGCTTAACGACGTTTGAAAGCCGTTGAAAACCGAGTAATAAGGTACTTTGTTCCCCCTCCATTGTCATAGAAATCTGATCATAGAAATGATCATAAATCTCCTCTGGAGAATTAAATGATAATTGACCTGATTGAATTCCTTTCATAACTCGAACAAAACATGCTCCTGGATTTGAACTCATTTGAGCCATGTCACATAAAGCTAAAACCATAAGAGGGTCATCTGAAAAATGAGGCGAATAATAGTCCGCAACCATTTCTGCAGCCCTATAAGGAAAACTTGGAGATTTCTTGAATGCAGATGGTGAACACAAACGCTCCATTATATACGCCATACTTTCAGTAATCGCTATTGCGCCAAATATTACCATATCTCCTTCAGAAGAAGAAACAATAACATTAGGAATTGAAGTCATGTATGGATTATCAATGAGAGGGTCAGAATCTTCTATAATGTCAGATATAGTAAAGTCTTTTATGCCATATTCACCTCCATCATCACCAGAAGTGAAATTTTGAATCTGTTGATTTAATAACACATTATCAGCATTATCTTCTATCTTGATTGGTACACAAATTTTAATGTCAGATGAATTACGATAAATGCGGTTGATAACACTATGCATGTATTCACTATATACATAGATTCTATTCAATCCATAATATGTGGCAAAGTCTTGCAGGAAATGAATGTATTCATGAAATAAAACAGTCATTTCAAAAGGCTTAAGTTTATTGATAGTTAGATCATCAGCATCTGTATCAACATGCATTTCAAAAAAAGCAGGAACGTAATATAATCGGCGAAACGAAATGTACGAAAGTGTAAAACGAAATGTACAAAAATTCATTTTTTCGCCTCTTTTCAAATCGCGCTCAAACGCTGCTTAAACGCCTTTCAACACATGCAAAATTAAACCTCTCAACACTTCTGCTGAGAGGTTTTTCTGTATCAATGCGGATTAAACATTAAGCTCAAACTTTACTCCATCTTCTCCGTTGAGGAGCTTTTCTGTGTTCTGGAGGTTTGTTTCGTATATGTGAACATTCCCGAGATTCAGCGTAATTGACTGCAATGGAAGTTCTATTTGCCTTGCGATCAGGTACAAATGATAAATGTCTGCTGGCAAGCCGAGATTCGCGTCAGAGCTTCGCTGGTAAGCAGAAACCACAAGTTCACCATTGTCGATCTGGAACTGAATAAGGCTCAAACATGGCGCTTGATTTGTTTCTGCATCTGTAGAGCCTAAGAACAGCACATAATTCTTACTGTTGCGCTTCTCTGTGTTGATTTTCTTTATCAAACCAGGCAGTTTCTCAAAGTAAGTAGGATAACTGTTCACAAGTATGGAACCGCAATAATCCCACCAGCTGATGCCAACATCTCTGTACTTC
>JAFQGK010000065.1 GCA_017398335.1 Bacteroidales bacterium | reverse complement strand
TATTTCAAGAGGTTGTCCTTATCTACCTGCTTCTTGTTCGAAGCGCCGAAACCGATGATCTGGGTATTGAGTCGCTGTGCAATCCTTCTTTCAATTCCCTCGAATGCACCTCCGCATATGAAGAGAATGTTCTGAGTGTTCACATGAAGGAATTCCTGGTCAGGATGCTTCCTTCCACCCTGAGGCGGCACATTTACGACACTGCCTTCAAGGAGTTTGAGCATTGCCTGCTGCACTCCCTCACCGGACACGTCTCTTGTAATGGACGGATTGTCACTCTTTCTGGCAATCTTGTCGATCTCATCAATGAACACGATACCTCTCTCCGCCTTCGCGACATCATAATCCGCCTCCTGAAGAAGACGTGACAGAATGCTCTCGACATCCTCACCGACATAACCGGCTTCTGTCAGGACTGTCGCATCAACGATAGTGAAAGGCACATTGAGAAGCTTCGCTATCGACTTGGCCAGCAATGTCTTACCTGTACCTGTAGGACCTACCATCAGGATGTTTGACTTCTCAAGCTCAAGATCTGAATCCGCTTCAACGTTATTGTTGATTCTCTTGTAATGATTATATACAGCTACCGAAAGCAGTTTCTTGGCTCTTTCCTGACCTATGACATACTGATCGAGAAATGCATGGATCTCCTTCGGCTTCTGGAGAGTCTCGATCTTTCCAAGAGGTTCCGACGAAGTATTTCTATTGAAATCCTTCACATAATCTCCCGCGAGTTTGATGCAGTCTGAACATATGCAGGCATCTAAACCTTGTAGCAGGAGCGGAACTTCCTTCTCACTCCTGCCACAAAACATACAATATCTGTTCTGTTTGTTTTTCGACATACTACTTTCTCCTGGTCAGTATCTCATCAATCATTCCATATGCAAGGGCCTCCTCTGAAGACATCCAGAAATCACGGTCTCCGTCTGCATATATCTTTTCAAGCGGCTGGCCTGTGTGCTCGGAAATTATAGAGTAAAGTTCATTCCTTGTCTTCTCAATCTCCTGGGCTGCGATAAGGATGTCTGAGGCCTGTCCTCTTGCTCCTCCAAGCGGCTGATGGATCATCACCTTTGAATGCTTGAGAGCGGATCTCTTGCCCTGGGCACCTGCACAAAGCAGGACAGAACCCATTGAGGCAGCCATACCTGTACAGATTGTAGCGACATCCGGCTCAATTATCTGCATCGTGTCGTAAATACCCAATCCGGATGACACCTGACCTCCCGGAGTATTGATATACAGGGAGATATCGCTTGTGCTGTCATTCGAAGCAAGGAAAAGAAGCTGCGCCTGGATGATATTCGCGACATCATCATCGATCGGAACTCCGAGGAAGATGATACGGTCCATCATAAGACGGCTGAACACATCCATGGATGCTACATTCAGCTTTCTCTCCTCAATGATTGTAGGATTGATATAGCCGTCAAGAACAGAAGCATATCTGTGCAGGGTCATCGAACTGATACCCTGCTCCAGACGTGCGTATTTGTCAAAATCCTTCATTATGCAAGCTCACGGAATTTCTCAACTGAAATCTTTTTCTTCTTGAGGCTTACAACCTCACGTACAGCAGCCACAGTCTTCTCGTTCTCAACCTGATCGAGAATTCTTCTGCCCTGCTCCTCCTGTGAAAGGATATTCTTTGCAAATGCCTCAAGCTGCTCCTCTGGAACATTGTTCATGCCGTACATCGCGAACTGGTATGCTGCAAATCCCTTTGCGCTTGCAAGAAGGTCAGCCTCCTCGATCTTCACATTGTACTTCTCCATGAGATAGCTTCTTACCATCTGCCACTTGTAGTCAGCGATGAAGAGATCCCACTCCTTCTCGATGTCTTCCATAGTGAACTTACCATCGTTCACAACATATACCCATCTCTTGAGGAACTTCTCTGCAATTGTAAGATCTGCCTTCTCCACAAGGAAGTTTCTCGCATCCTTGCTGAAACGGAAATCAGCCTCCTGAGCGTACTCGGCGCGGATTCTCTCCTCGATCTTAGCGTCGAACTCAGCCTCTGTCTTCACTCCGAAAGCCTTTTCGAAAGTTTCCTCTGTAAGAGGTGCGTTAACGAAAGTCTTAACGTTCTTGACTGTCATCTTGAACACTGGATCAAGACCTGCGAGTTCGTCCTTGCTTACCTTGAGCATAGCTGCGCGGTCAGTCTCGTTCTCGAATGCCTCGTTTACATTCACATCAAGTACATCACCTGCCTTTACACCTACGAAAGTAGCCTTGGCAGCCTCTGCGATGCTGCGGAGTGCCACGTATGTTCCTTCTACCTTGAGGTCACCCTGCTCGAAGTCTACGATGATGAAGTCATCCGCCTTAGCCTTCTTTCCTTCCTCGAGTGAGCCGTACTGCTTGAGGATAGTTTCCTTCATATCCTTCTTCGCAGCCTCAGTCACGTTGATAGTATAGTAAGGGATCTCGTCTGAAGCTGAAAGCTCGAAAGATACCTCAGGATTCTGAGCAAGGTCGAACTTGAAGTTGAAATCGTTTCCGTCAGTCCACTCATTGTGAGGAGTGTCCTCGCTTGGAAGCGGCTCACCGAGAACCTTGAGATTGTTCTCCTTGATGAAGTTGTTGAGTGATTCAGCAATAATGTCGTTTACAGAATCAACAAGAGCATTCTGGCCGTACATCTTCTCTACGAGAGACATTGGCACCATACCCTTTCTGAAACCCTTGAATTCAGCTTTTCTTCTGTACTCGTTGAGTCTCTTCTTCTTGTTGTCTGCATAATCTTCCTTAGTCACTGTAAGGCTAAGCTCGAGATTGAGATCGTCAATCCTGTTCTGTTCAATTTTCATATATCAATTTATTTAATCATTTCTATCTGCAAACGCAAATTAAGCCCGCAAAAATAATCAATCCAAGCGACATTTCAAAATATCACTTTACTCCCTTCGCCATACGTTTCGGATACGCCACACGGGCATGATACATCTGCTGTAAATAAGATTTCATCACCTCTCTGGCAGTATTGAGTTCGCTGAGGGAAATTTCCGACTCAGACAACTGTCCGTCATCGATCTTTCCGTTTGTGATCTTGTCCACGAGTTCGGATATGCTCTCTGCAGAATAATTCTTAAGACTTCTGGAAGCAGCCTCCACGGCATCGCAAAGCATAAGGATGACCTGTTCCTTGGTCTTTGGTTTTACTCCGTCATAACAGAATTCCTTCCTGTCTTCCTCAGGTCCGCCTTCAACGAGATGTTTATTATAGAAATAAGCTGTGCATGTCGTTCCGTGGTGAGTCTCGATAAACTCACGGATTACAGCAGGCAATCCATATTTTTCGGCAAGTGCAAGTCCGTCAGAGACATGTCTGATGATTTCCTGAGCACTTTCCTTCGGGGTCAGGTCTGCATGATATCGGACACCCGGAGTCTCATTCTCAGTAAAACACTGAGGGTTCATTATCTTTCCGATGTCATGGTACAATGCGCCTGCCCTGACAAGAAGAACGTTAGCCTCTATCGATCTGGCCACAGCATCAGCCAGATTCATCACCTGAAGAGAATGCTGAAATGTACCGGGAGCCTTGTCTGCAAGCATTCTGAGAAGTTTGTTGCTTGTATCGCTGAGCTCTATGAGCTTGGAATTTGACACCAGCTTGAATATCTTCTCGAACAGATATATCAGAGGGTATGCTGAAACTGAAAGAAGAGCAGCAAAAGCCATCAGCATTATTGCAGAATAGTTTACCGGACCGCTGAAGCCTTCCGACAGATTGAACGCTCCCCACATGAAGACCATGACAACAAACACTATCAGTGCAGTCAGGAACTGAAGCCATCCTCTGTTCAGACTGCTGAACACAAGCATACCGACAACACCGGCCACGAGATAGATGATAAAGAGCTCGACTCCATCACGGGCAAAGATCAGAATAGGAATAAGCGACAGCACATAAACTGTAAACACCACGCTCTTCTTGAAGAAAGCAAGCAGATAAAGAGCGATGAGTGTGTATGGGACCATATAGAAATACTCCTGATTGAAACGGCTTACCAATGAAGAAGCCAGTACGGAAAGCGCAAAGACCATCAGGAGGTAAAGATACTTGTTATACTGGTCGAAAATCTTTGAATTACAGTAATATATGGCCAGGAAAAGCACAATTACAAGGGCAAAGGCAAGAAGTAATGTACTGATTATCCTATATACGGAGTGACCTTCTGTGCCTACGCTTCTGTTGAATTCAGCCTTGTACGAATCCAGCATCTGTTCTATTTCGGCTGTGACGATTTCACCTTCCGACACTATTGTCTGACCAGCTCGTGCCACTCCCTGGGTACGCGAGATGTAGTTTACAGCCTCGTCATGGACAAGATCTGTAGTCTGTTGATCGAACATAAGGTCCGGTTGTATCAATGAAGCAAGTCCGACCGCAGAATAAAGGGAATCGACATCTGCGCCGGGACATGACTGCGCAACGGCATCTCTGAAGAAATCGCTGGCAGTCTCTACTGTAAACACCTCAGTAAGAGGAACTTTCTGCGCTCTCTTATCTTTCTGAACATAGACCAGATCCGAGTTGAAGGTACGAACGTCAGATGTACTGCGCTGCGATATTACACCCTTGTCATATATGGATTTGAGAACTGCTCCCAACTCGGCCTTGGCGGATGAATATTTACCGAAATCCACAGCCCGCAGACTCCTTTCCACCTGTGCAGACACAGACTTCTGCTGTCTGTAATATGGTATTACAGACTGCCATGCCTTCTCCACTTCCTCCTGAAGCTGAGCCTCTGTCTTCAAAATCGGGAAATCGAACTGAGCTGTCAGTGTTTCATACATCCACGGCGATCCTTTCTGATAGTCATAGCTGAACTTCGGTGCCTTAGGCATCAGAAACACCAGAAGCAGGAAGAGAACTATCAGGGGAAGATATACTCTAGTCCGTCTCGGGAATCTCATTTTTTCCATAAACGACAATTTAAATACTGGTCTTAATGCATAGTCAGTGCCGCCACAAACGTGACGACACTGATGATGCAGCTTATTATATTTATAAGTCTCAGACTATTTTATAGCCATATCAACGATGTCGCCCTCGTCTCCATCGTAATATCCGGCATCAAGCTTTGCACGCACTTCTGTGAACGCCTTCAATGTACGCTCAACATCCTCCATAGAGTGTGCAGCAGTAGATATGATACGGAAGATTACCATTCCCTTAGGAATAACCGGATAAATAACGACTGAGCAGAAAATTCCATAATTCTCACGAAGGTCTACAGCCATTCTTGAAGCCTGGCCTACACCGCCCTTGATCTGTACCGGAGTCACGCATGCTTCAGCAGGTCCGATCTCGAATCCGAGGTTGCGGAAACCGTCCTGGAGAGCCTTGGTGATTGTAAAGAGCTTCTGACGGAGCTCATCTCCCTCCTTGCTCCTGATGATTTCGAGTCTCTTGAGACCACCCTCGACGAGAGCCATAGGAAGAGACTTTGCATAGATCTGGGAGCGCATATTGAAACGGAGATAGTTGATGATCTTCTTAGGACCGGCAACGAAACCACCGATAGAAGCCATAGACTTCGCATATGCACCGATATAGAGGTCAACCTCATCCATAACTCCGAAGTGCTCTGAAGTACCACGACCTGTAGGACCCATGTTACCGAATCCGTGAGCATCGTCAATGAGGATTCTGAACTTATATTTCTTCTTAAGTTCAACGATCTTGTCAAGGAAGCCGAGTGCGCCTGTCATACCGTACACACCTTCAGTAATGAGAAGGATACCTCCACCTGTCTCTTCACAAAGACGGGTAGCTCTCTGGAGAGTCTTTTCGCAGCTTTCGTAATCATTATGACGGAAAGTCATACGCTTACCCATGTGAAGACGCGCTCCATCGATAAGACAAGCATGTGCCTCTGAATCATATACGATCACATCATGGCGGTCCATGAGTGCGTCAATTGTAGAAAGGATACCCTGATATCCGAAGTTGAAGAGGAAGGCATCTTCCTTGCGCTCAAATTCAGCAAGCTCGCGCTCGAAACGCTCATGAAGGTCAGTGTGACCTGTCATCATACGGCTACCCATAGGATATGCAAGACCCCACTTTGCAGCAGCCTCGGCGTCAGCCTTTCTTACTTCAGGATGATTTGCCAGACCAAGATAGTTGTTAAGACTCCACACAAGGACATCCTTACCCTGGAACTTCATATGAGGTCCAAGTTCTCCCTCAAGCTTTGGAAACATGTAATAACCGAATGCTTTTGCGGCATACTGTCCGAGAGGTCCACCTGTGTGCTTCTCGATTCTTTCAAAAATATCAGTCATAATTGTTATATGTTAGATTTGGTTTAGTACATATTTATGATGCTATGCATCGATATTTGCGTAATGTGCGTTCTGCTCGATGAACTCTCGACGTGGAGGTACGTCATCACCCATGAGCATTGAGAATGTACGCTCTGCCTCTGCAGCATTCTCGATGGTGATCTGACGGAGCAGACGTTTCTCCGGATCCATCGTAGTGCTCTGGAGCTGCTCTGCACTCATCTCTCCAAGACCTTTGTAGCGCTGAACATAGACGCCTTTCTCCGAGCCCTTTCCAAGCTGAAGGGTAGCCTCCTTACGCTGAGCCTCGGTCCAGCAGTAGATTTCCTCCTTACCCTTCTTCACAAGATAAAGCGGTGGAGTCGCCAGATATACATATCCGTTCTTGATCAGATCGATCATATAACGGAAGAAGAATGTCAGAATAAGTGTTGCGATGTGGCTTCCGTCCACGTCGGCATCGGTCATGATGATAACCTTATGGTAACGGAGCTTGCTGAGATTCAATGCCTTGCTGTCCTCTTCGGTTCCGACGGTAACGCCAAGAGCAGTGTAGATGTTACGGATTTCTTCGCTCTCGAACACTCTATGCTCCATTGCCTTCTCGACATTGAGGATCTTACCTCTCAACGGAAGGATTGCCTGAGTCAGTCGGTCACGTCCCTGCTTTGCAGTACCACCTGCAGAGTCTCCCTCGACAAGGAAAAGTTCGCATACTTCCGGATCTCTTGAAGAACAGTCTGCAAGCTTGCCAGGCATACCGGCACCAGACATCACTGTCTTTCTCTGGACCATTTCGCGTGCCTTGCGGGCTGCATGACGGGCTGTCGCTGCAAGAATGACCTTCTCTACGATCATCTTGGCTTCTTTCGGATTTTCCTCAAGATAGAGTTCGAGCGCAGCTGCAGTAGCCTGTGACACTGCTGAAACGACCTCGCCGTTTCCAAGCTTTGTCTTTGTCTGTCCCTCGAACTGAGGCTCGGCAACCTTTACGGAAACCACTGCGGTCAGTCCTTCACGGAAATCATCGGCTGCAAGATCGAACTTCAGCTTGGCAAGCATTCCTGCCTTGTCAGCGTAATTCTTGAGGGTTCTGGTCAGACCCATCTTGAATCCCTGAAGGTGGGTACCACCCTCTATAGTGTTGATATTGTTGACGTAAGAATATATCTTCTCGGTATAGCTGGTATTGTACTGAAGAGCTATCTCGATAGGGATGATCTTGTCCGTCTCAAGACAGATAGGAGCCTCGATGAGTTTCTCTGCGCCTCCGTCAAGATACTCTACAAATTCCCTGAGTCCTTCCTTCGAATAGAAGATATCGCTTCTGTAATGCTGAGTCTCAAGTTCGTTTCCGTTCTCATCCACGTCATTTATCAGAGTCCTCTTGTCTGTAAGGCTGAGGTGGATACCCTTGTTCAGATACGCAAGCTCGCGAAGACGGGCTGCAAGTGTATCATATTTGTACACACCTGTGACCTGGAATATCTCAGGGTCCGGATGGAAGGTAACCATTGTACCTGTATCCTCTGCTTCACCTACAACCTCTACCGGCTTGTAAGGTTTTCCCTTGGAATACTCCTGTACGAAAACCTTTCCTTCACGATGAATTTCAGCCTTCAGATAATCTGAAAGGGCATTTACGCAGGACACACCCACACCATGAAGACCTCCGGACACCTTATAGCTGTCCTTGCTGAACTTACCTCCGGCGTGGAGGACAGTCAGAACGACTTCAAGGGCAGAACGGTTTTCCTTCTCGTGCATGCCTGTAGGAATACCTCTACCGTTATCCTTGACTGTAATCGAATTATTTTCGTTGATGGTGACTTCAATATGAGTACAATATCCTGCCAGAGCCTCGTCGATACTGTTATCGACCACCTCATACACAAGATGATGGAGACCTCTTTCGCCCACATCTCCGATGTACATCGACGGTCTCTTCCTCACGGCCTCAAGGCCTTCCAATACCTGAATACTATTCGCGGAGTACTGCTCCGCAGAAGCGTTATTGATTATTTCTTCGCTCATTATACGTAAATTAACAAACGGACAAATTTAGCAAATTTCTTTATAAATTCAAGCAAATTCCAGCCGTAAAATTGATTCCACCCTCGGCATATAGAGGAGTACGTTGGATTGTCATATTAAGGAGATTTCCGCCACGAGCCCACAAAGACAGCTTTCTGCTGAGTGCATACTCGAACGAAAGGCCCAAATCCGCATATGCAGGGATAGAAACGGCACTCAGTCCCTCAGACACCTCGACCATACGTCTCCGGGACGCAAAAGCACAGTCCAGACCGATGTAAATCCTCTTGCGGATATTGTATTCCATCGAAGTATTTCCTGTCACCGATGCAGGAGCAAATATACCCAAGGCATCCTCAAATCCCCAATAATGCGCAAACGCCAAATTACCGTCAAACCTGAACCTTTCTGTATCAAGAAGCCAGTCAAGCTCCACAAATGCCTTCTGAGCTGTAGCATAACCGATTGCAGGTAGAATCCTGGAATCCGGCAGGACGACGATGGCATCAAAGATAGAATTTGCATAACCTGCATATCCTCCACTCAGATCATAACTGAACCTTGAGCCGATTCTGCCCTTCAATCCGAGCACTGCTCTCAGCCTTTCAACCTCACTGTCAAGAAGATTGCCTGCAAGGAAATGCACATCGGCAAAATGATTACGGGACACTATTCCAGAGTATGTATTCAGTCTTGTACCGCCGGTTGCTTCAGCATAGACATTCATCGCATCCTTTATCGCAGTGAATTCCACATGCACATCCGGATATACGAACTGCTGCCTCTTCACGGAACGAAGGGTCTCGGTGTCATCCGAACCGACAAGAAAATCCACTCTTACACCTGCATCAAGATGCCATCTACCTTTTTTGTACACATAATGCGGAGTTATGTTCATTCTGGCAGTGCCCCAGTCAAGATAACCTGAATACTGGGCAAGTTCCGCCCCGAGATTGAAAAGTATCCTATGTGCCGTACGGAACTGCGGACCGAGATCCACATTGATACTACATACGTTTTCCTGAAGATAATCTGCTGCTTTATCTTCGGCAAAAGTATAATTGAAAGCAAGGTCGTAAAAGAAAGTGCGGGCTGCCTTCGATGCCACCCCGAAAGAAGCGTTGAATGAGTCATATGACCTTGGCACACCCTTCTCATGCTTTAGTGTATCCAGTCTGGAATGGATGCCAAGATATGACAGATCGAAATCGAAAGTACCCTTCTGCCATTCATATCTTCCGCTTACACCGGCATCAGTCCTGAGGTCATAGCCATGCAGTTTCTCTCCTACTCTGTCCAGATTATATCCCTGTCCTGATTTTACCAGATAGATGTTCCTATAGTCTCCGACATATGAGCGATGCGACGCATAGACATCCATTCTGAATCCTTTCTTGAAGTCAGGAGACCAAATGATGTCCGCCACAGGATGCAGCCTGTAACCTGCTCCGGCCCTCAGATAGAAATTCCTTACATCAGAAAGTGAAGGTGCAGGTCTCATGCTTGCCATATAAGGATTGAATTCATACGAACCCTTATACGGACTGTCAAATACAGAATAGTCGAAGTCAAGCCTGAATTGCTGAACAGTATCCGGCACAGACATCATCATGGCTGGCTTATGCACCTCTACCAGGTTTCCCTCATAAGCCCTTGACACCTCGACCGTAGGATCAAGGTTCTGAGCCGCTGCAAATATAGGAAGAAGAGCGGCCGACATCAACATCGCATATCTATAGATTCTGTTCATAATTCTTACTGATTATTCTTTTCTACAATCATTTCTTCAAGCTTGGCAAGACGCATCCTGACATTATCAAGGACATCATCTGAATCGTCTGCAGGTGTATATCCGTCCCTTACACTTTCGAATGTAGCCTTTGCCTGTGTAAATTCTCCTCTGTCAGCAAAAGAGTCTCCAAGCACGATGAAACTCTTGGCAAGCCAGTATGTCTGGCCTGTGCCTGAATCAGAAAATGCATATACCTTTGTCTCTACATCCTCGAAATCGCCCTTGTCATAACTATCCTGAATAAGCAGATATGCTGCTTCTGCCCCATATTCAGACGCCATATTTCCAGCAAGCGTCTTGAGAATCAGGAATGCCTCATCTCTACGGCTGACTGCAAGATATGATTTAGCCTTGATATATTCAGCCTCCTGCTTGAGCAGTGCATCAGATTTCGGATCCTTCATGACATTGTCCACTGCTGACAGAGCTTCTTCCCACTTATGTCCTTTGAAAGCCGAACGCATCATTCCGGTCATCGCTGCGGACTTATTGTTGTCAAGCTTTGCAGATGCATAGAGGCTTTGGTAGCTTCCATAAGCATCATCCCATCTTTCCAACTGATAAGACAGTACGGAGAAATTGAGAAGCGAAAGTTCCACAAAAGACCCCTGTCCCTTGGAAATCACGGCCTTATAGCTGTCGCATGCCTTTTCCGTCTTGCCCAATGCCTTGTAGGACTCAGCCATATAGAAGTCGGCCTTATATATATTACTGCCCTTAGGATACTTGTCCTTATACCCCTGAAGTGCAGAAATCGCCTTCTGGTAATTCTCGGAAAGGAATATCTGTTCTGCTGAATTGAAAATCATGTTTTCCTTCTCGTCAGCAGTCTTTGTAGCTCCCTTTCCTATAGTTTCGATATATGCGATATACTCCTCCGGCTCGTTACGGGTCTGATAGATGGACTCTATAGCCAGAAGGGCATCATCTGCATATCCTGACAGCGGCATCTGCTCCACGACTGTCTTATAATAACCCAGAGCCTCATTGTACTGAGACTGATTCCGGGCTATGGATCCCATTTCCACATATGCCTTGGCGACAAAAGTACTGTCCTTCACACTGTCTGCAAGCTTTCTGAAACATCCGAATGCGTTCTCATCCTCCTCCTTGAGAGTATAGGCACGTCCGAGTTCGAAAAGAGCTTCAGGATAGAACTCGGCATCCGGAGATGCCACAAGCACATTTTCGAGGGCTTCGATCTTCTTTTCCGGCTGATCGGAAAGGCCATATGAAAGTCCTGCCTGATAGTACGGATACACATCATTCACATCAGGATAGTCCTTCATTACAAGAGTATATTCCGCAGCTGCAGTCTTATAATCCTTGGTAATGAAGCTGCAGTCCGCACTTCTTTCCAATGCCTCCTTGCGGTACTTCACCGTCGGCTGCTCAAGATATTCCGCAAACCATTTCTTCGCCGCAGGATAGTTGTTTTCCTTGAAATAGCAATAAGCAATATTGTACGGCATAAGCCATGATTCCGGCTCTCCATATAAGGCTGACACATTATAGAGTTCGGTAAAGAGTTCCCTGGAGTCTGCAAAGTCCTCATTCCTGTAGTAGGATTCCGCAAGCCAATATCTCGAGAGCTGATTGAACCTGCTTCCCTTCTCAGAATAGTAGGCAGCCGCCTTCAGGCATGGGACAGCCTTCCTATATGAGCCGTTACGGACAAGCTGAGCCGCACGCAGATAATTGGCTTTCATATAGTTATCCTGCATATCTTCATCGAGTTCATCGATCTTGTCATATGCTTCTATCGCTGCTGCGTAGTCTCTGTTGTGAAGGGCGGCAACGGCGATATAACTGTATATTCTGTCGCCTTTGTCTATGTCGGAATAAGTCTTGAGATAATTCTGGAAGACCGTTGCATCATTATTGAGGTCGAACGCCAGCTTTGCATAATTGAAATATGCATCCTCAGCAATCTGCTCGTCATACTTCGACAGCGAGGCATCCTTGAAGGCTTCCATAGCCGCCACCTTATTCTTTGTCTGGATATAGCTGTACGCCAGATGATAATTAGCGACCTGACCGAGAGAGTCGGTACGCATACCCATATTGTTGAAACTCTCGATGGCACCCTTGTAATCCTCGACCGCATAAAGGACGGATCCGCTGTAGAACCAGTCAGCCCTGGTCTTGGGAGCATCAGACTCAGTGCTGAGTCCATAGTACCTGCGGGCACTGTCGGCATCTCCAAGAACGAGATATGACTCGGAAATTATACGTGCAAGATGCGGCTTGCGTTCCTGAGCTATGGTTTCATACATCTCCGGACCGTATTTGACCACATACGAATAGTCATGCATCATGAAACGGCATTCCATGATATACCATTTGGATATAGCCTCGAATCTTCCGTCTTCAGAAGCCTGTTCAAACCAGGCCAGGGCTTCCCTGAAATCCTTCATCTGATAATTTATATATCCTATGGCATATCTTGAAGGAGCAGTATAGTCGGAGAAAGGAAGAGCCTCCACCTCACGGAAACGTTTGAGTGCAACTTCCAGTTCCTTGTTTTCGAGATCGCTGTACGCCCTCTTGAAAAGGAACTCTGTCCTCTGGCTCTTTGTCAGCTGCTTCGGAGCGATCTGTGCAAAATGGACCGATGCTGCCTTATATTTCTGGGAATCAAACAGATTCAGAGCATGTCTGTATCTGATCTGAGGCACATGGATCGAATACGGATGAGTCCTCATGAACTCTTTCATGGAAGCTTCATAGCCCGGAATGTTCATGGCCACATCACATAAGACCGAATATCCCTCATGGTCCGCCTTGGCATCACGGTCAGCAAGTCTGCCGAAGGCCATCCTCGACCGGTTGACCATCCCGTTTTCATATAATCTGACGGCTTCTCTGAATTCTTTCAGATTTTCCTGCCCATCCTCGAAAGCGACTGTTTCAGCAGTGGCTTCGGTCATTGATGCGACTGAAAGGATGACAATCGCGCATGCCGTAAATGTCTTGATATTCATCATTGCACAAAAATTTTACAAATTTAACCTTTTTCCACTATATTTGTATGCTTATCAAGGTGAAATTTTACTTATGGACTCCAATACTCCCATCATTTCGTTCAGAAACGCCGACATTGCAGGCGGTGATGCCACAGTGATATATAATCTGGATATGGATATATATCCGGGAGACTTCGTTTATATCGTCGGAAAGGTAGGAACCGGAAAGACGTCCATTATCAGGACGATCATAGCCGAGAGCAAGCTGAAGAAAGGCTCAGGACATGTCTGCGGATACGACCTGACAACCATGCGGGAGAAGGATATTCCTTTTCTGAGAAGGAAGTTGGGAGTTGTCTTTCAGGACTTCCAGCTTCTTATGGACAGAAGTGTCGAGGATAACCTGCTTTTCGTGCTGAAGGCAACAGGATGGAAGTCGGAAGAGCTCATGTCAAAACGTATTTCCGAAGTCCTGAATGCCGTAGGAATGGAAAGAAAGGCCCACAAGATGCCTTACCAGCTTTCCGGCGGAGAGCAGCAGAGAATAGCAATTGCAAGGGCGCTTTTAAACGAACCGGAAGTGATCATAGCCGACGAGCCTACCGGCAATCTTGACAACGAGACTGCAGACGGAATCATGAAGCTGTTGACCGGTATCAATCGCGACAAAGGCACAGCCATCGTGATGGTAACTCACAACAGACAGATTTTCGAAAAATACCAGGGACGTGTGATGGTCTGCCGTGACGAGACCTGCACTGAACAGAAAGATGACGACATCATTGACCTCGAACTGACCATCTGATGGAAAGAAATGACAGATTCACACATATAACAGACTGGTTCTCAGCCAATATGGAAATAGCGGAAACGGAGCTTCATTACGATACTCCGTTTCATCTTCTCATAGCCGTCATTCTGTCTGCACAATGCACGGACAGGCGCGTCAACATGTACACACCTGCGATATTCGAGCGCTTTCCTGAACCATCAGACCTTGCTGCCGCTTCATTTGAAGAAGTATACGGAATGATACGTTCCATTTCATTTCCAAACAACAAGGCAAAGCATCTGATAGGAATGGCCGGACGTCTGGTTTCAGATTTCGGTGGGATAGTACCATCCGAGCCGGAACAGCTTGAGACACTTCCTGGAGTAGGCAGAAAGACCGCAAATGTCATTGCATCAGTAATATACGACAAGCCTGTGATTGCCGTGGACACTCATGTATTCAGGGTTTCACGACGTCTGGGGCTCTCTGACGGCACCAATGTAGAGACTGTAGAAAAAGACCTAACGTCCGGGTTTGCACCGGAGATACGCGGAAAGGCTCATCACTGGCTCATCCTGCATGGAAGGTACGTATGTACTGCCCGCAAACCGAAATGTCAGGAATGCGGCATCCGTGATTTCTGCAGGGAATACACGATGGAAAATGTAAAGATATGAGCAGTATCGACCCATGTCTATGGCATCTTGATGATGAACAGATTTCATCCGGAAGCTGTACGGAAGCATTCACTGATCCCTTCAGATATATTCCTGACAGTCTTGTGTGCAAAGCAGGGAAATCAGTTGTTTCAAAGCTGTCCGAATGGTCATCTATGCCGGAAGGAAGTCCGGAGAGAGAGATTGAAAGGAGCTTTGCAGAAGGAAAGATGATAGGCGTCCTGATCTGCCGTCCTTCCGAAGGAAGCATCCAGTCGCCTTCATTCATCGCCGCATTTTCCGGAACGGTCAAAGACTCCGATGGCAGGGTGACCGGAACTGTTGATGGCTTTGTCCCCCCTATAATCGACCTCACCGACCCTGACGGATATTTCAAGAAGGAAGAATCACGCATCACACTGATAAACAATAAGATAGACGCACTCTATCAATCAAGGGAACTCAGCAGTCTTAAAAAAGCGTTGACAGACGCCGAATCAGAAAGAGACAGGCAGATAACCGATCTGCAGACTCAGATCCGCTTTGCAAAAATGCAGAGGGATGAAATCAGGTGTGAAACCAGCGATCCGTCAAGACTCGAAGAACTGATCAAGGAAAGCCAGTTCCAGAAAGCTGAGCTTAAAAGATTAAAAGACAGATGGAAGGCTGAAATTTCTTATATTGCTTCAAAGCTGACAGCATTCGAAGAGGAAATAAAAAAGCTCAAATCATTGCGCGCCGAAATGTCAGACAATCTGCAGAGATGGATTTTCGGGAATGCAGTCGTACACAACGGCAAGGGAGAATGCTCCAGCATATGGAATATATTTGCAGACAAAGGTGTGACTCCCCCTGGAGGCACAGGCGACTGCGCAGCACCGAAGCTTCTGGAATATGCTTTCACCCATAATCTGACTCCTCTTGCAATGGGAGAATTCTGGTACGGCAGATCCCCTGATTCTGCCGTGCGGACCCATGGTCATTTCTACCCTTCCTGCACGAGCAAATGCGGACCTTTGCTCGGATATATGCTGAAAGGACTTGAAGTGGCTGAAGACATACACGACAATAATCAAAGTCCTGTAGTCATACATGAGGACGAGTCTGTCATCGTAGTGGAGAAACCGGGAGGAATGCCTTCCGTACCTGGTCTGGACGGCAGACAATCTCTTCAGGAATGGTTGTCGGCAACTCAAGGGAAAGAGATTTTTGCTGTTCATCGCCTTGATATGGATACCTCCGGAGTCATGGTTTTCGCCAAAACATCCGAGTGCGCAGTCAATCTTCAAAGACAGTTTGAAGAACACACCGTCAAAAAGACATATAAGGCAAGGCTGACCGGAAGCGGGAATGGCACATTATTCAAAGAAAAGCAGTCAGGAAACATAGAACTGTCCCTGTCACCGGATCATGACGAAAGGCCGAGACAAAAGGTGGACTTTGTCCAGGGCAAGGCAGCTTTCACGGAATACGAAACAGCCAGCATGAATCCGGACGGCAGTACCGACATCCTGCTTTATCCACACACAGGCCGTACCCACCAGCTTCGTGTCCATTGTGCCCACACTCTTGGATTGGCCTCCCCTATCGTCGGTGATCTCCTATATGGTTCATACTCAATAGATATGACACCTCCTGAATTCAACCGTCTATGCCTGCATGCGCTGAGCATTACCTTCCGGCATCCGCTCACCGGCAATGAAATGACATTTACATCGGACCGCCTTTCCTATTAAAACAAAAAATCCGGCCGGAAGATCCATTGACTTCGGGCCGGATGATTATACTTAATTGCCGGATTACATTCTTTCCGGAAGTGTGATACCAAGAATCGACATAGCCTTGCTGAGGACCTTGGCTATTGTCTCGATCAGCACAAGACGATACTGAAGGAGCGCCTTATTCTCTTCCCTGAGGATCGGAGTATCATGATAATACTGATTGAACTCCTTGGCAAGTTCATAAGCATAATTTGCCACAAGAGCAGGAGAATATGCTGCGCCTGCCTCTGCGACCTTCGCAGGGAAGGTATTGAGTATCTTGATGATACGTATCTCCTTAGGAGAGAGTTCAACATCATTCGAAAGTACGCTTCCGTCATGCTTGATACCCTGTTCATCTGCCTTTCTCAGGATAGATTTGATGCGGGCATGGGTATACTGGATGAAAGGACCCGTATTACCGTTGAAATCGATTGACTCCTTAGGGTCGAAAAGCATCGTCTTGCGGGGATCCACCTTGAGGATGAAATACTTCAGAGCGCCCAGGCTGATCATCTTGAAGAGAGCATCCTGCTCCTCGGCAGAAAGATTGTTGATCTTTCCAAGCTCCATAGAAGTCTCCTTTGCAGTATTGTACATATCTGCAATAAGGTCGTCCGCATCGACAACTGTTCCTTCACGTGACTTCATCTTACCTTCAGGAAGTTCCACCATTCCATATGAAAGGTGGTAAATACTGTCCGCCCAATCGAAACCAAGCTTTCCAAGGATGAGCTTGAGCACCTGGAAATGATAATTCTGCTCATTTCCGACCACATAGATATGCTCATCAAGACTATACTCTGCGAAACGCTGCTCAGCTGTTCCAAGGTCCTGGGTCATATATACAGATGTTCCGTCACCACGGAGAAGAAGTTTTCTGTCGAGTCCGTCAGCCGTAAGATCACACCATACAGAGCCATCCTCCTGCTTTTCGAAGATGCCGGCCTCGAGTCCCTTCTGAACCAGAGCCTTTCCGAAAAGATAGGTCTGAGACTCGTAATATGTTCTGTCGAAGCTGATTCCAAGGTCGCCGTAAGTCTTGTCGAAGCCCTCGTAGACCCATCCGTTCATGGTCTTCCAGAGTTCCACAACTTCTGCATCGCCGTTCTCCCACTTGAAGAGCATCTCCTGGGCAGCCTTGAGCGAAGGAGCATTCTTTTCGGCCTCCTCCTTAGCCATACCACCTGCCACCAGTTCATCAATCTCCTTCTTATAGAGGTTGTTGAATGCAACATAATAGTCACCTACGAGATGGTCTCCCTTCTTGCCGCTTGACGCCGGAGTCTCACCGTTTCCAAGAACCTTCCAGGCATACATAGACTTGCAGATATGTATTCCTCGGTCATTTACCAGATTGACTTTCATTACGTTATGGCCACACACCTCCAGCAGTTTTGCGACAGACCATCCGAGCAGATTGTTACGGATATGTCCGAGATGAAGAGGCTTGTTTGTATTTGGCGAAGAATACTCCACCATAATTGTCCTGCCGGTAGCAGGAAGCTGACCGAAGTCCTCTGCAGATGCAATCTGAGCAAACAGTCCGTTCCAGTACACAGTGGAGAATGAAAGATTCAGGAATCCCTTTACGGTATTATATCCTGAAATTTCAGCCACATTCGCCCTCAGCCACTCTCCTATCGCATTACCGGTATTCTCCGGAGTAGTCTTGGATATCTTCAGCAACGGGAAAACAACCAATGTATAATCTCCCTCAAATTCTTTGCGGGTGACCTGCACCTGAAGCTGTGATGCAGGAACTTCTACGCCATAAAGCGTCTGAATTGCTTCAGACGCTTTAGCTATGATAAATGTTTCTGGAGTCATATTATCCTAAATAGCTTTTCAAAAGTTTACTTCTCGAATTGTTCTTGAGCTTGCGGATAGCCTTCTCCTTGATCTGACGCACACGTTCCCTGGTCAGTCCGAAACGCTCTCCAATCTCTTCCAGAGTCATTTCCTGACATCCTATGCCGAAGAAAGACTTGATGATTTCCCTTTCACGCGTTGCCAGAGTGGAAAGGGCTCTCTCTATTTCCTTATTCAGAGATTCGTTCACGAGACCTCTGTCAGCACTTGGAGAATCGTTGTTCACAAGAACGTCAAGGAGGCTGTTGTCCTCTCCCTCCACAAACGGAGCATCAACAGAAACATGACGGCCTGAAACTCTGAGAGTGTCTGCAATCTTGTCCTTAGGAACGTCGATCATCTCGGAAAGTTCTTCGCTCGAAGGCATACGCTCGTTCTCCTGCTCGAACTTTGAAAGAGCCTTGTTGATCTTATTGAGAGATCCGACCTGATTCAATGGCAGTCTGACTATTCTCGACTGTTCTGCGAGAGCCTGAAGGATTGACTGGCGGATCCACCACACAGCGTAAGAAATGAACTTGAAACCTCTTGTCTCGTCAAATTTCTCCGCTGCCTTGATCAGACCGAGGTTACCCTCGTTGATAAGGTCCGGAAGGCTCAGACCCTGATTCTGGTACTGTTTTGCCACAGACACCACGAATCGGAGATTCGCTCTTGTAAGTTTTTCCAAAGCAGCCTGATCACCCTTACGGATCCTCTGGGCGAGCTCCACCTCTTCTTCTACCGTGATAAGTTCCTCTCTACCAATCTCCTGCAGATATTTATCAAGTGATGCACTCTCGCGATTGGTAATCGATTTAGTAATCTTTAACTGTCTCATTCGTATTATAAAAATTTAACTTTCTATACTCCGAAACCGAAGTAGCCTGTTCTTCCGGATGGAGTGATACCCTCGACGAAGACAGCACGCTTTGACTTCTTGACGATATCGATGATATCCTGCGGAGTCTTGACAGCCTGATCGTTTACATAAAGGATGATGAATCCTTCGGTAGCTCCGGCTTCCTTCAGTTTGCCTGGTCCGAGTTCAACGATTTCGACACCGTTCTTCAAACCATATCTTTTGAGAATTTCTTCTGAAGCCTCCTTGATTGACGAACCATAGAACGCTACAGAACCATCTTCTGCGAGAGTTCCGTTTTCCTGAGAAGTACCTTTGAATGTAACATCCAGATGTTTCTCCTTTCCTTCACGTAAAATGGTAAGAACAGCCTTGTCTCCTGGAGAGAATCTGCTTACAGCCTCCTGCACTGAAGAAGATGTCGTAATCTTCGTAGAGTCAATGGCTATAAGTACGTCACCCTTCTGAACACCGGCCTTGTCGGCTGCTCCACTTTTAGAAACCTCAACAATATATACGCCGTTTCTTGAAGAAAGTTTCAACTCCTCCGCTATTTTATCGTCAATTTCCTGCATGGTGATGCCGAGTATGGCTCTCTTCACACTTCCGAAATCCATCAGATCGTATACAATCTTCTTTACGATGTTGGAAGGGACCGCAAACGAATAACCTGAATAAGACCCTGTCTTTGAAATGATTGCGGTGTTGATTCCCACCAGATTGCCGGATTTGTCCACAAGAGCTCCTCCACTGTTGCCAGGGTTCACGGCTGCATCAGTCTGGATGAATGATTCGATCTTGAACTCACCTGTATAGTTCGGCATCGAACGTCCCTTTGCACTTACGATACCTGCAGTAATGGTGGAACGAAGATCATACGGGGAACCGATGGCTATCACCCACTCTCCGAGACGGAGCTTGTCAGAGTCACCGAACGGTACGACCGGCAGACCGGAAGCATCAATCTTGAGAAGAGCCACATCTGTAGCCGGATCCGTTCCGACCAGAGTAGCCGGATAAGTCTGATTTGAATTGAGAGTAACCTCGATCTCAGTCGCACCTTCAATCACATGATTGTTTGTCACTATATATCCGTCTTCTCGGATTATTACACCAGAACCGCTTCCGACCTTCTCTCGAGGTTGAGGGGTTCCCTGTGGCATACCGAAGAAAAAGTCAAATATAGAATTAGGCATTGCCTGACCTGATTCTGTAGCCTTTACCCTGACATAAACGACAGCATCAACTGCAGATTCTGCAGCATATGTAAAATCAGGCCAGTTGTCCTGAGTCAGATTCACGGTTCTGTACTGGGCACCTTCAGAAGTCTGGACAACCTGTGTCTGACTTTCTGTCATATTCCTGACAACAACAAAAGATGTCAACCCTCCGACAACAGCAGAGAGCAAAACGATTAGAAATCCTCTTTTCATATTTATGTACTGAATAATTTGTTATTTTTCAACTTAATTATGCGCGGTTTTTGCAGTCGGACCGTACCGGTCGCAAGACACCGCACAGAATTTCTCAAAAAATATGCCACTTCTTTTGAAAAATTCTTATATTTGTTGACTTAAACAAAATTAGTTCATCATGAAACTTATAATTTCAAGTTCAGAATTGCTCAGGGGCGTCATGGCTGTATCCAAGGCTATCCCTGCAAAATCACCGCTTCCAATCCTGGAGAACTTCCTGTTTGACCTCAATGGAAATGTGCTGGAGATCACTGCGTCAGACACAGAGCTAACCCTCAAGACTCAGATTGAGGTAGAAGAGACTGTGGAAGAAGGTAAGATCGCAGTTCCTGCCAAGCATATGATGGACCTTCTTAAGGAACTTCCGGATCAGCCGCTCACAATCCAGACTTCAAGCGACAGTTCGTTCGTATGCAGCTGGGCAAGCGGAGAATCCAATCTTCCATATTTCCCTGCAGAGGACTACCCTGAGATCACAGGTACTGACGAAACTGCAATAAGCATCATGTTCCCGGCTCAGAGCCTTCTGGAAGGTATTTCAAGCACAATCTATGCAACAGCTGACGACGAGATCCGTCCTGCGATGAACGGTATCCTCTTCGACATCGACGTGGACTCCACCACTCTTGTCGCATCAGACTCGCACAAGCTCATCTGCTACACGACTACAGATGTAAAGGCTGCTGCCAAGGCTTCGTTCATTCTTCACAAGAAACCTGCGGCAATCCTCAAGGCGATCATCGGCAAAGACATCGAAAATGTAGATGTTGCATTTGACTCGAAGAATGCTTCGTTCTGCTTCGGCCAGACAATGGTCATATGCAGACTCGTGGTCGGAAAATATCCTAAATACAGGGATGTAATACCGCAGAACAACTCTAACATCCTGAAGATCAACAGACTTCAGCTTCTCAACACCGTACGTCGCGTATCGGTGTGCGCAAACAAGGCTTCCAACCACATCAAGTTCGACCTTCAGAACGGTTCGCTTGAGATTTCAGCCCAGGATCTCGGATTCTCCATCGCTGCATATGAGAAGATGCAGTGCCAGTATGACGGAGAGCCTCTTACAATCGGCTTCAAGTCTCCTTTCATCATCGAAATCCTTTCGAACATGAACTGCGGGGAAATCGTAATGAAGTTCCTGGACAGCAAGAGAGCGGCTCTCATTGTTCCGGCAGAAGAGGAAGAGGACAGCGAGAAGATCTGCGGCATCATCATGCCTATCATGATTTCTTAAGTCCTCCGGATTTTTGAAAAAAGACTTTCAATATGGAATTGAATCTGACAAGACCATTATTATTTTTTGATATAGAAAGTACAGGGCTCAATATCGCGGCAGACTCGATAATTGAGCTCTGCTTTGTCAAGGTTATGCCGGGTGGCGAACAGAGAGTCAAGACCTGGAGAGTAAAACCTTGGGATTATGCAGGCAATTGCCAGAGGGCGATCAATCCTTCCGCTCAGGCTGTCCATGGAATATCTGCCGAGGACCTCGCTGACAAGCCGACATTCTACCAGATAGTGGATGAAGTCACTGAATGGCTCAAAGGCAGCGATCTGGCCGGTTTCAATTCAGCGAAATTCGATCTCCCGCTTCTTGCCGAAGAAATCGAAAGAGTGCGCCAGTACACTGACAAGAAGCCGGACATCGACCTTCACGGGATGCAGATGGTGGATGTCCAGAACATATTCCACATCATGGAGCCTCGTACACTGAAGGCTGCCTATATGTTCTACTGTGAGAAGGACCTTGAAAACGCTCATGCAGCCGAAGCGGACACACTTGCGACATACGAAGTTCTCAAGGGCCAGCTGGACAGATATGCATGTGATCCTCGAATCGAGAACAACGTGGACAAGCTTGCACGTTTTTCGACCAAGCAACGCATTGTCGACTATGCCGGCAGAATAGTATTGAATGACAAGGACGAGCCTTGCATAAGCTTCGGTAAGCATAAAGGAAAGACTGCACGCGAAGTATATATGAGCGAGCCTTCGTATTTTGCATGGATAAGCAACGGTGACTTCACTCTCGACACAAAGCGTCAGTTCGCCATACTCAAGGAAAAGTACGACGAGGAGAAGAGAGCAGCCATACAGCAACGTAAGGCTGCAGAAAACAGACCTCTGTCAGAAGAAGAAATGGGAGACGCTCTGAGCAGGCTCAGCAGCAAGTTCGGAGGACAAGGATCATTATTCTAAAGGAGAATGAACATTATCACCAGACCATACGGCAGCGATTTATGCTGCTGCCGGCCAGACACGACTTGGGAGAGGGAAAACAAAGATTTCTACTCTCCCGAGTGCGTTAATGCGATATTCAGGGCACCTGTAGTTTTCGCCAGAATCAGCAAGGCGGGGAAATGCATAGGCAGCAGATTTGCCGAGCGATATTATGATGGTTTCAATTTCGGAGTGCTGCTTTACTGCTCGACAGCAGAGGAGATGACGCCGGCCGACATTGCCTATGCCTCATGCATAGACCACACATCACTTCTTCCGATGCCATTGTACAACCCGGTGCTGATTACAAACGAGGATAACTTTTTTGAGATAAGTGCAGAAGGCAAAAAGATATATGGCTGCCATTGCGGAGAAGACATCAAGTCAATTGTCGAGGACACGATATGCAGGGCATCGCAGCTGACATCACTCAGAATCGGGGACTTTGTGGCTGCTGAACTTGAAATGCCGGAGATACTGGCAAGACGTTCTGATGACTCGATATCCCTTGAAGCCACATTCTGCGAAAATGAAATAATCTCAAACAGAATAATTTTCTGACATGACTGACCAAGTTGTAGAAAGTCATCCGCTTGATCCGTTCCTTCCTGAAGGAGCCCGCATCCTGATGTTGGGCAGTTTCCCGCCAGCCAGGAAAAGGTGGTCCATGGATTTCTTCTATCCCAACTGGATAAACGACATGTGGAGAATAACAGGAGAGATATTTTACAATGACAAAGAGCATTTCGTATTGCAGGACGGGGAAAGTAAAAAGCATAAAGCTTTCGACAAAGAAAGGATAGCTGCCTTCTGTGCAGAAAAAGGGATAGCACTATACGATACCGCCGTTAAGGTGATAAGACTGAAGGACAACGCATCCGACAAGTTTCTGGAGGTGGTGGAGTTCACTGACTTCAAGGCAATTCTGAAAAGGATTCCGGAATGCAGGGCGATTATTACCACCGGTCAGAAAGCTACTGATATAATTGTGGAGACTTTCGGATGCAAGGAACCGGCAGTAGGAGAAATGTCAGAAATAGTCACATCTGAGGGCAGGAAACTTGATTTCTGGAGAATGCCCTCGTCATCAAGGGCCTACCCTCTCCCGATCGGAAAGAAGGCGGAGTATTACAGAAAGATGTATATAAACGAAGGATTGATATAATTACAGATATGAGAAAGACAATAATCATTTTAACGGTATGTATGATCACAGCGATTCAGGCAAAGGCAGACGAAGGAATGTGGCTGCCGTCACTTATTTCGCAAAGGATCGAGGACATGCAGGCTAAAGGTTTCAGACTTGATGCGGAGGATATATATAGTATAAATCAGGCATCACTGAAGGATGCCGTCGTCATGTTCGCACGCGGATGCAGCGCCGAGCTGATTTCCCCTGAGGGACTGCTGCTTACAAACCACCATTGCGGATATGCTCAGATCCAGAAGCACAGCAGTGTGGAACATGATTATCTGAAAGACGGATTCTGGGCAATGAGCCGCAGCGAGGAACTTCCGAACGAAGGCCTTACTGTAAGCTTTCTCGAAAGGATGGAAGATGTTACTCCCGTGATACTCAAAGGTTATGAAGAATCCATGAGCGAAAGTGAGAGAGTAAATCTGGTACGCCGGAACTCTGATGAACTGCTCAAGAGCGTTACCGATGAAGAAAAGGGGCTCCGTGCGACAGTGGAGGCCCTGTACTACGGCAACCAGTACTTTCTGTTCGTATATAGAGAATACAAGGATATCAGACTCGTGGGAGCGCCACCTTCATCAATAGGAAAGTTCGGAGGCGAGACTGACAATTGGATGTGGCCAAGGCACACCGGAGATTTTTCACTTTTCCGCATATATGCAGACAAGGACAACAATCCTGCAGAATATTCGCCAGAGAATGTCCCTTTCAAGCCAAAGAAATATTTCAAGATCAGCACTGCCGGAGTACAGGAAGGGGACTTTACATTCATATACGGCTTCCCTGGCAGCACACAGGAATACATCCATTCGGAAGGCGTGAGATACATTTCAGAAATATCCGATCCGCACAAGGTGGCCCTGCGTAGTCTCAGACTGGACATATTCAACAAGCACATGGCTGCAAGTCAGGACGTGCGCATCAAATACTCGACCAAGAAGGCAAGAGTGGCAAATGCATGGAAGAAATGGCAGGGAGAGGCCGGCGGCATCCGCAAGATGAAGACAGTAGAGACCAAAAAGAAGTTCGAAGCAGATTTTACAGAATGGGCAAAGGGTACTGAATATGAAGGACTTATAGAAAAGATAGGAGACCTCTGCAGGGAGATGGAGATTCATCAGTATCTCATTGACTATTATATCGAGACTGCCAGAAGTTTTGAAGCTGCTTCATTTGCGGCTAACATAGGAAGGTACTGCATACCTAATAGGAAAGACGAACCGGTTGACCTGACAAAACTGAAGAAACACACAGACGAATTCTTCAAGGACTACTACCTGCCGATAGACAAAGAGTGCTTCATTGCTCTTATGGAAGCTTTCGACAAGAACATAGACATAGAAGACAAGCCTGACTACTTCAAGGCAAAAATGGCCGCTCACGGATCTGCAGAGGCATGGATTGAAGATATGATGAGGTCAACTGTATACGTTGACAGAGAAAGGATGAATGCTATCGGAGAATCTGACCGCGAAATTCTTGAGAATGACCCTGTAAAGGAGTTCTATGTAAAGATGACAGAATGGATAATTCCTCATTCAGTGAAGGTCCAGCAGATCAGTCAGGACCTCCAGCTGGCATACAGGGATTATATGCGCGGACAGATGGAATACGCTGATGCACTTGCTGCAGAGGGCAAAGGACCGGCAGAAGGCAGCAAGGCTTTCTATCCTGACGCCAACCTGACGCTCAGGGTTGCATATGGCAACATAAAGGGATACTCCCCATCCGACGGAATATACTACAGGCCGTCATCCACTCTGGCAGGAATTATCGAGAAAGACAACCCAGAGATCTTTGATTACAACATACCTCAGAGTCTCCGTGACCTCTATGCCACCAGAGATTTCGGCAGATGGACAGACGCCTCAGGAGAGGTTCCGGTATGCTTCATTGCAACTAACCACACCTCAGGCGGCAACTCCGGGAGCCCTGTTATCAACGCCGACGGCAATCTGATAGGTATAAACTTCGACCGTGTATGGGAAGGAACGATGAGCGATATAGATTTCGATCCGGACTTCTGTCGCAATATCAGTCTTGACGTAAGATATGTTCTCTTCATCATAGACAAACTTGCGAATGCCGATCACCTCCTGGAAGAAATGACTTTTGTAGAATAATAAATGAGGAAATATATGGAAACCAGTAATCTGAACAAATCCGTAGGCGTCTTCATCGATGGCGGCTATTACGCAAAAATCAACGAAGGTCTGGCTCAACAAGGACCGCTTAGAGTCAACCTGACAGGCCTGCTGCAATACATTCCGAAAAAGATCTGTGAACTTGACGGAATCGCGAGACGCCACATGTATATTACTGAATGTCATTACTACAGAGGACGTTACCGTGCCCAGGATGCAAAGAAGAAAGACCTTCTTTACAGCGAAAGGGAGTTCGAGGACAGCCTCATCGAGAATGACGTGATCTTCCACTACAAGCATCTCAGGGAAAATCCGAGGGGAGGAGTCATTGAAAAAGGTGTAGACACATGGTTTGCGCTTGACACATATGAAATGACGCTGATCCGCAAATTCGACTACGTCGTGCTCATAAGCGGAGATGCCGATCACGAAATGCTGGCCAGGAAGCTTAAGGCATTGAAAACCCATGTAATACTCCTCACCTGGGATCCGGCACATACGAATTCCACTTCACGCTTCCTCAGCGAAGAAGTATGCACTCATCTGGACATAACAAGACTCATATCCGAAGATGAGAATATAAAGAAAACACTTTTGAAATAAGCGTGATGTCAACAGAAGCGATAGCCATTACCGGCGTACTGATACTATGCTGGACCGTATTGGTCATTGCCGATGCAATGGCCAGCGGTGTCTTGGCCGTCCTCACCAGTCTCACATTCAAGCAGACATTTCTGAAAGGACTTCTGGTCCTCCTGATTCCACCTGTCTTCATTGCATATGGAGCATGGATCGGCAGAGAAAGGCCACAGGTAAAGGAAGTGGAGCTTGAATTTCAGAATCTCCCTGAAGGATTTGACGGATATAGACTGATACACATTTCAGACATACACGCAAGATCATTTTCAAAGCGGCATGATTCATTGAAGAAGATTATAGAAATCATCAATGGTCTTGATCCGGATATGGTTGCTTTTACCGGTGACCTGATTACTCTTGACAGTTCTGAGATTGATGTAGTCAAGGATATTCTTCAGGATATCAGAGCAACTGACGGAGTGGTATCTGTCCTTGGAAATCACGACTATTGCATTTATTCTGCGGAACGCGACAAGACCGGTCACCATCCTAAAGGCCCGTCAGAAGTCATCCGTAAAGAGAAAGAGATGGGATGGAATATTCTTCTTGACGAAAACATGACCGTCACCAGAGGAAGAGACAGCATAAAGATAATCGGTGTCGAGAATATTTCTCCATCCAGACATTTCCCGTCAAAAGGCAACCTGCAGAAGGCCTCGGCAGGCACAGATGGCAGTTTCAGGATCATACTCACGCACGACCCTATGCATTGGGAATCCGAAATAACAGGAAAAGACTACCCACTGACTCTGAGCGGTCATACGCATGCAATGCAGTTTTCACTCTTCAGTTGGTCGCCAAGCAGATACATATTCAGACAGAACAGAGGCTTATATTCACAAGGTTCGCAGTACATATATGTAAACCCTGGCCTCGGCGAAACCATTATTCCTGTAAGAATAGGAGTACGTCCGGAAATAACCGTGATTACGCTTAAGAAATCGTCCTGACCACTGCATCCCTCAAGGATACAAGAGCACGTTTGAGCGACTCACGTGGCAGAGCGACATTCATTCGCATGAATCCCCGTCCTCCCGGATTGAACGTCTCGCCGTCATTGAGTGCAAGTCCTGCCTTATCGATGAACAGAGACACAAGTTCATCATGCTCAAGTCCGAGTTCCCTGCAATCAAGCCATACAAGGAAAGAAGCCTGTGGTCTCAATGGCTTTATCTGCGGCAGTTCATTTCTGCAGAATTCTTCCAGATATCCGATATTTCCTTCTACATATTTCAGCATTTCCTGCCTCCACTCCTCGCCGTTCCTGAATGCGGCAATGGTTGCTATCGGTGAAAACATCGGCGGAGAATCAAGTTCATTGGCGTCGAGCCATGAGTAGAAGCGCTCACGCAGCTCTTTCGAAGGCACAATTGCATATGAGCTTACTATACCCGCTATATTGAAAGTCTTTGAAGGAGAGCCGAAGGTTATGCTGCATTGGGCAGCCTCTTCAGAAACCGTTGCAAAAGGGATATGCTTGTTACCGAAAAGAGCCATATCCGAATGTATCTCGTCAGAAATGACTATGACACCATGACTGTGACAGAACGATGCCAGCCTCTCAAGCGTTTCCCTTGGCCATACGATACCTGCCGGATTATGTGGGTTTGAAAGTATGAGCATTCTGCATGAAGAATCACAGACCTTTTCAAGATTATCGAAATCCATTGAATAGCTTCCGTCCGGATTCTCGATCAGAGGGTTGTATACCAACTCCCTTCCGTTCTTCTGAGGAACGAGTCTGAAAGGATGATATACCGGAGGCTGGATGATGATCTTTTCATCAGGACGTGTCAATGAATTGATGGCAAATCCGATACCCTTGACAATACCAGGAATATAGGTAAGCCACTCGCGCTCGACCTTCCATCCATGATGTTCCTCTATCCACTGCATGACAGTAGGCCACAATTCATCAGGAACTTCCGTATATCCGAATACAGGATGCTCAAGACGCTCACGCAAAGCATCTATGATGAAATGCGGAGTCGCGAAATCCATATCAGCCACCCACATCGGCAGCAGGTCTTCCTTACCGAAAAATCTTCCCAAAGCATCTGTCTTAATCGCTCCCGTATTCTTACGGCAGATCACCTTATCAAAATCATAAACAGCCATATATCAATCAGTTAAAATCAATTTAGCAAGATAGTCATAATGTTCACCTTCCGCTATCACTTCAGCAGAGAATCCATTTTCCTCCGCATAATATGCAAGTGTATTGAAATCAAGGTAGAGCCAATCGAAAGTCTCCCCTTCCACTCCTTCAAGATCAGTATCCACGGCATCGACATACTTCATTCTATAGTCAAGCTGACCGTAATATTCATCAGCGAGGTCGATCATGATGCTACCGTCCTCTTCCTCAAAGAGATAACGTAGGTCGCTCGAATCAATCAGCACTGATCCTCCCGGATTCAGCAGTTCCCTGATTCTGGAGAAAAATGTAGGGATATTGCCAATATTTCCGATTATACCGGTTCCGTTCATAAGCATCAGGACAGTATCGAACTTTCTGACGAAGGATTCATCATAGAAATTGATCTGATACGCCTCCAGTCCCCTCTCCTTCATAACCTCTACAGACAAAGGAGAAATATCTATAGCCACCGGTTTCTTTCCCATTTCCTTCAGAGCCAGGCTATGACAGCCGCTTCCTGCGCCTACATCCAGAATATCCCCGGTTGCAGATTCCAATGCCAGTCTTTCCAGATCCGGCATATCTTCGATACCTCTGAAAAGGTCCTCTACAGGAATTTCGTCATCTTCAAATTGTGACGACATCACAACCAATGTTCCGGCCCTGCCATTCCTATGATAGTCATAAATTGCGGCTCCCATCGGGTCGCCATTGGAAAGCAATACTTTTCTATCCATCGCATTCTGTTTAAGCAGATGCAAAAATACTCATATTTTGCTATATTTGCCTACCACTTGAAAATTTAAAAATATGAAAACCTTTAATCTTCTGATGATAGGACTGGGCCTGATGACTGTCCTTTCATGTGCGAACTGCAATGACAAACAGGAAAGCGGAGAAAATGCCGTCATTGAAAACATAATGGCTAGACGAAGCATAAGAAAATATAAATCCGAGCCGGTAGACAGGGAGACCATGAACAAGATTCTGGAGTGTGGAATCAATGCTCCCAACGGTCAGAACAAGCAGTCATGGGAAGTACGCGTCGTAGATAATCCGGCACTGCTCGCAGAGATGAAGGAAGCGATGGCGGCAGCCCATCCGGACCGAGACCCGGAAATGGTCAAAGGCTGTTTCAGAGATGCTCCCACCATGGTTTTCATCGCAAGAGACCTGTCGTACGATTTCTCTGCTTATGACTGCGGACTTCTGTCACAGAACATCATGTTGTCCGCATGGTCACTCGGAGTCGGTTCCGTATGTCTTGGGAGCCCGGTACGTTTCCTCAGCGGCAATGATGTCTGCAAGCCGTATATCGACAGACTCGGATTCTCGGAAGGATATGAGTTCTGTCTCTGCATCGGTCTGGGATATGCAGACGAAACACCTTCCGCAAAGCCACGTGACTTCGGGAAGGTGCGTTTCGTAGATTAAATCATATTATTTCAATATACAATCGGCTATGGCCGATGCATCGAATTTCTCTCTCGAATACGACTGAGGGAAGGCTAAGCCGTCGCCAAGAATCTGGAAATCCATTTCTGAAGCCAGCTTGTTGAGCTGATTCACGCTCGAAGGAGACCATGTATAGGAGCCGAATGCATAGAAACGGCGTCCCTTGATCAGACGTGCCTTCAAGGCAGCCATGAATGTCTCAACAGGAGGGAATATGCCGTTATTATACGTTGGTGATCCCACTACTATCGTATCATACTTGAATACATCCCTCAATGCACCGGAGACACCGAGTTCACCGGAATTGTTGCCTGCCAGGTCATGTACGGCACAAGGGATTCCACGTGCTTCGAGCTCTACAGCCAGAGCATCTGCCGCAGCCGCCGTATTTCCATACATAGATCCGTAGACTATGCAGACTCCCCTCTCGACCTCATATCTGCTTAGCTTGTCATATAAAGAGACAACCTTTTCGATATTCTTCTCCCACACAGGGCCATGAGTGCTGCAGATCCTCTTCACAGGAAGGCCCGAAAGCTTCTTCAGGGCACTCTGAACCGGAGTTCCGTACTTCCCGACAATGTTGGAATAATAACGGATCATTTCATCTCTATATTGATCGAATGTCTCTTCCGCATCGACAATATCATCAGCAACGACTCCGAATGTGCCGAAGGCATCACCGGAAAATACTGTATTCTCCTCTGGCAGCCATGTCACCATTGTCTCCGGCCAATGAACCATAGGTATCATATGGAAGCTGAGGCTGCACTCTCCAAGGCTTACTGACTGTCCTTCAGAAACTACCAGCACTCTATCATCCTGAACATTATGGTAGCCTTTAAGCATCGGCAATGTCTTGGCATTGGCAATGATCTTCAGATCCGGATAACACTCAAGCATATACGAAATAAGGGAAGAATGGTCCGGCTCCATATGGTTGACCACAAGGTAGTCGACCGGACGTCCTCCGATTGCCTCGTTTATATTCTCAAGGAACTCCTCCTCAAACCCTGCCTCAACAGTGTCTATCAACGCAACCTTCTCATCATCAACAATATATGAATTATAGCTTACACCGAAAGGGAGAGGCCATAAACCCTCAAAAAGGACCTTATCATCATCGTTGACTCCTACTGAATATATTCTGTCACTTATCTTCTGCATAGCATTATTTTTTAGCAACGCAAAAATAACAAAAAAAAGACCGACTGAATCAGCCGGTCGATAAAATTATTCTGCTGCCAGAGGCGATGGGGCCGTATATACTCGAGCTGCGAGCTCCTTGTCAAGCATATACATGCCGTACTTGTTTCCTTCAACAGACTCGAAGGCCGCTATCATATCTCTTGCAGACTCCTCTTCCTCAACCTGCTCGTCTATGAACCAGGTGATCCTGTTGATGGAAGCATAATCACGGTCCTCATTTGCTATTGCCGCTATATTATTGATCATTGCAGTAACCTTCTTCTCATGTGCGAGAGTATCCTTGAACATATCAAGGACAGAATCCCACTGAACAGCGACCTCGGCTATCGGCAAAAGTTCCACCTTGGCATCACGGGAATTGAGATAATTCATGAATATGCGTGCATGGTCCTGTTCTTCCTGAAACTGAACAAAGAACCAATTTGCTATTCCCTTATATCCTTTAGCCTCGCAGTCCATAGACATCGAGAGATAAAGATATGCTGACCACAATTCGGCGTTGATCTGGTCATTGATTGCCTTATAAAGTTTCTCGCTTAACATAACTTAATGATTTTTATTCGTTCAACTTATATGTTATTTTTAATTATTCTAAATTAGCTACTGCAAAGGTAATAATAAAAAACAAATATACAACAATCTGGCCGGGAAAGTTTCAAAACATACTGAAAGAAAAAAGGATAGCGTTTCTGCTATCCTCATTATTCCGATATTCTTCCGGATCACTGTATCTGATTTCTGAAACAGGTTACGAAGAACAGCATCTGATACTTGATGGAATTCAGCCAGTAAGTCCAGTTATGCCCTCCAGGACGCTGATAGAAATCGTGAGGTATTCCCTCCTTCATCAGCTTATCATGAAGGTTGCAGTTCACCTCATGGAAGAAATCCTCAGTTCCGCAGTCAATTATCAGATTCAATGAACCAGGCTGGAGAAGATGAGTCATATTGATGACGGTATTCTTCTCCCATGCCTCAGGATTGGCCTCCTTGGTACCTAGACGCTTGGCTATTCCCCACTTCTCTGGAAATGGACGGATATCCACGCCACCGGACGTACTTCCGGCTGAAGAATATACATCCTGATGCCTGAAGGCAAGATAAAGTGCGCCATGTCCTCCCATGGAAAGACCTGTTATCGCCCTGCCTTCACGCTGAGGAATTGTCTTGTAGTGGCTGTCCACATACTCTACAAGTTCCTTGGAGACGAAGGTTTCGTACTGATATTCAGGAGTCGTCTCACTGTCAAAATACCAACTGTCATATCCTCCGTCAGGCATGACTACAATTATGTCATAGGTATCAGCAAGACATCCCACAACTCCTCTGCGCGCCCATCCCTTATGATTGTCACTGAAGCCGTGAAGCAGATATACTACAGGAAAGGCATCTGAAAGATGATAGCTGTCTGGCAATATCACATTGACAGGAACATCTTTATCCATCTTGTCACTTCTGACCTTGACTTCCTTTTCGACATATGCGTAGGAAGTCTGGCAGAAAACCGACAGGACACAGATAATTATAAATAGCCTTTTCATGATTCATTAAAATTTGAAGCTGTCCTTCAACGCTGTGGTCTTGTTGAAGATGAAATGATCTGGAGTGCTGTCCGGATCCTTGTAGAAATACCCTACGCGCTCGAACTGTACAGCAATTCCCGAATTGTCCTCAAGAAGAGCAGGCTCAGCATAACCCTTGCCGATCACGAGAGACTCAGGATTGAGGTAGTTCTTATAGTCCTCACCCTCTGGAATCTGTCCCATCTGTGCTTCAGTGAACAGCTTGTCATAAAGCCTGAGTTCGAGTTCCTTCGCATGCTCTGTAGACACCCAGTGGATGGTTCCCTTTACAGAACGCCACTCTCCTGCACCCGGCTTGGAAGTAGGGTCATATGTACACTTGATCTCGATTATGTTGCCCTCAGCATCCTTCACAACCTCCTGACACTTCACGATATAAGTATATTTAAGACGTACTTCTCCGTCCGGTTTGAGACGGAAATACTTCTTAGGAGGCTCCTCCATGAAGTCGTTTCTCTCGATATATACCTCACCGGTGAAAGGAACCTTGCGTGAAGGTCCTTCTGGATCGGCTGGATTGAGAGGAGCATCGAACCACTCCACCTTACCCGGCTCCCAGTTGGTGATGGTCAGTTTGACAGGATCCTGAACGACCATATAGCGGTTTGAGCGCTCGTTAAGGTCCTGACGTACACACCACTCCATAAGCTGGAGGTCAATAAGTTGCTCGCGCTTTGCCACTCCGACCTTTTCTGCAAACATACGGATCGACTCAGGTGTATATCCACGACGGCGGATACCGCAGATGGTAGGCATGCGAGGATCATCCCAGCCGCTTACGAAGTTGTTCTTAACAAGCTCGAGAAGCTTGCGCTTTGACATCACAGTATAGGTAAGGTTGAGCCTTGCGAACTCATGCTGATGCGAAGGGAAGATTCCCAGCTTCTCGATGAACCAGTCATAGAGAGGACGGTGAACATCGAACTCAAGGGTACAGATTGAGTGAGTGATGTTCTCAATCGAATCTGACTGTCCGTGAGCATAGTCATACATCGGATAGATGCACCACTTGCTTCCCATACGATGGTGGTCAGCATGGATTATACGATACATGAGAGGATCGCGGAAAAGCATGTTGGGATGCGCCATGTCAATCTTAGCACGAAGCACCTTCTCTCCCTCAGCATACTTGCCGTCACGCATTTCACGGAAAAGCTTGAGATTCTCTTCCACACTGCGGTTACGGTAAGGGCTCTCCGTTCCTGGCACCTGTACGGTTCCTCGACCGGCACGGATTTCCTCCTGTGTCTGGTCGTCCACATATGCAAGGCCCTTCCTGATCAGTTCCTCAGCCCACTCATAGAGCTGGTCGAAATAATCGGAGGCATATCTCTCGTTCTCCCACTCAAAGCCGAGCCACTTGATGTCCTCCTTGATGGAATCAACATACTCAGTGTCCTCCTTTACAGGGTTTGTATCGTCGAAACGAAGATTGGTCTTTCCGCCATACTTCTTTGCAAGACCGAAATTGATACAGATACTTTTCGCATGGCCGATATGCAGGTAGCCGTTAGGCTCCGGCGGGAAACGGGTCATAATGGTTTCACACTTGCCGCTGGCGAGATCCGCCTCAATGATTTCTTCCAAAAAGTTGAGATTTCTGGTCTCAACGGTTTCCTTGTTTACCTCTTCCATATATCTGGTTAATGAATTTGCAAATAATCGGGCAAATATACAGAATTTTCAGTATTTTTGTGTCTTCAAATCAGATTTTTAGCGATATGATTAGATCAATGACAGGCTACGGCAAAGCCGAGGCCATATTGGAGACAGGAAAGATTACAGTAGAGGTCCGCTCCCTCAACGGAAAGACCGCAGACATAAGCCTCAAGACATCAATGCTTCCGAAAGACAAGGAAATGGCTGTAAGACAGAAGATTGCAGCAGCCCTCACCCGTGGAAACATAGATTTCTTCATTACATATGAACCCAATGCGGCAGACAGCGCCAAGAAGATAAACATGGAGCTGGCTATGGAATATTATCAGCAGATTTTCGAACTCGGCAGGAAGATACAGACAAAGAATGACAGCCGCATAGGTGCTGAAAACCTCTGGACTCAGAATCCGAACGACCTTCTCGCGATGATAGTCAGAATGCCGGAAGTAATGGATGCCAAGAAGCAGGAGGTCATTACTGACGAAAACTGGCCGATAGTGGATGCATGCATAGATGAAGCACTTGCCAACATCAATGCCTTCCGTACACAGGAGGGCGAGGTCCTTTATAAGGATGTGACCGAAAAGGTTGCGAATATTCTTGAATATTCAGCCCAGGTCGAAGCATTCGAAAAGGAACGTGTAGAGGCAATCCGGGAAAAAATTTTAAGCCGCTTTGCCGAGCTCAAGGCTGAGCCTGACCAGAGCCGTCTGGAGCAGGAGATGATATTCTATATCGAAAAACTTGATATCAACGAAGAGAAGGTCCGCCTCCGTCAGCATTGCAGATACTTCCTTGACACAATCGCCGGAGAAGAGTGTCCGGGAAAGAAGCTGGGCTTCATTGCTCAGGAGATGGGAAGAGAGATCAACACGACAGGCTCGAAAGCCAACCACACAGAAATCCAGAAGATCGTCGTAAAGATGAAGGATGAACTGGAAAAGATAAAGGAACAGAGTCTCAATATCCTATAATACCGGTATCACATACTGGATTCCGAGAGAGATGCGCTGCGTATGAGGCATATGTCCCCCTATCGCCAGCGCATTTTCTGTCAGCGTGAATCCTTTATAGACATAATGTGCAAAGATCTTGAAACCCTTGTCCCCGGTAAACGGGAACCACTCAAGGCACGCCTGGGCATTCCATGCAGACATATACTTTCCTTGCGCAAAGGCACCGTTGGCCTTATAAACCCCGGCAGTCTCATACGCTCCTTTCAGATATGTATTCCACTTCGGATGGAAACTATAGTCGACATTGGCAATCAATGTAAGATACTCCACATTCTGGGCAGTAACAGGATCAGGACCGTTCTGCAGGACTGTAATACGCTGCTGGTAGTCCAATGCCGCCTTAGAGTACAGGACATCAAGATAAGCAAGTACAGGACCTTTCTTATAAATGTTGCCACACATGAGATGACAGACATTCTTTCCTTTTGCAAGCTGACCGGCGGAGGCTGAATACATCAGATGAAGTGCGCCATCGAGAAACCATCCGTTCCAGTTGAGGGTTCCGATAAGAGGGAACTTTGAACTTTCGACGCCTGCAGGAAGGCCATGGATATACATCTGCTCATCCCTCGAACTTCTGTTATTCGCCACCTGGATCACCAGATGCTGCGTCGGAGTAAACATGACGGTACCTTTGAGTCCTGTCTGATAAATCTCAAAGTTATTGTTGAATTCACTGAACTCTCTGACCAGCAAGCCATTGACATAACCCTCATAGCCTGCGACAGCGAGATACTGCTTTCCGGCGACAAGCTCGAATCTTTCGCTCTGATGCCATTTTATATTTGCATATTCGATGGATGAGGACATATTATCCACGGAATATGGATTGCTGTACTTATTGAATGACTGACGGAAATGATATGAAAGATGTTCATTGAGTCTGCCATAGATCTCAAGCCTGACGCGGTTCATCTTGAATGATACCTCATCAAATCTTCCATCTGAGAAATACGCATTTGCTGAAGATGCAAACTCCAGATTGATATGAGACCTTATCTTCCTGATCTTATATCCGTCATTTCTGATCGAGTCCCTCCTGTCCATCAGTCTTTCCACCACAGACGGCAGGTCTCCATCAACAGACAGGGTATGATTGACCTGAGCATATGAACTGATTGAGAAAAATATCGGTAACAGCAGGAACAGTTTCTTCATAAATGCTTGATTTGGACTGCAAAGATAGAAACTTACGCTGAAAACACGAAAGAATAAGTTCAGGCATTGACCATACGTATGAATTTCACGAACGAACAGTACAGGTCACTTCTGCCGTATACCGCCAGTTCCCTGCGGATCTTGGCAGAAGCTCGTTCCAATGCAATCCCGATCCGGAACTCGGAAAGTTCCAGGATTCCTGCTGCCCTTATTAACGGAAGTTCCTCTAGAACACATAGGGTATATGCCATTCCTTGAAGCGGGGTCATCCTGAACACAGCCCTGCAATACACCTGCCATGCCTGCTTTGTAACATAGTCGTCCTGATTTTCAGCTTTTGGGGATGCTCTGACAAAGAGTTCGTTTCTGACATTCAACAGCCACAGAAGCCTTCTTCTCGCTATTATGAGCCTGCTTCTGAGACAGGTCTGTCTGAGAAACCAATCCATTGACCCTTCACTGCCGTCATATATTATCTCGTGCCTATCTGCATAGAGCATTACCTTATTTGTGACTTCCTCACTGTCAACCCTGTCACAAAGTATCCTGAACGCTGTTCTGAATACTACATCAGATATCCTTTCCATATATTCTGAATTTTATCGCCAGACCCGCATAGGGGCCCGGCGACTCGCAAAATTGATGTATGAAGAGCCTCAGCGTCTGGTTGGCCCTACCACAGCCTGAGGACGAAGGTGCATTCATACCCATCAATATTCCGAAACAAAGCAATCTACGGACCAATGAAAGAGTACAGAGCATTTTTTTATATTGACAGAATGATTAGAGAATAAAAATTACTATATTCGCGGAATATAAACTCGACTATGATGAATATTTTTCACAGAATACATGCTGCCACCGTTCTGGCGACATCACTGCTTGCACTCAACTCATGTAAAGAAGTCCAGACTGAATCAGGACTTGAACCAGAAAAGGTTCCCGGTACATTCCAATACAATGGTGACACATATGATATCAGATCAGTAGTATTACATAAGCTTGGAAATGACACGCAGATATGGATTTCTGAAACATCCGGATATACAACTTTAGACGAGATAGAAAAGTCTGTAGGCGAGCTCGTCATCACTGTACCTAACGCCAAATTAGGAGGACAGAAGGAAACATTCGAACAGACCGGAAACTTCATAAGATACGATGATAAGGAAAACAGCGGATACTGCACGATAACATGTTCGATAGACGAAGCCTCCAGGAACATCAGTTTTGAATTTTCATCTCAGAATCTGAAGTCGGCTCCGGTCAATGCCATTTCCGGAAGTTACAACGGACCTTATTCCGAGTACACTGAGGCTACGATTTCCAATCAATGGGCATATGAAAGGATAGTCAAGGATCTGACTTCAGCCACATACATTGAAATGGAAGACGGTGCGCCAAGCCGGTTCATTCTTTACAGCCAGAAAGACGAGGCGATAGATTTTACCATCGCCCCTTCAAGTCTAGGCAAGACTGTCAATATCAGCACAAGCAATATTCCTAATGGGACAGCAGTGCTTTACGACAAAGGTGAGATATTCACCCTCAAGGGTGGTTACGGTTCCATCAAGGCTACAATCGAAGGCGAGACACTGACAGTAGCTTTAAGGCTGACAGACAAAAGGGGCAAGACGCTTCGTGCCGAATACAACGGGTCTTTTGTCAAAAAGTCAGGCAATAAATTCAACAGATGCATATACAGTTCAGGCAGTCTTACAAATGAAGGCGAAACCAAATATGGATATGACGGTTCATTCAATATAGATGACATCAGCATTTCAGAGGGAGGCGGAGAACTCATGATTCGCTTTAATCCGGGTGAAGGCAAAGATGGCGTCCTGATTGACAATAATAACATACCTGTACTTAAGTTGTCAAGAGCATTCATCAATGAGGGTGATGTAGAATTAAGCAATACTGCATTAGACTGGTCCTTCTCATATCACACCTTTCAGGTATACTCATATGACGAAACAAATCCGACAAGGACGAGAGCATCTGAAGGCAGCATTCTGAACATCAGCAAGGATGATAACGGTTCATATACAATCAACCTTGAACTGTCGTACACAACGACTACCTTCATTACTCAGAACAAGACTGACGAAAACGGCAATGTAATCACAGAGCTGGTACAGGTTACTGATGATTTCGGAACTCCTCTTTACGATGAGAACGATGATCCTATTATGAAGGAAGTTCCTGTAACAGAGGTAGTTGAAAAGGAAGTTCACCCTAGCGTCGACCTATTCTTCAGACAGAAATGGCACAATGGACAAGCTGATCGGATTTGTACAGGACCACCTGACCGATGACGTATCCCGGCTTATTCTTGACAGAAAGAAATGGCCGGAAATAGATATGGAATTAGCCGTCAACTGCATCGAAAGCCGTAGAAAGCTGAAGGGGAAAGTTCCTGAATGGTATGATGAGCCCAAGCTTATATTTCCGCTGAAGCTGTCAGCAGAACAATGCAGCAGCAGTCTTACGGGAAGATATAAATCAGAACTGGCTTTAAGAATTGCATCATATAGATCCAATATTGCAGATCTCACAGGAGGCTTCGGAGTAGATTCCTGGTATTTTTCAAAAATAGCGGCACAGGTGCTGTACTGCGAAAGACTTGAAGTCCTTTGCAATGCTGCCTCCCATAATTTTGATGTACTTGGGGCGGACAACGTCATCGTCAGGAATTGTTCTGTCGTTCCGGAGAACTCCCCTGCAACGTCTGCTGTAAATTCAGATGCAGCTGATACAGAAACTGTTACAATCACATCTCTGCTATCTGATTTCCATCCGGACATAGTATTTATCGATCCTGCCAGAAGGGGTGAAGGAGGCCGTAAGGTATTCCTACTGGAAGACTGCACACCTGATGTGCTTACCTTAAAGGATGAAATATTCGCATTTTCACGGCACCTGCTGATCAAGCTCTCCCCTATGGCTGACATAACCATGGTGTGCGACAGGCTTGGAGAACATTGTCGTGAAGTCCATATAGTAGGATCCTCCGGAGAATGCAAGGAGCTTCTGGTGTGGATGGACAGGGAATGGAATGGCGAATACAGCATTACTGCAGTTGAACCGTCAGCCGGAGCAGAATCTGCATCTTCAAGCCTGACATTCAAGCCATCTGAAGAAAGGCAGGCAGCTGTAGAAGTTGCCGCAACGGATGAGATATATGCAGCTGAGATACTTTTCGAGCCTGGCAAGACGCTGATGAAGTCCGGTGGCTATAACACCATATGTTCAAGATACGGGCTTAAGAAATTAGGGAAATCCACGCATTATTATATACCGTCGCAGAAATCGGACATCTCTGCTATCGAATCATTTGCAGATCTGAAGTCCTTAGGCAAAATATTCAGAATCCTCAGGACAGTGCCTCTGGACAGACGCGGCATACGTTCCATCTCAGGCGAATACCCGAAGGCAGACGTAACTGCCAGGAATCTTCCGATGGACACAGACACGTTACGCAAGAAACTCGGCACGGCCTCCAGCGGCAGCTACCACATCTTCGGCCTTAAGTCAGACACTGCCGGCAACCTGCTTATCGCTACAGAGCGTTATTGAAACGTGGAGCGTAAAGCATTGACATGCTTTACGCTCCACGGAAAAATCAGTTCTGATGCGCAGGACGCAGAAGATCAAGAACGACCTTCACCGGGTTGAAAGTCTCGAGAGGGACCTCAACAAAGAGTGTATTCCACTTGCTCATCGCACCATTCCAAAGACCAGGAAGCTCAAGAGCCTTGAGTTCACGTCCCTGATAGCTCTTCGAAGAAATGAAGCCGGCATCCTCGTCGACATATTGGAGGAGATCGAAGCTCTGTCCCTTATAGTCATGAAGACAGCATACGATATCTACCGGATTGAAGTGAGTCGCAGAAGCAAGGGCGTCACGTGACTTCTCATCAGACATGTTGATCTGTACACTCTCGAGTACCTGAAGAGATGTCGATCCGTCAGGTTCTGCAATGATGAAAGGACCACCGCCCGGCTCTCCCTGGTTCTTTACCATTCCGGCAACGCGGATCGGACGGTTCAGCTTGGCACGAAGGGCTGCAGCTTTGGCTGTCAGATCTTTCTGCTCCGGCATCTCCACGCAAAGTTCACCAGCGAGGAAAGCCTCTATCTCAGCGCAAAGTTCTTCCGTAACCTCTGCATCTAGCCTATTGAGATAAGAATATATCCTGTCACGAAGCTCCAATGCCTTTCCAAGCAGGACTTTCTTCCAAGTCGCTGTCTCAGGAAGCAGACGTTCGTTAGCCACATTGTCGATATTCTTGATAGAAACCACCTCTTCCTCTAATTTGTTGAGATTATAGATAAGGGCTCCATGACCGGCCGGACGGAAAAGAAGCGAATCCGTTTCTGTCCTGAAAGGTTTGTTTTCAACATCCACAGCTATTGTATCTGTAGCCTTGTCCTGGAAAGTGAATACAATATTATATTTTACTCCATATCTGGCCTCGTAGGCTGCCTTTACCTCTGCATAAGCCTCCTCGAACAGCTGCTGATGCTCAGGAGATATAGTCACGACAAGATTAGCCGTACCATCCTCATTCCTCATATAGTTCTGAGCCTCCACAAGATGCTCGGCGAATGCAGTGCGGATCTCGCCGTCAGTATACTTATGGAACTTGAGGACACCCTTAGGCTTTGCTCCATAACCCAGACCTTCTTCTGTAAGAGTCTTTGAAAGCACAGACTTCCTGTAGTCATTGCATGGATACACCTTATCGCCGAAAACTTCAGGAGTATAGAATGCAAAAGACTGGATCTGATTGACGAATTTAGCAGCAGGGGCGTCATCTGCAACCTCCTTACCGGCCTTCAATGCATCAAGTCCGCTGAAAAGATCCTTGAACATACGCGAAGCTGCTCCGGAAGCAGGTACGAACTTACACTTGCCGTTAATGGATGCACCTTCATAATATCTGACCGCTGCATCTACCTCTGCATCATCAAGAACCTTGATTCCTCTCTGAGGGGTTGCCGGAGCAACTATCTTCATCCAAGGAAAGCCTTTCTTGAAGCGTTCCACCTGGTCCTCAACAGTCGTTACATTCGAGCCTCTCTGCTCAATCTGAGCAACATCTTCTTTAGTAAACATAGTGTTATCTGTTTTTATGTGGTTAATTGATTATTCTACATATATCTCCCTGCGATATTGGTAGTCCGAACGCATGCGCTCGAAATTATCCGGTTCCATACGGAAGCGGAAATCGTCTGTAAATATAGGATAATTATATTGAAATACAGCTGCCACCTCGCCTTGTTTCTTGCCCTTGAGGTCAAGGAGTACGGGTTCGTGGCCAGATTTGTCATATTCCGGATAGAAATCATACAGCTGACTTATTCCGAAATGTCTTGCCACGGCCTGAACCGATGCAGCAGTACCATTCTGTTTTCCCTGATACGAATAACCGGCGATATGCGGTGTCGCAATATCCACCATATCCATAAGCCGCTCATTAATGTCAGGCTCGTTCTTCCATGTGTCAATGATGACAGCTCCGAATTTCTGCAAAGACTGCATCAGTGCATCTTCATCCACGATCTCACCGCGGGAAGCATTGATGAATATCGAGCCTATGGGCATCAGATCGAAGAAATCCTTATCGGCCATATTTCTGGTTGTCTCATCAAGCGGGACATGCATAGTCACTATCTGCGAGTTGGCCAGCAGATAATCCAAGGAGCAGAACGCATCAGAGCCTTCAGCAGCTGCCCTCGGAGGATCACAGAGCAGGACCTTGAATCCAAGATATCTGGCCATCTTCTCCACTAGAGAACCGACATGTCCGACACCGACGATACCGAAGGTAAAGTCATCCAGTTTGATGGACTTACGCGCCGCCACGCCATACAAGGCAGAGAACACATACTGCATCACACCTCCGGCATTACAACCTTCCGCATTATGTACTTCTATTCCATTATCTGCACAATATTTGAGGTCTATATGATCTGTACCGATTGTCGCCGTAGCTATCATCCTTACCTTCGTACCATTCAGCAACGCCTTGTCACAACGGGTGCGGGTCCTGATGATCATTGCATCTGCATCCAGAATATCTTCGTGAGAAATCTTCTTTCCATCTATATAAACCACTTCTGCATATGGTTCAAAAACACCCTTGAGAAAAGGGACTTTACTGTCTGCGACTATTTTCATAGGTATATCATTTCAAAATAAGCGTTCTGACGGCAGGGCCATCCTTTCCTCCCGAATCATACAGATTGTCCGACTTCAGAAACTCGTTCATCTTCTGGACAAGGACATCCCTTTGGAAATACAATTGGTTACGGACAAGAGAAGAACTTATCACACATGTCATCACTCCTCGTTCGAATGACACGGACAATGTATATCTTGAAGCTCCAGAAACCGTATTCCAGGCCTCTGCAACCCTCTGTCTGTTCATTCCCGAGGTCAGTTTCATGTCGCGCAGATACTGGATCATAAGATCCTGCATCCCGACGGCTTCCTTCCTTCTCAACTTATTATGTCTTCCGTCAAATGCCATATCATATCTTCGTGAACGTACCCCCGACAGTCTCGAAATATGCCCTGTCCTGAGTCAGTCCGTCAACAATTCCGGACATCCTCACTTTATTGCTGTCTGTAATGAATATCTGACCGAAATCATTGCTGGCGACCATCTGGAGAAGATTGGAGATCCTGCCCATATCAAGCTTGTCAAAGACATCGTCAAGCAGAAGTATAGGTGCAAATCCGTAGTTCTTCTTCATGATTTCGTATTGAGCGAATTTAAGGGAAACCAGAAACGACTTCTGCTGGCCCTGGGAGCCGTATCTTCTTATCGGATGACCGTTCATCCGGAAAGAGAAATCATCTCTATGGATGCCGGACGTGGTATGCTTCATGATGCGGTCCCTATCATACGAAGCGGCAAGCAGCTGATCCAGCGAAGCCTTCGACAATTCCGATTCATATTCGATATCGACCTGCTCCGAGTCTCCTGACAGAGCCTTATAGTACTCCGAAACAATCGGTTTCAGATCTTCAACTAACTTCTTTCGTGCCTTGTAGACCGGCTCGGCTAGAGAAGCCATCCTCATATCGATCACCTCCAGCAACGTCCTGTCCACATCCATCTCCTTCAGCATCCTGTTCCTCTGCATCAGAAGCCTGTTGTACTGCTGCATGGCAGACATATATTCCCTGTCCATCTGAGAAAGAACCGCATTCACAAAGCGTCTGCGCTCATCTCCAGACTCGCTTACCATTGACACATCAGACGGGGAAACCATCACCACCGGAAGCACTCCGACATGCTCGGAGACCTTCTGATAAGGCTTTTCATCGCGCTTGACCTTCTTCTCACCCCTGGAAGACATCTTCAGAGCGAATCTGCTGGAAAGTCCGTTGGACATCCTGTATGTTCCTGAAATGGAGAATTCCTCAGTTCCGTGTCTGAAATTGAAGCGATCTGAGGATGCGAAGGCACTCTTTGTCATTGACAAATAGTGAATTGCATCCAGAAGATTTGTCTTGCCTTCACCATTGTTTCCGCTTATGCAGTTGATATTTGGCGAAAAATCTATCTCCTGGAGCCGGATATTCCTGAAATCCGCTATGACTATTTTCTCGAGTACCGGCATATTATTTTTCTATAGAAGGCAAAGATAACCATTTTAATTGGGAGTTTGAACATTTTTTCCTAAATTTGCCGACTGTTTTTGTACAGGGATATTTCCCGATCTATTATTGACAAATATATAAACTGATTAATATGGCTAAAGAAATCAAAAACGAGAATGCCGAGGCAGTAGTCGAGGCAATTTCAAAGACTGAAAAGTTCTTCAACGAGAACGGCAAGATCATCGGCGGAATCGCAGCCGGTATCGTAGTACTTGCAATCGCAGTATTCTGCTGGTTCAAATTCGCTTATCAGCCAGCAAAAGCTGAGGCTGAAGGTCAGATGGCTCTTGCAGAGCAGAATTTCCGCGCTGCGGATTACGAACTTGCACTTAACGGTGACGGCAACGTGCTCGGTTTCACTCAGATTATCGACGAGTATGGTGCAAAGGCAGGAAAGGCTGTATATTTCTATGCAGGAGTATGTGAGCTCCAGCTTGGAAACTTCGAGTCTGCTATCGACTACCTCGAGAGCTACAAGGGCAAGGATGCTATCCTTGCTGCACGCGCAACAGCTTGCATCGGTGACGCTTACGTAGGACTTGAAGACTACAGCAAGGCTCTCGGATACTTCGAGAAAGCAGCAGCAACAGCTGACAATATGTTTGCAGCAGGTTACCTCCTTAAGGCAGGTATGGTAGCAGAGAAGCTCGGAAATGCTGAGAAGGCACTCGGATTCTACGAGACAATCAAGGATCAGTACCCGCAGTCAATGGAGGGTTACGATATCGACAAATACATCGCACGCATCGAAAACAAGTAATATGGGAAGAGCATTTGAGTTCAGAAAAGAGCGCAAGTTCAAAAGATGGGGTCATATGGCCCGCGTCTTCACTAAGATCGGAAAGGAAATCACAATTGCTGTAAAGCAGGGAGGCCCTGACGTGACTGGCAACCCTCGTCTCCGTGCCCTCATCCAGACTGCACGCAGCGAGAACATGCCTAAGGACAACATCGAACGCGCAATCAAGAGAGCTACTGACAAGGATCAGGCAGATTACAAGGAAGTAGTATTCGAAGGATACGGTCCTCACGGAATCGCAGTCCTCGTTGAAGCTGCTACCGACAACAACAACCGTACTGTAGCAAATGTACGTTCATATTTCACAAAGAGCGGCGGATCGCTCGGTACTTCAGGCAGTGTTGACTATATGTTCGACCGCAAGTGCATGTTCCGCATGAAGAGCGCCAATCCATATGATCTCGAGGAGCTTGAGCTCGAGTTGATCGATTACGGCGTAGAAGAGATCTTTGAGGAGGAGAACGAGAATGAGGAGATGGAGATTGTTCTTTACGGAGAGTTCACAGCATTCAACACTATCCAGAAATGGATCGAGGACAATGGTTACGAGCTCATCGCTGCAGAATTCACCCGTCTTCCAAACGTTGACCTCAAGGTCCTTGAAGGTGATGCAAAGGCTGATGTCGAGAAGCTCATCGAGAGAATCGAAGAGGATGACGACGTTCAGAACGTTTATACAACAATGCAGCCGTAATAAATACTGCAATACACCGAAAATCCGGTAGCCGCAAGCTATCGGATTTTTTTGTTTTCACCTCATATCGGCTGTTTTTTACCACACGGACAGCCATTGTGGCGTAATAAAAGGATCTGGGGCACAATTTTATTTGGTCAGTTGGAAAAAATGCTATCTTTGTCATAATGAATGTTGTAAGACTCTTCGGGCATGAAGACAAGACAACGAAACTATTATAAAATATGAGCATTCAGCAGGAAAAAATCAAGGAACTGGTAGAGCGCAGGGCTTCCGCACGAATGGGTGGAGGCCAGAAAAGGATCGATGCCCAGCACCAGAAAGGCAAGCTGACCGCGAGGGAAAGACTTTCGATGCTTCTGGACGAGGGAAGCTTTGAAGAATTCGATATGTTTGTCAGACATCGTTGCACCAACTTCGGGATGGAGAAGACATCGTACGACGGAGACGGGGTTGTGACTGGAATGGGAACAATAGACGGACGTCCTGTCTATGTCTTTGCCCAGGACTTCACTATATCCGGAGGTTCCATGTCGGAAACCATGGCACAGAAGATATGTAAGGTAATGGATATGGCTGTCCGCAACGGAGCACCTTTCATAGGCCTTAATGATTCTGGCGGCGCACGAATTCAGGAAGGAATATGCTCGCTGGCCGGTTTCGGAGAAATATTCGAGAGAAACATTCTCGCATCAGGTGTCATACCTCAGATTTCAGGCATATTCGGTCCATGCGCAGGCGGAGCAGTTTACTCCCCTGCCCTTACTGACTTCACCGTTATGATCAAGGACACATCCTATATGTTCCTTACCGGTCCTGGGGTGGTAAAGACCGTGACAGGTGAATCGGTGACCCAGGAGGAACTGGGAGGTGCAAGCGTTCATGCAAGCAAGAGCGGTGTGGCACATTTCGCAGCAGAAAATGAGGAGGACGGCATTGCAACAATCAAGACTCTGCTCAGTTTCCTGCCATCAAACAACCGCGAAGAAGCTCCTTTTGTCGAGACAGCCGATCCGGCAGGAAGATATGACGACGCCCTCAATGACATCATTCCTGACAATCCGAACAAGGCGTATGACATGTATCAGGTCATAGGAAGCATCGTCGACGACGGACAATTCCTCGAGGTTCATAAAAGCTGGGCTAAGAACATAATCGTAGGATTTGCCCATATGAACGGACGTTCGGTAGGAATCGTTGCGAACCAGCCTAAGATTCTTGCAGGAGTACTTGATATAAACGCATCACGTAAGGCAGCACGCTTCGTCCGCTTCTGCGACGCTTTCAATATTCCTATCGTCACCTTGGTCGATGTGCCAGGCTTCCTTTGCGGAACACAGCAGGAATACGGCGGAATCATCAGCCATGGCGCAAAACTTCTTTATGCATACGGAGAGGCTACAGTACCTAAGGTTACAGTAACTTTGAGGAAGTCATACGGCGGGGCCCATATAACCATGAGCTGCAAGCAGTTACGAGGTGATATCAACTATGCGTGGCCTTCGGCGAACATTGCAGTGATGGGAGCTGAGGGAGCCGTCGAGATCCTCTACTCAAAAGAAATCAAGGCAATTGAAGATCCGGCAGCAAAGGCAGCCGCAGCAGAAGAAAAGAAGAAGGAATATAACGACCTCTTCTGCAATCCGTACAATGCTGCCTCATACGGGTATATCGACGACGTGATAGAACCGAGGAACACTCGTTTCCGCGTCATCAGAGCTCTGGAACAGCTTGCTGTCAAAGCTCAGGAAAACCCATGGAAAAAGCACGATAATCTTCCATTATAAAAGGAGTCATGAATATATTCACAATACTTCAGGTGTCGGAAAACGTCGTGCGGAAAAGCGCGGATATGGCGGTCAGGGATCCTCATGGAGTGACTATCACCCTTGTATCTGTGGCAGTAGTATTCCTTGCTCTTGTAGTCCTGTATTTCGCATATACAATGATCGGCAAGGCTGTCAACGGCAAGTTCAGTTTGAAGAAACCGGCAAAGAAAATGAAGTCCGGAGTTCCTTCCGAAGAAGAAGCGGCGGCAATCGCAATGGCTCTTGAGCAGGAGCTCAACGGAGAGACATATGCGGCCATAGGGATGGCCCTGCACCAGTATTTCAACGACACAGTTCACGATAGCGAAAGCTATATAATTACAATTAAACGAAGAAAATGATGAAAGAATACAGTTTCAAGATCAATGGCAACAGATATGACGTAGCCGTCAATTCCCTATCAGGCAATATTGCGGACGTAACAGTAAACGGAGTTTCATATCAGGTTGAAATGGAGAATGCTTCAGCGCCTGCTCAGACATCGGCAGCACCAGCTCCCGCATCAGCAGTTCAGGCGCCTTCTGCCCCAGTTCAGCCTGCATCCCCTGCTCCGGCACCAGTATCTGCAACCGGTCAGGGAAAACCTGTTACCTCGCCTCTTCCAGGCGTGATTATCGACATCAAGGTAAAGGTAGGTGACACTGTCAAGGCAGGACAGACCATTGCTGTGCTTGAGGCAATGAAGATGGAGAATGACATCCAGGCTGAGTGGGACGGGGTTATCACTGCGGTAAATGCCTCAAAAGGCGACTCAGTTCTTGAAGGAGCGGCAATCGTTACCATCGGGTAGTAATTAAGGACAAGACATGAATACTGTTATTGAGAGCCTGCAGCAGTTTCTGCAATATACAGGCTTTGCAAATATGACATGGCAGCATATGGTGATGATAATCATCGGCATAGCTTTCATCACCGTTGCCATCAAGAAAGATTGGGAGCCGCTTCTGCTGGTTCCCATCGGCTTTGGTATGATCATAGGAAACATTCCGTTTACCGAAGGCCTCCAGATAGGTATCTATGAGCAAGGATCGGTGATGAACATCCTGTATCAGGGCGTGCAGAAGGGATGGTATCCGCCTCTTATCTTCCTTGGCATCGGTGCCATGACGGATTTCTCTTCATTGATATCCCAGCCACGTCTGCTTCTGATCGGAGCAGCTGCACAGATCGGTATATTCGGTGCATACATCGTTGCAATGCACATTGGATTCACACCGGCCGAATCCGGTGCAATCGGTATTATCGGAGGTGCGGATGGTCCTACAGCCATCTTTCTGTCGTCCAAGCTTGCGCCGCATCTCATGGGAGCTATCGCGGTATCGGCATATTCATACATGGCTCTGGTCCCTGTGATCCAGCGTCCGATAATGCTTCTGATGACGACAAAAAAGGAAAGACTCATCAAGATGAAGACGCCAAGAACAGTCAGCCAGAAGGAGAAGATCATATTCCCTATCGTAGGATTCATTCTGACGGCTCTCATCGTTCCTTCTGGCATGCCTCTTCTCGGTATGCTCTTCTTCGGTAACCTCCTGAAAGAGAGCGGAGTGACAAGAAGGCTCGCCGAGACGGCACGTGGACCGATGATTGACGTCGTCACCATCCTCATAGGTGTTACGGTCGGATGTTCGACCCAGGCAGATGTCTTCCTTACAGCAACATCAGTAAAGATTTTCGCATTGGGTCTCTTCTCATTCTGCGTTGCGACATTCTGTGGAGTCGGCTTTGCCAAAATAATGAACCTGTTCTGCAAGGAAGGTAATAAGATCAATCCGCTCATCGGTAACGCAGGTGTATCAGCCGTACCGGATGCAGCCAGAGTATCACAGAACGTGGGACGAGAGTTCGATCCTCAGAACCACCTCCTCATGCACGCAATGGCACCGAATGTAGCTGGAGTGATCGGTTCTGCCGTAGCTGCCGGAATCCTTCTCAGTTTCCTCGGATAATAATCACGTCACATGTCATCAAAAATAGAAAAGGTAGAGAAATTTCTGGAGACTCACGGAATAGATTATGTCACTCATCATCATCCGCCGCTCCCGACCATAGAGCTCGCTCTGGAATATTGGAAAAACATTGATTCCACACATTGCAAGAATCTTTTCTTCAGAAATCACAAAGGCAACAGGCATTATCTTGTTGTCTTTGAATGCCATAAGGAACTAGGAATACATGCTCTGGAAAAAAGTCTGAAGCAGGGAAAGCTGTCATTCGCATCACCAGAAAGGATGGAAAGATGTCTGGGCCTTCTTCCAGGTTCCGTATCTCCTTTCGGCCTGATCAACGACATGGGGCACCAGGAAATGACAAAGGAGCATTTCGAGAACGGGCATCGGGTGAAACTCTTCCTGGACGCCGACCTGCAGAATGCAGAGCGTCTGAGCTTCCACCCTTGTGATAATACCGCAAGTACTGTAATAAGCAATGCCGATTTCATCCGTTTCCTTGAAATATGGGGCGGAGAATACGAATGGATAAACGTAGAATAGAAACAGATGATATCAATTCCCAAAGACAGGATTCTGATTCTGGACGGTGCCATGGGCACTGTCATCCAGAGATATGGACTGAAGGAAGATGACTACCATACGGGGCCTTTTGAGAATTGTCCGAAAGAGCTTCGAGGTAACAACGAATGTCTTAACCTTACCCGTCCTGACATAATCCAGTCCATCCATAAGGAATATCTTGAAGCCGGAGCAGATATCATCGAGACCAACACATTCAGCGCCAACCGCATATCCCAGTCAGAGTACGGTTGTGAGGATTTTGCCGGGATGATGGCATATGAAGGCGCGAGACTGGCACGCGAGGCAGCTGACTGCTATATGAAAAGCACTGGACGGAAGGTATGGGTAGCAGGAAGCATAGGGCCTACATCGAAATCACTGTCTTTATCACCTGACGCATCTGATCCGGCATACAGGCCCTACAGTTTTGAGCAGATGCAGGAGGCATACAGAGAGCAGGCTGAGGCCTTGCTGAGAGGTGGTGCCGACCTTCTCCTTATCGAGACATGTTTTGACGCTCTGAATGTAAAAGCCGCACTGAACGGCATTCAGGGCCTCGTCCGGGAGGGGTTGGTGACTACACCGGCCCCTTCCCAGCCGGGCTGGGCCCCTTCCCCTAGCCGGGGATGGCAAAATGCCGGTTCCATCATCCAACCTCTCCCTGACGGGAGCAAGATTCCGGTAATGATTTCTGTATCAGTCGGTGACAGAAGCGGAAGGACACTGACCGGACAGACACTTGAGGCTTTCTATACATCAATCAGACACTACCCTATCCTTGCGTTCGGCTTGAACTGTTCGCTTGGTGCCTCAGAAATGGCTCCGCTGATCGAAGATATATCAAAATGGTGCAGTTGCGGCATAAGCTGCTATCCTAATGCAGGACTTCCGAATGAAATGGGAAGTTATGACCAGAAACCTGAAGAGATGGCCGGACAGCTCCGGGAACTTGCATCCAAAGGCCTGCTGAACATCGCAGGAGGCTGCTGCGGTACGACACCTGAACATATAAAGGCTATAGCAGCGGCACTCAATGGAATTGCCCCACGTCAAGCTACTGCAGGGACGAAATGCACCAAGCTGACAGTAAGTGGTCTGGAAGCAGTATCCATTGATATAGAGACAAATAACTTCACTAATATCGGCGAAAGGACAAATGTGGCCGGTTCCAGAAAATTTGCAAGGCTGATATCTGAAGGAAAATATGACGAGGCTCTTTCCATTGCGGCCAGACAGATTGAGGACGGAGCGTCTATCATCGACATAAATATGGATGATGCTATGCTTAACAGTACAATGGAAATGGAGCGTTTTGTCAGATACGTTTCCAACGACCCATCTGTAGCCAAAGCGGCATTGATGATCGACTCATCACATTGGGAAACGATTCTGGCCGGTCTGAAGAACGCCCAAGGCAAATGTATCGTCAACTCGATAAGCCTCAAGGAAGGCCCGGAAGAATTCGTCAGAAAGGCAAGAACCATAAAGACATTCGGCGCGGCTATGGTGGTCATGGCCTTTGATGAAGAAGGACAGGCTACAACATTCGACCGTAAGATAGAGATCTGCGGCAGAGCATACAGACTGCTCACAGAAGAAGCCGGAATCACTCCTGAGAATATAATATTCGATGTAAACATTCTTTCCATAGGAACAGGAATAGCCGAGCACTCCAGATATGCAGTCGATTTCATAGAAGCTGTAAGATGGATCAAGGCAAACCTTCCGGGAGCCTTGACTTCCGGCGGAGTTTCCAACCTCTCATTTGCCTTCAGAGGCAACAATGCCGTGCGCGAAGCCATGCATTCCGCCTTTCTGTATCATGCAATCAAGGCCGGTCTGGATATGGCCATAGTCAACCCTTCGATGCTTCAGGTATATGATGAAATAGAACCGGAACTCCTAAAATGTGTGGAAGACGTCATCTTCGATGTTGACGTCCATGCGACGGAAAGACTTATCGGGAAAGCCGCCGAAATGATGGCTGCAAAGGATTCAGACAAAGATTCCATTGCAATCCGATCCTCAGAAATTCAGCTTCCCGTAAACGAACGTCTGAAGAATGCTATAGTAAAAGGACGGTCAGACAACCTGAAGTCTGACCTGACAGAGGCTATGGAAGGAGGCCGAAAGGCGGTCGGAATAATCGAAGGTCCCCTGATGGAAGGCATGGAGACTGTGGGCAGAATGTTCGGAGAAGGAAAGATGTTCCTGCCTCAGGTTGTAAAATCTGCAAAGGTCATGCGTGATGCCGTCGACATCCTTCAACCATATATGGAATCTGAGATAAAGGAGTCCAGAACCAGACCAAGAATCGTCATTGCCACCGTCAAGGGTGACGTCCACGACATTGGCAAGAACATAACCGGTATAGTGCTGAACTGCAATGGTTTCGAAGTTCATGATCTCGGCGTCATGGTAGACAGGGATACAATCCTTTCGGAAGCAGAAAGAATTGGAGCCGACATAATAGCTGTGAGCGGTCTCATAACACCATCCCTTTACCAGATGGAAGACATATGCAGGGAAATGGCGGCCAGAAACATGTCAACACCACTGTTCATCGGAGGTGCTACGACATCGGCTGTTCATACGGCGGTAAAACTGGCTCCTATATACAACCACACCTATTACGGTCCGGATGCCTCGTCTGCTGCTGTCATGGCAAAGAGATATGTAATGGATCCTGAAACATTTGAAAAAGAAGAACATATAAGACAGGAAGAACTACGGAGATTGTATATGAAAGAAACGGACAAGACTGAAAGTCCTGAAATATCCAGAGTAAAATACGCATTGGAAAGCTATACTTCATGCTTGCCATGCGACATCCCCATTATGGAAATCCCTGCATCGGAGATTCTTCCTTTCTTCGACTGGAAGATGTTCTACGCCATCTGGGGAGTGAGATATGGAAGCCATTCCCTTGAAGCGATGGAACTTATTCAACTGAAAAGGGATGCAGAAGATGAGATTGCAGTCGGAAATTTCCGGATAAAGCTTGGTGCAAGATTCTTCGCAGCTTGTAATTCAGGAGACGACATCATTTTAAAAACAGATGATGGCCAGTTCAAGATTCCGATGTTGAGGGAAGAAAACGGCAAAGGAAGATCATTGTGCGACCTTGTCGCACCGGAAGACAGTGGAAGGACTTCCCCATTCGGCTGCTTCGCCATAAGCGTCAGAGCAGCTGATGCACACGAAGAAGGCTGCTGCTGTCCGGCATGCTCCAACAAATATGAAGACTTGATAGGCAAAGCGGTAAGAATGACTCTTGCTGAAGCTGCATCATTATGGCTTGACAGAAAGATCATGGACGATCTAACAGCACAAGGCACATGCGGTGAAAAAGGATTGAAGGTCATCAAACCGGCTGCAGGGTATTCAAGCTGCCCGGACCACACATTGAAAAAAGACATACTTCACATGCTGGAGGGCTCCGCACACCATGAGGTACACGACAGCAGATGCTCTTGCTGCAATCAGGAAGGACTTGGCATACATCTGACTGAAAGCTGCGCAATGACTCCGGAAGCCAGCATCTGCGGAATGATCTTCATACACCCTGAAGCGGCATATCCGGAAATCAGGAGCCTCAGCGAAAGACAGTATGAAGACTATGCAGGACGTCGCGGGATGTCAGAAGAGACAGCTCGAAGATTCCTCGGTCATCTCTTGAAATGACAGTGCAGCGCTCACACAGAAGCTCGGTCCATCAAAGAAGCATTAATCATAACACACTAATAGACAAAGAGTTACCCTCCAAGAAAATAAACTTATGAAGATATCTGACATACTGGCTTGCAGTACAAAGGCATTCCCTTCCATCGAAATTGTACCTCCTCTCAAAGGAATCACGAAGGCGGAACTTCTGGAAAGCATTGCCCCATTCATGGAGTTCAAGCCTAAATATATAAATGTGACCAGCCACAGGGACGAATACGAGTACAGCCAGCAGGCAGACGGCAGTTTCACCCGCAAGTTGATCCGTAACCGTATCAACGAGACAACGGTCTGTGGAGCCATTTTGTCCAGATATGATATCGAAGTGGTACCTCACCTTATATGCGGGGGAAATACCAGAGAAGAGATCGACAGCAAGCTCGACAACCTTAAGTTCATGGGAATCAGCAATATCGTGGCCTTGAGAGGTGACAGTACACTTGGAGAGAAGCGCTTCACTCCTACACCCGGAGGCTACCGGTATGCAAGCGAACTCGTTGAAGGAATCCATGGATACGAAAAGAAGTATGGAGCAGATTTGTTCTGCATCGGAGTCGGAGGATATCCTGAAAAGCACTTTGAAGCGGCAAACATCGAGACCGACATTATTAATCTCAAGAAGAAGGTTGATGCAGGTGCAGATTATATAATCACGCAGATGTTCTTCGACAACAAGGTATATTACGACTTTGTGAAACGTTGCCGCGAAGCAGGAATAACCGTACCGATAATACCGGGTCTGAAACCTCTGTCAACAGCCAGACAGGTCAATATGCTTCCTGAGGCATTCTCGCTTAACATTCCGGTCGAACTTACTGACGAAATAGCTAAGGCGAAAGACGATAAGGAAGCCATATACCGTATAGGCACGGAATGGTGCGCGATGCAATGCAAAGACCTTATCAGCCACGGAGTTCCAGCCGTACATTTCTATACCATGGGCAAATCACGCAATATTGTAGAAATCCTTAAGGAATGCTTCTGATATTTTTATAATTCTTTTATAAATTATAGCTAAATTTGTAAAGAATTATAAAAACAGAATTATCGTGTACAAGGAACGCATCGCATCGATTGACATACTGAGAGGAATTGCAATCGCTGGTATGATCCTATGTGCAAACATAGGATTCGACTCCGGTCTTCCTGCATGGATGTTTCATGCACAGACTCCCCCACCCACCTACGCCTTCGACCCGACTTGCGCCGGTCTGACATGGGTGGATCTCGTATTCCCATTCTTTCTGTTCCCAATGGGAGCAGCCTTTCCTTTCGCAATGAGGAAAAGGATAGAAAGTGGACAAAGTCTATGGAAAATAATACTGGGGCTTGTCAAAAGATGGCTGATACTGACCTGTTTCGCCTTACTTCTCGGCAACGCATACTCCGTATCAGCTACTGCACAGCCTGCATGGCAGGTCTATATCTATATGATCGCCCTATGGGCAGGAATGTTCATGAGTCTTGTACGCATAAAGGGCAAGACCGGCAACACACTCAATATCAGCGGAATACTCACAATATGTCTTCTGGGCGTCATCCATGTCAAATGGTTCGGCATTCCTCTTGACAAAGGAAAGTGCGATATAATAATAATGATTCTTGCCAATGTTTCATTATGGGGTGGACTCATATGGCTTCTGACAAGAGACAACACAAGGCTGAGATGGCTTGTCTTTCTGCTCGCGGCAGCTCTTAAAGCCATGGACTCCTACATTCCCGAAACATTGTCAATCATTCCTTCGACAGACTCGATCAGCTGGTTCTTCACCTGGGACTGGCTGCAGTATCTTCTGATTGTCATTCCGTCATCAGTCGTAGGTGACAGGATTCTAGCATACAGCAGAAGCGGGGAACCTGCAACAATTGACAATAAAGGCGTAGCTGCAGGAGCTATTGCACTTGCTGCCATGCTGATTCAGCTATGGGGCCTATATACAAGAAATGTCACTGCTGACTTCATTATATCTGCCGTACTTGCAGCAATATTCATTATCCTGACATTTAAGTCAAGAAACATATACACCTTTACGGCATACACAGGCTTCGCCCTCATGCTGACCGGCATTGTTTTCGACCCCATAGACGGAGGAATAACCAAAGATTACTGCAACATTTCCTATCTGCTTACTACAGGCGGAATGGCAGCTCTGGTGACATCCTTCCTGCTCATGCTGGAAATCAGGTTCAATGTCAGACAAAGATTTCTGGCCGGTGTCGGACAGAATCCGATGATCGCCTATACCATAACCTCATTCCTTATCGGTCCGATCCTTAACCTTACCGGAGCATACGGCCTCCTCTCGTCTCTGTCAGAAGGCTCCCAGTTCTGGGGAGTTGTTCAAGGAGTGATCATTACGGGACTGATGATGATATTTACATATATGTTCACTAAACTGAAATTATTTTGGAGAAGCTAGATATGAAAAGATTCATTTTATTACTGGCCATTGCAGCCACATCAGCACTCTGCAGCGATCTTTCTGCCAGAAGAAAAGTCGAAAGGATAGAGACACCGGCCTCCGACAGCCGCATAGAATACACCGGACGTGTCATCAAGGATGGTGCGGAGGTGTCATACGATTGGAGCGGAGTATATCTCAGAATACGTTTCAACGGACCGTACCTTGCAGTAAGATGCTCTGACTCCAGAAACAGCTGGTTCAACCTGTGGATCGACAAGGAAATGGGACCTGAGGCAGACAGAAGGTTCTCAGTTGAAGCTAAAGATACCGTAATAGTCCTTGCTGAGGGGCTTGGAAAGGGGGAACACGAAGTGATACTCCAGAAAAAGACGGAAGGAGAGCAAGGTAAAATAACCCTGCATTCTTTCCTGACCGAAGGAGAAGTGCTTCAGGCAGACGGGCGCAAGGAAAGACACATTGAATTCATAGGAGATTCATATACGGCAGGATTCGGTACGGAAAGCAGTTCAAAGGACGATCCGTTCGAAGCCAAAACGGAAAATTGCAACCTCACATATGCTGCCATAGCGGCAAGGTACTTCAACGCCGACTACAATCTTGTATGTCACTCGGGACAAGGAATTGCCAGAAATTATGGCGGCAGCAGAAGCGGATATAACATGCCGGACAGATACAGCCAGGCATTCGATGAAGACAAGACTCTTATATGGGACCAGTCCAAGGCTGAATTCACCCCAGACATAGTGGTGATATACTTGGGAACAAACGATTTCTCCACAGGAGAGCAGCCATCCTCAGAAAGGTTTGCTGCACGCTATACGGAACTGCTGAACAAGATCAGAGCGGCCTACGGTGAAGACATTCCGATACTTTGTATGGCTTCAAACTGTTCTCCTTATACATATGACTACATTAGGGAGGCGTGCCGCACAAGCGGATTGAAGAACATTTCCTATATGGGTCTGACCAGGGATGTATATAACGAAGACAATGAGCTCGGAGCATGCTGGCATCCGAATTATAAAGGCCAGATAAAGGTAGCAAGCTGTGCGATTCCATATATCTCTACCCTTACAGGCTGGGAGATGGAAGGAAAGGCATACAGGTAAAAGACAGATAAGCATGAAAAGAATACTTACCATATTTTTAGCATTGGCATATACATTCTCATATGCAGATGCAAAAGAAATCAAAGGAACCGTAAAGGATACCGAAGGGAATGCAATCTCGGGCGTAGTAGTTTCAGATGGTCTGCTGACGACAGTCACTGACAGTAAAGGACGTTTCGAGATCGATCCGGATCAGGACAGCAGATTCATATTCATCTCGACTCCGGCTGGTTACAGTTCGTCTACAAGTGCCGGAAATGAGTCTTACTTCATGGCCATAGGCAGAAATGCTAAGAAGAGCTATGATTTCATCGTCAGGAAAAAGGAAAAGGATGACACACGCCACAATCTCATAGCATTTGCCGACCCACAGATTTCAGAAGCTGATGAGCTGCCTCAGCTTGAAGAGCAGACCAAGGCTATGGGAGAATTCGTCAAATCCATGGATTCTGACGAGACCTTTGCAATCTGCCTCGGAGACCTCGTAGGATGGGACCATAGGCTCTACCCCGGTATCAAGAAGGCTTTCGATCATGTAGGAATTCCTATGAGGATAGTGATGGGCAACCATGACATGACATGCTGGGGCAATCAGTTTGAAGGATCGGCCAAAGATTTCGAGGATGCATTCGGACCTGCATGGTACTCATTCAACGTAGGAAAAGTCCATTATGTTGTTCTGAACAACAACTTCTTTATCGGACGCGACTGGTTCTATATCGGATACCTTGAACAGAGGCAGCTTCGCTGGCTGGAAAGAGATCTGTCATATGTACCGGCCGGCTCTACCGTAGTAGTTTCCGTACACATTCCTACTACACTCTGGGAATCCGACCGTGAAGCATTCAGCTACAACGACATAAGCGAAATAATGAGCAATAAGAAAGCGCTATACGAAAGACTTGCTCCTTATAAAGCTATAATATTGTCCGGACATACGCACACATCAATGAACCAGATCATCACTCCAGATCTGATGGAACAGAACATTTCCGGCCTTTGTGGCGCATGGTGGTGCGGTCCATACTGCATCGACGGCACTCCTATAGGATGGAAGGCAATTGAATTTGACGGAGATAAGGTGACCTGGCAGTTCAAATCAAGCGGCAAGCCGCTCGACCATCAGATGAAGGTATATGTCGATGATGACGAATACAAAGGATATACAGTTGCCAACATTTGGGATTACGATCCTATGTGGAAAGTAGAATATTTCGAGGATGGCGTAAAGGTATGCGACATGGAAAGATTCAAGGGATATGATCCGGCAGCGAAGAGCTATTACAGCCCTGCAACAGGCAAGTTCAAGAGAGAATGGGTCTGTGCATATCCGACATGGAACATGTTCCGTGCAAGTCTGTCCCCTGGTGCCAAAGTCATTGAAGTACGCGTCACAGACCGCTTCGGTAGAGTCTACAGACAGGAAATCAACCGATAGAGGCATATATTTATTTAAAAACGCTGTATGATTACCTCATACAGCGTTTTTTATGTATCTATGTGGGCAGATTAAAGTGTTTCAAGGATCTGCCATATCTGATAGAGTCCACGAGGAACATGGAAGCATCCCTTCCATTTGCCGCCTTTAAGAGGAAGCAGAACCTCGCCACGACGATTCAGATATCCATACCACTCAGGATACTCTTCATCCTTGAAATGCGTCCACATATAATCGTGGAGCCTGTTGAACCACTCAAGACACTGAAGATTGCCTGTCAACTGGTAGCCCTTTATCATGCAGATGGCCGATTCGAGATGAACCCACCAGAGTTTCTGATCCCACTCAAGCTTCTGCTGTGGAACACACTTGCTGTCCATGAAATAGAATATGCCGCCATATTCCTTGTCCCAGCCATACTCGATGACATCGAGAGAAATCTTTACACACTTCTCAATCAATGCCTTGTCATTACGACGTATACCGAGATTCATCATGAACCAGAGTGCCTCCAGATCATGTCCGGGATTGATTTCACGTCCTTCAAAGCAATCTATCGGCGTACCGTCCGGAGAGACATTCTCCAGCATCACGCCAAGGTCAGGCTGATAGAACACATTCAGGATTTCACCAAGGCACTCGTCGATTGTGACATCCAGCATGGATTTATCCGGCAGGATGTTTTCGATTTCAAGCGCCATGTTGCATATGATCATAGGAAGAGCAAAGCCCTTCATAGGACGTGTTCCGGGATATGATTTTTCCCAACGTCCCTTAGGATCATTACGGCGGTCAAGAATCCTCTGGAAAGTCTTCAGAGCAATCTCCTTGTACTCCTCGCTGCCTGTAGCCTCTGCAAGCTGGGCGAATGCCATACATGCGAATGTATTCGAGAAGATGTTATAAGGCTGAATGATAGGATTTCCTTCACGGGTAACCGAAAAATAGAAGTCATAATTACCGTCGTGCGCATGCTTCTTAAGGAACTCAGCTCCCTGAATAGCGCAATCAAGCCACTCCTGCTTCTTCTCCACCTTATTATACAACATCGCAAACATCCACACTTCCCTTCCCTGAAGCCAGATGAACTTGTCAGTGTCAAAGACACTACCGTCACGGTTCAGACAGCTGAAATATCCGCCATACTCGAGGTCCTGTGACTTCTCAAGCCAGAAAGGAAGGACGCTGTCCAATAGCTCGCTCTTATACTGAGCAGCAAGTTTCTTGAAATCCATTATAATGATCTGTTTTAGTTTAAAATTTTAAAATGCAGCCGGAAACCGGTGTCCCCGGCTGCAAGTATTGGAATGATTACTCAAGTGGGAAGAGATACTTCTCAACTGCATCCATCCATGGGTCGATCACGTAAGCTGCGAGCTTGCCGTCCTCACCCTTGATGAAGATGTCTGAGTATGTAAGACCAGCCTCGTTTGTAGTGTGGAAGTTCATCTGGATCTTGAATACTTCCTTAGCTGCCTTAGGATCAGTTACATCGAGAACTACGATATCAGTGTAGTCATAGTTGAAGTGGCAAGACATTGTAAGAGCAAGATACTTGACACCGTTTACTTCAGTTGTAGAAATACAGTTGAAGTTCTCCATCCAAGAGGCAGGGGATTCCCAAGTCTTAGCCCACTCAGCTCCATCGTAATAGAAGAGGTCGTAATCAGCACCATAAGTGATACAGTAGAAACCGTCAGCAAGAGTAGCACCAACTGGAGCTGCAACACCTGTTGAAGCATCCCAAGAGTAGTCAGGAAGCACTGTGTAAGCAGGAGCAGCTACTACGCCATTCTTAACTTCCCAGTAAAGAACATAAGTTGCGCCAGGACCAGTACATACATAAGCAGCAATTACAGCGTCCTTTGTAACATCACCCTTAACGCGGAAGTTACCCATCTCTGTGCAATAGAAGTTAGCTGAATTGTAGTCAACAAGTGGAGTAGGAGTAAATGTTGTAGGATCAACAAGATAGAGTTGAAGATTTCCACCCATCTGTCCACCTGAAGGAGCATCGCCTACTACCTGACAATCCGGACCAGAAACCATAAGGTTACCAGCATCATCAACGTGAACACCACCTGCTACGAATCCGTCAGGGAGTGGAATTTTCTGAACATTCTCACCAGTAGCAGCATCTGCGAGGTATGCAGCACCGTTAGCAGTGAAAGCAACATAGTTACCGAAAGCACCGACACCTACACGGCCAGCTGTAGCGCCAAGCTCAGAAAGTGACTTAGACCATACGATAGGACTCCAAGCCTCCTGAGTAACAGTAACGACCTTAACAACACCAAGCTCGCTGTATACAGTTACAGTAGCAGTTCTTGCTGGAGCGTTAACCTCCTGCTCTGGAGCAGAGAAAGTAAGCTTGTCAGTTGTGTAAGCCTTAGACTTAACCTCAGCAAGCCACTCAGCTGAAACCTCGTATGTGTAGTCAACATTGTGACCAACCTCGATCTCAACTGTACCGCCCTTGAAAGATACAGTGTAAGCATCCTCAGCGTTTACGTCGATAGCGTTCTTCTGAAGCTGAACTACAGGAACCTGGATTGGCTCAAGACCTGCAACAGTGATCTCGAGAGTCGCAGTGCGGTTCTCTTTGTCTGTGTTTGCAGTTGCAGTGAACTTGATTGTAGCATCACCAGCCTCACCCTTCTTAGGAGAGATAGAGAGCCACTCGACTACATTCTCACCTACGAGAGTGGCAGTCCATGCTGCATTTGCAGAGAAATCAAATGCAACAGGTACCTCGTCTGTACCTACTGCAGGGATAGTCACCTGTGTAGGTGGGAAATCAGCATGAGGAACAAACTCATCCTCACAAGCGACAACAGCAAAACATGCTGCCATCAGCATCAAAGCAATTTTTTTCATGATAATTTAATTGGGTTAGTATAAAGTTTATAATGTTTCCAGATATTGGTCGAAGGCTTTCTTGATGTCGTCCCAGTAGTCATACATCTTTATATGACAGAGGTCGAAGAAGAACATTCCTTCTGTCGATGCATTGATGCACGCATCTACGATGTCAGGCATCAAGGCTCCCTGACCACCTTCAGTGAAGCCTGTAGAGTTTCCGATGTCCGGACCGCCTATGAACGGAACGTCTCCGGCAAATATCGTCTGAGCCCTCTTGCAGAAGCCCTGCATGGTCCACTCGCTGTTTCCATAAATGGACTTGGTAGAGGCATATGCACCTATGATCATTATGTCGCAATGATCTGCATATCCATACTGATTATAGTCAGCAGTAGCCCAGTTGTAGGCATTTCTGGCATTATAGTCCGGACTTGCCCAGTTGACTCCTGAATAATAGTAGCTTGAATACCAAGCTCCCACATAGGCTCCGAAACGGATATCAGGATTTACGGAATGTACTCTTGCAGAAGCTTTCTCCATGAAGTCATGGATGTTCTTAGCACGGAATGTCATCCAGTCACGCTGCATTTCCGTCACATAGTTGTCAAGGTCGCTCTGTCCAGGGGAGAAGATATCATCAGGCCAGTTCTCCACCTTCCTTCCGATATATTTCTCGAATTTCTGACGGGACACATCTGAGAAATCACTCTGAAGGTCGTTGTCATCGTAACGGCAACGGTCAAGGATGATCCCCTTCACATCATATGCTGCCAGGTCTTCGAGAATTCCAAGGAGATACTCCACAACCTCATCGTTGGCAGGATTCAGGAATTTGGTACCTGATCCCATATCCATACAGCTCTTGAGGCCATCGGATGTATTAACGACACTTGCCCATTCCCTCTTTGCCGTTCCGTCGAAGAGCGGACCATCAGAGCCAAGGCCATAAGGGCATTCCTTACCGCCCACCATTGTATTGATGGCAGCATAGACATCGAGTCCCACGTCCTTACCAGCATCGATGAAAGCCTGCAGGTAATCAAAATCAGCTGTCCTCTGCAGCCACACATAAGCGCCGGGAATCCAAGCGTCAACCTGAGTAACAGGTCCTTCTACATCTGATTTAAAAAGCACGCCTGCAGTTGTAGGACGAACTTCGACAATCACACCAGTAAAACCTGTTTCTTTGAGACGGGACATATCCTTGGAGATATTCTCCTTGTCGTTAGCATAGTCCTCGAAGTTTGCAGCCGCATCAATCCAGACAAGGCGGGCTTTACCCTCCTTTACCTCTGGAGCAGGTCCCTCAGTTCCAGGTCCCTCAGGGCCCGGCTCTTCCGGATCTGGCTCAGGAGTCTGTTCTTTCCAGTCATCACTCCAAAGGTATCCATCATTCGGGTCTTCACATGCCACAAATGCAGCAAGCGACAACACAATGAATATGTTTCTTAAAATCTTCATGTTATTTAATCATTATAGTACTTCCGACTGCACGCTGTGAGCCGTCTGAAACCTTGATTGTCTCCTTGCCATTCACAAGCATACAGCTTGATCCGCCGCCATCAAGATTGATAGCCTCGACGCATCCGAGGTCAAGAAGTATATTTGCCAGGTCTGCTGTAGTAAGTCCTTTTACACCTTCTGTCATTTCACGGCCTTCACAGACGAAGAGAACCATCTTCTTATCGGAGGTGACTCCAATTGCAGTACGTGGCTGATTGGAATCCGGTCCTATGCCGGAAGTTCCGTTGAAAAGTTCCTCTACATAAGTATCCTTGAACTTTCCTCCGTCAATCAGAAGCGGACCACCTCCAATGGCATTCTTGGCTGCAAACTCCTTTCCTCCTTCAGGATAAGAAGCAGACGGCTGCTGAGCAGGCTTTGCATCCCAGGTATTGCCTGCCGGAGCAGGATACATATAGTGGTTATCCCATGTCCTGTAAGTCCAGCATGCATCAAAATCTCCCGACTCTGACTCGAGAAGAGCTGCGCGGGTCGGATAATACATTGTAACCCAGTCCTCTGAAGCATAATTGATATTATATGCGAGAACCTCTGAGTTTCTTACAGCCAGACTTGAAGAATAGTTCTTTCCGCCAGAAGCATAGAAGAAACCTGCGTTGATGACAATCGGCCAGTTTCCTTCGCCATACACAGTGGAAGGAGTCTTGAACGAATCTGCAGTACCTTCCATTACAGCATCATTGATACTCCATATATCCCACTGAGCGGAAGGCATGTCAGCTATCGCAATATATGCGACAGCCTTCTTTCCTTCCAGATTCTCGGGGGACCTGTATACCTTGATATATTCCGGGAGTATTCCATAATCAGCAGAGACATCTTTCCACTTGTCAAGTGTTGCATCCTCAACCGGAGTTTCCTCTGGCTGCTGTTCCGGAGCCTCGACCTCAGGGTCTTCCCATGGCCATTCAGGCATATCGCCAGCCCTGCCCTCGCATGAAATTGCGAGAGCAGCGGCAGCGATCATTATCATTAATTTCTTCATCTGTTAAATATCGATACAGTCTGCAACAAAACCTGCAATTACACTTGCATTATGGTCAAAGTAGTATACATAGACCTTGAATCCGTCAGCAGAAGATGCCATTATCACGTCAGCTGATGCACATCCCTGGTAACCTGTCTGGAACCACTCTGTCGACTTCTCGCAGATGATAGGATCAGCTTCCTTGATGGTCTTCGGATCAGATGCATCCCAGATTCTGAGCTGAGGTTCGATGCCCCACATAGGGAAGTGTGATGATACGAGATGGATCACATACGGAGCATTGTTGAATGTCTTAGCCTCCATCACATTGGTGTTGTAGTTTGTGGTCACACCATCATTAGCAAGATTACGTGAAGCCACTATCTTACCGCTTCCGTCAACATATTGGATAGTATTTGCTGAATAGTAGCAAAGCATCACACCTGTGTCAGGAGTATTTGATACAGGAACTACCTTGGCAGCATTTACAGGAGCAGAGCCCCAAGCAAGGCCGAGTCCTGCAAGGTCGATCGTCTCAGTTGAAACGACCTGACCGCCAGTGATGACAATCTTAGTATACTTGCTTGTCGTAGTCACGCCGTCAACACCCTCATGAGTAAGGATGATGACTGCATCCTGATTGATGTTACCGTTTACCTTAAGGTTATGGCCCACAGGAACGTCTGTATCGTTGACGAATGTGTGGAACTCAACCGGTGCAGATGTCACAGAGTTAGTCTTGTACAGAACTACATTGCCCTTAGGGTCTGCAAAAGTTGAAACGACCATGTTACCTGCCTCGTCATTTGTGATTGCAGCAATGTCAATGCCACCTGCATTGATCTCACCCAGCTGAATGCCAGTAAGAGGGTCACAGAAAATCGGAGTAGTACCGTTTCCAAGAGAAATCACAAGCTTTCCGTCGAAATACGCGAGTGTAGAGTATATAGTCACATTTGCCTCAGGCAGGTTAAGCCTTGCAACAGGATCGATGTTGAAGAGCTGTCTTGCAGAAGCTGCCCTGAATCCATAAGGAATCTTGTTAGGATACTTCTTGATGATCTTGTAAGTGCATGTAGTCTTCTCATCCTGAGCCATTACAGTAACCTCCTGCTCCTCATTATAGTTCTTCTTCACAGAAAGATCGGTAAGAATAGTTGCATGAGCGCAAACAGTAGCCTCAGCTGAAAATCCTGTAAGGTCATCAGTTGTGAAAAGGTAAACTTCCTTCTTATCCTCATCGATGAATCCTTCGATCTGATATGGCTTGGTAAGAGTGAAGGTCATGAGGTTGCACTTGGCAGACTTTGTCCTCTTACCGGTAATGATGATCTCGCGGCTCTCTCCGCGAGCATTTGTGAAGGTATAATAATTCTCTTCAGTCAGATCAACCATTCCCAAAGGCGGATCAATACGACAGTTTGGAGCAAGTTCTGCCTCAAGACGAACTCGTGTCATATGAATTGAAGTAGGGTCAGTAGACTCTTCCGGATAGAACCAAGGAACCGGAATCACGAACATATCAGCATCCGGGTCCTCGACTGTAAGCTTTGCCAGGACAGCGTTCTCGTACTTATCTGAAGTAGAGGTAAAACGCGCTGTCAGCGATGTGATGCCCTGACGATCTGCAGTCGGCTCGATATAATGAGGCTTCTGACATGACGCCACAGCGAGGATGCAGACCATCATTAAGTAATATAATTTCTTCATTTTAATGCTGTTTAATCATTATTTCCACTCTTTATACTGCACTACAAGCTTATTGTTCTCAAGCTCGCCGTCAGGCATTGGAAGGCGGTACATTCTTTCCTGGAACTCTCTGTCTTCGTTGTCGACTGAAACATACTCGTACGTAAATGTACCATCACCGTTGTCATCGATCTTAAGACCGTGTACCTGATATCCGGTAAGTCCCTCAGGATACTGCTCGTGAGCAACTCCCCAACGACGTAGATCCCAATACCAGTGACCTTCAAAAGCGAGTTCTACCTTGCGCTCCTGACGGATAGCAGTCCATAAATCTGAACCACCCTTTGGTGTATAAGGAAGTCCTACTCGGTTACGGATGGCTGCGACAGCATCGTTTGCCTCTGCAGTCTTGTTCAGATTATAGCAAGCCTCGGCCTTATTAAGCAGCACCTCGGCATATCTTATGATTGTAAAAGGAGCAACTCCACCAGGGGTAGCTACGACATCATGTCCTTCGTCAACCATTTTTCTGAGATAATATCCTGTTGTAGTTTCACCTGCAGGATTAGTGTTGTTGTACCACTGCTTCCAACCGTCAGCACCTCCTGCATATGGCTGAATAGTACGACCTTTCCATTCTGCACCATTGTAAAGAATCGTCGCATGGAAACGAGGCTCGAGCTGGTCATAAGGAGGAGTCTGCGTAGTGGTCGAATGCCACGGAGTCCAATCGATGAATCCTCCGGTAGCCTTCTCGTAAGATTCCACCATTTCCTGGGTAGGAGTAGCAAGTCCGCCACCCTTCTGTCCCTGAAGAGAGAAATCCCCGCCAGGGGTATAGTTGTAATCAAATCTATGGGTTACATTGGCACTTCTATCGAACTGCCACTGAAGGATAGCCTCATTGTTGCCTGCATAAATAGTCTTCATCAGAGCATTGCTATAATCAGCCTCAAGTCCGTATCCGAGCTTTGCCACCTCTTCAGCAGCAGTTACGACATCCTCATATCTCTGTGCATAAAGCATAGCGCGGGTCATAAACGCCCAAGCCATACCCTTGTCAGCTCGTCCCCTTGAAGCAGTTCTCTCCGGAAGGTTGTTGGCAGCATACAAAAGGTCCTGATAGATGAATTCCCATCCTTCTTCCTCAGTACTGATAGCCTTATCTTTAGTATACTTAGTCATATCCTCATCATAAAGGATGATATCCTTATAACGCTTCATAAGGTCGAAATAGAGGAAAGCACGGGTAAATTTGAGTTCTGCCTCAATTCTTGCCTTATCTTCTACTGACATCTGCCCATATGCTCGAAGATCAGAAATAGCACCATTACATTTCCTGACACCTGTATATCTGGCGTCCCAAACACCAAGATATACGTTTACGAAATTTCGTTCTGTATATGGAGCTCCATACGCCATCTGACTTACAAAAAGTCCGGAATGACCGGCATTGAATGAGCTGTACTTAAGCATATCAGTATAAGCCTCAGTCAATGCATTTCCGTAAGTCTGAGATGTCACTACACTATAAACATAGTCATACAGGTAATTGACATAGTATTCCGCATTGGTAGTAGTCTGCCAGATTACCTTGTCAGAGACCTCACTGGTAGGCTTCATGTCGTCAAAGAACTTGTTGCAGGAAACACCTGACACCAAGATTCCGACGAGAAGTAATATTCTTGTTATTTTTTTCATAAAAATCTTTTTTAGATCCTTCGACTTCGCTCAGGATGACAAAGTAATTAGAATGTCAAGGTGATACCTCCCATAAGGAGACGCTGCTGTGGATAATATCCGTTGTTCACACCTGGTGACTCAGGGTCGATTCCCTCTGGAAGTCCGTCGATAGTGAAGAGATTCTGGCCTTCGACAAAGAATCTGATAGTCTCAACCTTGATCTTCTCTGTCCACTTGCGAGGGAAAGTATATCCCAGCTGTGCTGACTTAAGACGTACATATGTACCATCACGGAGCCAGAAAGTCGATGCAAGGCCGTTGTCTCCACCATGTCCACCTGTGTTGCTGAGGGTAAGACGTGGGAATGTTCCGTCAGGGTTGTACACACTGTATGCATTCTCAACAAGGTACAATGGAGAGTTGGCTCCCTCCTTGAAAGTCTGTGTCCAGATTGTGTTGTCATCGTTACCGTTATAGTACGTACCGGTAAGTGAAATGTCAAAGAGCGATCCACCTGTGAACTGTGCGTTGAAATCAATACCGTTCCAAGCAAAGTCAAGGTTGAGACCATATGTGAGCTGAGGACGGTTCGAGCGACCGATACGTGCCTTGTCACCTACTTCATTGATCAGACCGTCACCATTAAGGTCGACATACTTGATGTCTCCGATATTTGGTCTGTTGTTACCATACCACGCAGAGTTGTCGATTTCCTCCTCTGAGGTGTAGAGACCGTCAGCAACCCATATATAGAATGCATCCAAAGATGTACCCACTACCTTACGGATAGCGTCTACATTAGGTTCATCCGGATAGATGATCCAGCGGTTCTTTGCATATGTAAGAGTCGCGCTGATACCATACTGGAAAGGCTTGCCACCAAGCATGAAATGATTCTTATGAGAAACAAGCACATCAATACCCCTTACATCGTAAGCATTCTTATTTATATATGTCATATAATATCCTCCCATAGATGGCGGAAAGTCTGTTCCATTAACTGTGAGCATATCAAACACATAGTTGTAGAATGCATCCACCTCCATTGAGAGTTTTTCGTTCCACATGCTGAAGTCGAAACCGACGTTGTAAGAAAGCTGTTTTTCCCAAGTAAGGTCGACATTAGGAACTCCATTGTCACGATACGTAGGATTAGCAGTCGTATTATTAGACAAATACTGACCATATATAGTCTCCGGTATCTTTGAACCATCACTGTATTTGTTGACATACGTGCTCATATACATATACGGATTAGTTCCCAAATCATTACCGAGCAAGGCAACCGAGCCCCTGATCTTCAGATCATCAAGGAAAGATGCGCCTTGCATCCAAGGCTCCTTAGAGATGTTCCAAGCGACAGAAGCTGACGGGAAGAAGCCCCAACGAGCCTTACGCATACCAGCAAACTTGTAAGAGCCATCATAACGTCCTGTGAACTCAGCAAGATATCTCTCGTCCCAGTTATAACGTGCACGGAACACGTAACCGGCAGAACGCCAAGCTGAACTTCCACCGGAAATAGGACCTTCTGTCGGAAGGCCGGAACTTAACTCCGGAAGTTCAACAAAAGGCAACAGCTTCGCATATGCTGAATGCTGATTTGACTTATAGTCATTCAATTCTGCAAGAGCAAGGAGATCGACAAAGTGTTTTCCGAATGTATTGTTATAACTGATACCAGCCTGACCTGTCATTCTCTGATAGTATGAAGTACCCTCACCAAGCGAGTAACCTGTTCCCTCGTTCTGTCTTGGGTCGCCATATTCAGACCATCCCCCATTCTTATAGACCATAATCTTATTCGCGAATGGAGTGTCGAGATTCTTATTCATAGAAGCGCCGTAGTCAAACGCACCTGAAACCTTTAGCTGAAGGCCCTTTACGCCAGGTACATCGAATGTAAGCGATGTATTTGCAGTGACATCGAGACTGCGCGTCTTCTTGTAGCCTGATTCGTAGATTGCAGGAAGCGGCGAATTACACACTGCAAGGTTATTAGGAACCACACCTGTATACATTCCTTCGTACTTTTCAGGAAGGTATGGGTGCATCATAATAGTCATTTTAGGAATCGAGAGCCATCCTACTTCAGATGATCCGCCATCAGATCCTCCTGCACTCAAGCCAGGAGTCTGACGGTTTGAGAACACTCCAGAAAGTCCCATTGTAAACTTGAAGTATTTAGCAAACTGAGACTCCACATTTGTACGTACGTTGTATCTGTCGTAGCTGAAGTTGTCTATGTTACCCTCCTGACCGAGGTAACCGAATGAAGCGAAGTACTTCGAGGTGTCATTACCTCCTGACACGGTCACATTGTGCTTCTGGGTGAAACCTGTCTTGAAGACCTTGTCGATGTAGTTGACATTGTCCCATCCGTCAGTAGGATCGCCGTTTGTCATCAGCTTGACCTGCTCAGATGTAAAGTATGGAGTATATTCCTTAGGAGAAGTGATGTCACCTCTTGCCATGGCGTCCATCATGTCGGCAACATTATAGTAGTATGCGAACTGAGGGCCGTCCATGAACTCAGGGAAGTTGGCGTTCATAGATGCACCGAAAGTAGCGTTATATGTGATCTTCGGCTTACCTGCAGCACCCTTCTTTGTGGTAACGATGATGATACCGTTCGCTGCCTGGAGTCCGTACACGGCTGCTGAAGCACCGTCCTTGAGGACAGAGATGCTCTCGATATCATATGGGTCGATATCGTTGATGTCATCCACAGGGAAACCGTCTACTACATACTTGGCTCCATACTGAGATCCGCGGATACGGAGGGAAGCCTGGTCGAGACCCGGCTCTCCTGACTCCTGCACCGAAGACACACCGGAAAGCTTACCGGCGATGAGCTGTGACACGTTTGTCGCAGGGGCCTTGAGAAGTTCGTCACCCTTCATTGCAGAAACGGCAGATGTCATCGAAGACTTCTTCTGAGTACCGTAACCTACGACGATCGTCTCTTCAAGGAAGTTCATATCTTCCTTCATTGTCACGTTCAATTTCGAAAGTGTTCCGTCACAGTTGAAAGTCTGATCTCCAAGACCGAGGCTCGAAAACAAGAGAACGTCACCTTTCTTTACTCCGGAAAGAGAATAATTTCCGTCGTCATCAGTCAGAGTACCGTTTGTGGTACCTTCGACCATGACAGCCACGCCTGGCAGAGGCTGTCCGTTTTCGTCAGTTACCTTTCCTCTGATAGAAGGCTGTGCATATAATGATGCTGCCCCCCCCCAAGAGAAAGACTAACAAGACAAGCAGATTCCTATAAATCGCTTTCATTGGGTTATTGTTTAGTTTATTGATTAATTTCGTTTATTTTCCCGCTGCCTTCATTGCAGACTCCAGTTCATCCCAAAGCTTATGCTTATTGAGATGGACAATATCGAAGATCATCACTCCGTCAGTGCTCTTGAGAGCCTGTGTGACTGCCGGTGCGAATGGAGTGAAATCTCCAAGATACTGTTCTACATATATGGATCCTATCACCGGAACGACTCCCATGGTGATTTCCTTGGCAATCTCGGCACCGCCTTCGACACTGTAGCAGTAAGTAAGGCTATTGTCCATTCCTGCCTCTGAACGCTGTCCCACTACACCTGTTGCCTTATCTACGTCTTCCTTTGTAATGAGGCTATAGTAAAGTCCTGTCATATATACGTCAAGCATCTCTGCATAGCCGGACTTATGATAATCTTCTGTTGCCCATGACTGATACTGAGGCACCTTATATGGGTCATAATCCTTGCTGGCCCAGTTTACGCCCAGCTGCCAGTATGTAGGATACCACGCTCCGGTATAGTCACCGATGATGAGTTCCGGGTTGATCTCCTTGAGAGCTTTGTGAGTCTTTTCGACAAAATCATGGATTACATTGGCACGCCACTCTATCCATTTCTTTCCATATTTGCCTGGGACCCAGGTATCTCTCAGATTACCGTTCTCGTCATACCAGCTGAGGATATCCTCAGGGAAATTCTCGACTGTCACACCTGCATACTCCTCGAACTGCTTCTTCGAAAGTTCGCTGAAGTCAGCAGTAATTCCGTCATAACGCACCCTGTCAAAGATCAATCCGTCAATTTCAGGATATTTCTTCACGAATTCCTTAAGAATCTCGATCTGATATTCCTGTACCTCAGGATTCGACGGATTCATCATGCAGTTGTAGTTTGACTTGATCTCAGAAATCGGAGTCAGCACACCGTTATGGTAGCAGATAGACTGCCATGCAGCCTTATCCATATATACAACACCTCTGTCAAAATAATTATGTCCGCCAGCGAAAACGTTCAGCGAACCGAAGACCCTCATGTCCAGATCCTTGCCATACTCGATGAAATAACCAAGCATATCATAGTCTCTCGAGCGCTCGACTCCTTCCCAATCACCCATATAAGGTGCAATCTGGCTGTCATAGAGCACTTCACCCATGATAGACTTCATATCTACAACAACATTGTCGAAGCCCAGGTCACGGGACTTCTTCATATAATGATAAATAGAGTCGGGATGCGAAAGTGTAGCATAATTGGCCTCACAGTCGAACCACATATAATTATTATTATAGGTACGTGTCTCCTTGCACGAAAGGACTGAAAGTAGCAATGTCAGAAAAGTAAACAGTTTCAGTGTCTTCATCTTAATTATATTTATAATCGGCAAATATATAACTAATTATTTAAATTCTAATCAAAACACCCGAATTATTTTTAAATTATTTTAAAAACTTTAACAGATATTTGAAATTATCACAAAAGAAACTACATTTGTACCTTGTATAAAATATAAAATCATGACAGACCGCAGAGAATTTCTAAAAAAGATGGCGATAGGAGGAACTGCCGCTCTAGCTGCTCCATCAATCATAACATCATGCACTGCAGAAAAAGAAGCAGAAGCATACGAGACCACCGAAGGAGGACTTATCGTGCCCAAGGATAACGGATTGAGGATCACAGGTACATTCCTGGACGAGATATCGCACGACATACCTCATCAGAACTGGGGAGAAAAAGAGTGGGACCGTGACTTTGCCTATATGAAATCAATCGGCATCGACACAGTTATCGACATCAGATGCGGATATAGGAAATTCATAACCTACCCTTCGCCATACCTGATGAAAAAGGGCTGCTACATGCCTTCCGTTGACCTCATTGACATGTTCTGCAGGCTCGCACAGAAATACGGAATGAAATTCTATCTGGGCCTTTATGATTCAGGAGTTTACTGGGACACCAAGGACATGAGCCGCGAGATCGAGGACAACAGGTTCGTGATTGACGAAGTCTGGAAGATGTACGGTGAGAAATATGATAGTTTCGGCGGATGGTACATCAGTACTGAAATCAGCCGAGACACAATCGGTGCAGTCGATGCCTTCCATGCAATGGGACAGCAATGCAAGGAAGTGTCCGGAGGTCTTCCTGTCTTCATATCTCCTTGGATAGACGGCAAGAAAGCCATAATGGGCACGAATAAAGCCATAAATAACAATGCTGTATCCGTAGAGCAGCATGAAAGGGAATGGAATCAGATCTTTGCCGGAATTCATGATGTAGTGGACGCAGTAGCATTCCAGGACGGCCATATCGACTATGACGAACTTGATGCCTTCTTCAGCGTCAACAAGAAGCTTGCTGACAAATACGGTATGAAATGCTGGACGAATGCCGAAACATTCGACCGCGACATGCCAATCAAGTTCCTCCCGATCAAGTTCGACAAGCTGAGACTTAAGCTGGAAGCCGCTAAAAGATGCGGATATGACAAGGCCATCACCTTCGAGTTCTCGCACTTCCTCAGCCCTCAGTCCGTTTACGGTTCTGCCGGTAATTTATTCAACAGGTATAAGGAATATTTTAACATCAAATAATGGAGATTGCCGGTAACGCCGGCAATGACGACTTATGAAGAATAAAATAGGATATGTGATATTCATGGCGGTGGTTGCCGCCATCGGAGGAATCCTCTTCGGATACGACACAGCTGTAATTTCAGGTACCACAGCAATGGTCAAGACACAGTTTGCACTGACCGACATGCTTGAAGGCTGGTACGTAGGCTGCGCTCTCATCGGCTCTATTGCCGGTGTTCTTGTAGCAGGCACACTCAGCGACTACCTCGGCAGGAAACTCACCATGCTTATTTCAGCTGCACTCTTCAGCATTTCAGCAATTGGATGCGCAGTATGCGGTAGTTTTGACGGCCTTGTAGCATACAGAATCATCGGCGGAGTCGGCATAGGTATCGTATCCATCGTATCACCTATATATATATCAGAGGTGTCGCCAGCAAAGATCCGCGGTACCCTTGTTTCACTATATCAGCTTGCAGTTACCATCGGCTTCCTGATGGCTTACCTGATGAACTGGGTGATCGATGCAAACATCGACCATTCAATCACAGGGAATGTAACCCTTTGGCAGAAGATCATGCACACAGAGGCATGGCGCGGAATGCTCGGAAGCGAAACCATCCCGGCCCTACTCTTCTTCTTCATCATATTCTTCATTCCTGAAAGTCCTAAGTGGCTGATTATCAACAATAAGCTTAGCAAGGCGTCTGCTGTTCTCAGCAGAATATATGCGACATCAGAGGAAGTCTCAGAAGAAATCACAGTAACCCAGAACTCGCTCAAGGGTGAGACCAATGGAGCATGGTCAGACCTGCTCAAGCCAGGTATCCTCATCGCTGTAATCGCTGGTAGCGCGATAGCTATTCTCGGACAGTTCATGGGTGTGAACGCTGTGCTTTACTACGGACCTAAGATATTCTCTGAGGCAGGATTTGACAATCCTATGTTCTCGACAGTCCTCGTAGGTATTGTGAATATGGTAACAACTATTCTCGCCGTATTCATCATCGACCGCGTCGGACGTAAGCAGCTGATTTATTGGGGAGTCTCAGGAATGATCCTATGCCTGCTCGCAATCGGCATATACTTCGCATGGGGCTCGCAGATCGGACTCGGCAACGGATTCATGCTCACTTTCTTCCTTGCATACGTATTCTGCTGCGCAATATCCATCTCCGCAATCGTCTTCGTACTCCTTTCAGAGATGTATCCAAACAGCGTACGCGGACGTGCGATGTCCATTGCCGGATTTGCATTATGGATAGGAACATACCTTATCGGCCAGCTTACCCCTGTACTTCTCGGCTGGAGCCAGGCAGGCACTTTCTTCCTGTTTGCGGCAATGTGCATTCCATACATGCTCATAATGTGGAAGGTAATTCCGGAAACCACAGGTAAGACACTTGAAGAAATTGAGGAATACTGGAACAAATGAAAAACTTTTTTCTGAATAGCTCTGAAAGCAAGAATTTTCTACTTAAAAAGAAAATTCTTGGTCTGTGCGTAACAGAAGGGCGCTACAGCATTGCTGACTTGAGCCGTGAACTCAACACCAGCATACCGACCACGACCAAACTTGTAGAGGAATTGATTGAAGAAGGATTCCTGGAAGACCTTGGAAAACTGGACACGAATGGAGGAAGAAGGCCTAACATATATGGTCTTAAAGCATCAGCCGGATATTTTATCGGCACAGATGTAAGACGGCACCATGTCAGCATAGCGATAGCTGACTTCAGGGGAGATATTGTAGATTACATAGACAGCATTCCGTTCAAGGTAGAGAGTTCTGCCGATTCATTCCGTAATCTATGCTCCATCATAAAGGATAACATCAGGAAGTCCGGCATCAAGGAGGAAGAGGTCCTGGCATATGGCCTCAATCTCTCCGGTCGCGTAAACAACGAAACAGGCTATTGCTTTACATACTTCATCGGTGAAGACAGGCCGATAGCCTCTCTGATGGAGGAGGAACTTGGCGGCAGGGTTTTCGTCGAGAACGACTCAAGAGCCATGACATACGGTGAGTACATATGCGGAGTAGGCAAGAATGAGAAGGACATGCTTTTCATCAATGTCACCTGGGGACTTGGAATGGGTATGATACTGAACGGTAAACTGCTATACGGTAAATCAGGATTCTCTGGCGAAATCGGTCACTTCCCTATGCTCAACAACGACCAGATCTGTCAATGCGGTAAAAGAGGATGTCTGGAGACAGGAGCTTCCGGATATGCTGCGCACAGAATCCTTATGGAGAGGCTTGCTGAAGGCCGTGCATCCATACTTGCGGACAAGTTCCATAGCGGTCAGGAAATAATGCTTGAAGACATACTCATGGCTATTGAAGAAGAGGATGTACTTGCAATTGAGGTCATTGAAGAAATAGGTGGAGTACTGGGAAGAGCGATAGCCGGGATCATCAACGTATTCAATCCCGAACTGGTCGTCATAGGCGGAAAGATGGCGGGAGCCAGAGAGTACCTCATGCTTCCGATAAAGGCCGCCATTCAGAAGCACTCACTCAACATCATCAACAAGGACACAAAGATAAAGACCTCCAGACTCGGAGAGAAAGGAGGCCCTATCGGAGCATGTATGTTGTCCAGAAGCAAAGTTCTGGGACTACTCTAATCAAGATCGGGATTTATTACCAGTCTGTCAAATGCAGCTCTTGAATCTGCATTGAAAGATATCTTTACATATCGTGCAGAGACTGGTTCGAATTTATCCAGATATACATTATCAACGAAAGTATCATGTCTGTCGTTAGGGAACGCCGGACAAGATAAGATTTGTCTGAGAGTATAGTTTTCACCGTCCATGCTGGTATAAAGCGACAATAAAGACGGTGGAAGTATCTTATCCTTTCTTGAATGAAGCATACGGACAAGCACTGATTTCAATGTCGTTTCCTCTCCCATATCATGGATCAAAGATTCGTCTGCCTCATAAAATCTCCATCTTGGGTCACGGAAATCCTCGGTTGCCAAAGGGCCGTAACGTCCTGTCAGAGATGCTTCGACAACAGACCAATATCTGTCTCCTGATTTCCATGCCATATAATCATCATACGCCACATTTGACCAATGTGGCTGGCCTAGGCGATATGAAGATGACGACGGTTCGTATATGCCTGTTATCATAAAGGAGATTATCCTTTCCGCCCCTCCTGCGGTCGCAGCAGCCTGCTGGGAAAGCAATCGGCTGAAAGACGCTGGAATCAGCGCAGACGTCCTGTCGTTTGTATTTCCCTCCCAGGCAAAAGACTCGCAATTGGCCCACATCTCGATTCCGCATCTGTCATGAACAGCTCTCAGCTTCTTCCAGTTATCTCTGAGCCTTGTCAAAGGATAGTCCTCACGGACGCAACCTATCTCATCCTGATATGCAATGATATCGACTTTCAGACTGCATATCTGGTCTGCATATCGTGGATCGGAGAAATCGGAGTTGAATATACCATAAGGAGAAATAAGTATCTTCTTATCCGGAGTCAGCTGCCTTGCTTTCTGCGAAAGAGAATTCACAGCACTCACGGCATAATCAGACAGCACGGGACCAAGACAATCCTCAACAGGCAGATACCATCCATACAATGCCGGATGATTCTTATATAGCCCTGCAAGTTCCGTCATCATTTCGATCTGTCTGTTCTTTATGGCGGGTATCCTGAGGTTGTCATCCTGGTCCACAGCCCAACCCGTACTCATGAACACCTTGATACCGCAATCAGCAGCAGCGTCCATTATCGCATCCACCGGACTGGTCCTTGTTTCCGGGTAATGCCATGGCATCAAGGAGGATGGATAGTAGGCCCTACCCTCATTGGCCACAGCCATAAAGACAATATACTCTACACCGAACTCTTTCATTTCCTTTACCTTGGCCTGCCATAGCAAAGGATCGGTCATATCGGATGATACAGGGTTCGTATACTTGTTCCTGACATCCTGATATGCAAGGTTTACAAACGTGCCTGTGATCGGAAGGACCTTATCACAAAGAACAGCTGTCCCGGAATTTTCAGAGACAGCTGTATCATTACTGCAGGCACATCCTGTCAGAAGACCGACCGTCAACAGGATTGTACACAACGATTTTATCATCATTACATTGATTTACATTTCATCTGGAGCATACTTGTACTGATTCAGCGGTGACGGATAATCGCAATAGTCAGAATCCACAAAGAATCTCTTAAGCTCGATCTCAGCATTTTCAAGCGAGTCAGATGTGTGCACGATATTCTCCTGTGCGCTGACACTATAATCGCCTCTGATTGTGCCAGGAACTGCCTTGCTTGCTCTTGTAGCACCAGCCATATCCCTGACAACCTGAACTGCGCTGTAACCTTCCCAGCAGCAGAGGATTACAGGTGCGGCCATCATTCCATCCTTGAGCCACTGAAAAAAAGGTTTCTCCTTAAGATGGGCATAATGAACATCCAACATCTCGTCTGTCAGCTGCACCATCTTCATGGCAACCAGCTTTAGACCCCTTTTTTCGAATCTTGAAATAACTTCGCCGACAAGTCCTCTCTGAAGACATCCGGGCTTAAGAATAACCAATGTTCTTTCCATAATATATTTATTCTTCAATATTGACTGCGCGTCTGATCTGTCCTTTCCATTCACCCTGGATCTTATTTGGAGCCTCAGCATCATCCAGAAGATCCCAGACAATGGAATATATATTTCCATTTCTCATTACCTTGACTGTACCGAAAACTGCAGGTGCATTTTCATCCATATCAAAATACTTGCCTGTACGCAAATGATAGTACCATACACCTCTGAACCATCCGTCCCAGGTAAAGCCTCTTCTCGCGTTGCAGTAGTCAAACTCCTTAGGGAACCAGCTGTACTTCGTATATCCCCAGTATGCAGCTGTCTCTGGATGGAAGAGATCGTCATAAGGGCGTCCCATCTGGCTGCAGGACATCGAGTTTTCAGGATCATCTATCGAACAATTAGGCTGAATCGTATAGACATATTCATAATTTGGTCTAGGAGCGATTTCTCCATTAGAGTCCACTGGAAGGATGAATTCGAGCACCATACAGTCTCCGTCAGGACACCAGACATCAAGACGGTCATCCCATTCATAATTATTCTTTTCATCCGCTGTCCAGTCTCGAGGCTGAAGATGAAGCTGCCACACGGTCTTGAGATCGAAGCTAGGAGATTCCGGAGTATTCAAAGTTGATTTAAGTGTCTCGACCTTGGAAAGTGTACCTGTCTCTATCTTAGACATATCACACATGACATCATCCTCAAGGGTAGAGAGAATGACCCTGTCCGAATCTGTCGAGAGGTCTGAAATCGGCACCTCACCTATCCATTGTCCAGTATACGACCTTCCGGAAGAAGATGACTGGAAATCATAGTCGAATGTATATTTATAGATTCCGTCTCCATCCGCATCATCATCATGATCGACAATCAACGTACCTGCGTCTATATACTCTATCGACTCCTGACCATTGGCTGTTATCTGATAGAAGAACGTACCGAAAGGAGAACTTGCGCCAGAAGATGCTGTCATTGTCAGTCCGTATAACATTGTGCCTACGGCTGCATTCATATAAGTCTGCACTTTGTATTCGCCGGGAGTGATAATGATCTTCTTGTCATCTCCCTTAGGTATTTCGTCAAAAAGATTGAGAACCAGCATCATGCCCGGAAGCTGATTACTTGTATCATCTGAAAAGCCTCTGGTACTCAAGGTAACCATATAGTTTGCAGTACCATAGCCGTAAATATTGCCGTAATAACCGCCCTCGGCTACATCGTATGGAACATCTATGACATCCTCCTTAAGACCGATAAGAGAAGGTGCCACCAGTTTATAATCCTGCAGGAGGATGTCACCGTTGTAGGAATATCTGACAGCATATTCGATCCCGGCTTTTTCAATAACCAGATCGGTAGTATAGATATCATATCCGCCAGTCTGGGACGTTCCTACTGTCACAGAACCGGAAACGATTCTGTAGCGGCTCTGGATATTGCCGGAGAAACGCTGCACATATGAATTCTGAGGATTGACAAGAGTCTGGCCTTCTGTTCCCACGACATACGTTCCGTTAGGTATTGTAGGATTATAGTCATCTTCAGGAAGAGGTCCGTTGAATTCCAGCACCAGCATATCACCTTCAGAATCCATATAAGGCTTGCCGAATCCCGAGCGATAGCACATCGCATCACTCAGAACCACATAATACACACCTGTTTCATTTCCATATTTGTCGCCATAATACATGCCGAACTTCTTGTCGGCCAGTTCTACAGCACCTTCATACAAGACAACATTCAGCTTGGTCTGTTCACCTGCGTCAATCGGATTTACCTTGCATCCACAAAGAGATAAAACTGTTGCTAAGACAGTAAGGCCAAGGCGTTTATTCATAGTTAAAATATATAAATCATTAACAATCAGCTACTTGCAAATAGACACCACATTCTTACGAATACGATACCGCACAATTAAGGCAAATTTAGCTATTTTTTATAGAATCGCCAAAATTTAAATAATCAATCAGCTTTCAAACGGATATTGTGAAGCAGACAGTCTGAATGAGACGATGTTCTATCGAGAGCACTTATACGTACTTTCAAACCGGAAGATGCCGGTACTGAAGCCGGGAGAGTGACCACATTCCTGAACAACTTGCCTTCGCCTGATCCGACCATAGCCGAAGCGACCTTTTCAAAACGGTTATACGACCTGACGGCAACCTGATTTTTCCCTTTCTGAAGATATAGAAGCACGCTTTCCTTATGAAGAAGGGAACGATAGGGATTAAGATGTTTCATCATCGGTTCTCCATTGACAATGAGTTCCACGCCGTTTCCTGAGTACACATCAAGAAGCGTATATCCTTCTGACTGCATGACAACTTCCGCAGTCAAAAGATAATTTGTGAACGGACGGGATGCAAAAGACACAGTTTCCGGTGCCTCACCGGTAAACGATTGCCAATCAAAGTCTGCCCACGAAGAAGGACGATCGAACACTCCTCCCCTGATTGGCGATATTATGACGTCCCGGACATCCGCTTCAAGAATATCGACAGCAGCTTCCATTCCGTCGAGCTCAACTGGAATTCTCTCATTCCCAACCTCCAGAAGCAACTTTCTGCCTATCTCATCCTGAGTATATATGATTTCAAAAGAAGATACTTTCTTCCTGCCGGAAATCACCCAGTTATATCCCACGGTACTGCGGTAATTGCTGTAATAGTCGAAACAGGAATAGCTGTAGTCGGGTGCAGCATTATCCCACGCCAGAACGGCCGAAGCATCAAGAGGTGCAAAAACCTCGAAAGGCTCTATATCCTTATCGAAGTCAAGCCGTATGACGGAAGGGGCAGCCATGTCTGCGAACATATCCTTTCCTATCTGCAGTTCCAGAATCTCCTTCCTTTGAATACATCCGACTCCCTTGGTACAGCAGGATTTCACATGATATCCTTTCACTGGCAAGACAATCCTCCCATCTTCAGGGTATACTCCGGTAAGGATCAGGTTCATTCTGTTGCCTTTTACAGTAACACACCCCCAATCGAAGAGATTCCTGTATGGAGAAGGAGAAGTACCATACACGGCATCACCGTTTTCCTTGAGCCACAGACCCATTAGCATGAGTACCTCACGCTCAAACGGCACCACGCTTCCGTCAGATTGGGGACCGATATTCAGAAGATAGTTTCCGCCCCTTGAGGCTACATCCGTCAGACTTTTGAGTTTCTCGCTGACCTTCGTACCGACATCTCCCCTCTCCTGCCAGCTCCTCCAGCTCCAAGTCTCGGGAAACATTGAAGCCGCACTCTGCCACGGAGCATGCAACTGTCTTTCCGGCAACCTGTTATCTGCCATCACGGCAAAGTCATACACATCATTTCCCAATCTGCCGCTCACCATACATTCCGGCTGGATTTCCTTTACCAGAGAATACAGTTCCTGGCTCTGCGTTGGGGTAAGAGCACCCATGTCGAACCATAGTTCGGATACAGGTCCATATGAAGTGAGAAGTTCTCTTACTTGAGCTTTGTTCAGTTCATGATGCTGTTCCGTTATGAAATCCGCATTATGACTTGATATAGGAAAGGCATACGGACAATGCCAGTCAATCAGCGAAAAATAGAGTCCGAACCTTATTCCCTCCCTGGCACAGGCGTCTGACAGTTCTCTCACATAATCCCTTCCGGACGGGGTCGCGTCAACACTATCATAATCCGTCGTTGCAGAATCGAACATGCAGAATCCGTCATGATGCTTGGATGTAAAGACCACAGAACGCATGCCTGCATCCTTTGCCAACGCCACGACAGCATCTGCATTGAAGTTCACAGGATTGAAATCATCGGCAACTGATGCATACCAGTCACTGAATATTCCGGCAAAGGACTGAATCTGCTCGCTATATCCCTGACGCACAGGCTCTCCGTTCCAGACACCTCCCAGATGTGAGTACAGACCGAAATGGATGAACATAGAGAACTTATCATCTTGCCATCTTTCAAATGATTGATTTTCAGACGCATACACATTACTGCAAATGAGCGTAAGAAGAAAGAATATAGTCAATTGTAATTTCTTTGTCATAATACACTGTAATCCGGGCCCAAGATACTGAATATTTCACTATTTTTGCGTGTCTTAAATCAGGAAAATGAGAATCAAGGATGAATTCAAAGGACTTGACGGGACTGCGATATGGCACCTTGTAGTCAGCTATGTCAAGGAACACAATGAGATCACAACAATTACCGGAATATCCTTCCGTGCAACGTTTGTAGGGAACTGCCTGTTCCTGAAAGGAGGAAAACCGGGCACGAAACGTGCAGAAAAAGGTGAATATCTGACAGCCAAGGATTTCATTCATGCCTATGACATCGCCAAAGGCTGGGAAGACATACACACCGGCAATATCAAGCCCTACATTAAAAGACAACAGACACCATTCATAGCCCTGCTGCATTGTGCCGGGATTTTGGAATAATTATTAACTTTGTGAAAATTTAGATTATGAAAGGGAAAATTTTGGGATCACTGACACTGCTTGCAGCATTGGCACTTGCCGCATTCATCTTCTTCAAGTTCTATTTCGTATTCGGAGAAGGAGTAAAGGCAGGAGAACTTAATTTCGTGGTATACAAGGGTTACCTGTTCAAGACATACGAAGGCAGAGCCATTCAGGCAGGATTCGGTAAAGGCAAAGGAGTCAACGCAGGAGCTATCCAGTCTTATGAGTTCGATTTCTCGATCATTGACAAGTCAATAGCAGACTCACTGATGAGATGCGGAGGAAAGACTGTCGAACTGCACTATAAGGAGTATCTCGGCACCCTTCCATGGAGAGGAAAGCAGAAATATATAGTTGACAGGATTGTATCTGTAAGAGAATAACACGTTATATATGAGAAGATTGATTCTTATCCTGGGCACAATGTGCCTGGGATTGATTTTGTCTGCGCAGCCAGGCATCGTCAGAACCCGTCCGGCAAATGCTTCAGACGGGAAGATACTTACAATGGAAGAAACCATTCTGTCCAGAGAGCTCACTCCAAAGTGGCACTTCCCTCAATGGGATGAACAGCAGGTTGCATTCCCGAAAGCTATAAACAAAGGACAGAGCCTGTTCCTCGTCAAGGCTGCCGGGGATACTGTCTGCGTTGCGGAAAGCGAGAACGCCCAGATAACATACGGCCAGGTCGTAAGCCGTAACGAATTCGGCATAGAGGGAGGCCTGTTCTGGTCTCCGTCACGCGAAAGACTTGCCTTCTACAGAAAGGACGAGTCCAAAGTGACGACTTTCCCGCTTCTCGACATCACTACAAGGACCGGGACACTCAGGGAAATCAAATATCCGATGGCCGGTATGGACTCCGAAAACGTGCAGTTGGGAATATATGATGTCGCAACAGGCGAGACCGTATATGCCAAGGCCGACGATTTCGGATATGACAGATATCTTACCAACATCACATGGTCACCGGACGGAAGCAAGATCTTCATACAAGTGCTCGACAGAAGTCAGAAGCACCTGAAACTCAATATGTACGATGCTGCAACCGGTGATTTCATCAAGACTATTCTGAGTGAGGACAACGACAGATACGTAGAGCCTCAGGACCCTATATGGTTCGTTAAGGGACAGGACCGGTACTTCATCTACCGCACGGACAATCGTGACGGCTACAGGAACCTGTATCTCTGCGACCTCGACGGAAATGTCAGAAGACTTACAGAGACCGACGCTGATGTAGCATATGTGGCAAACGACGGCAAGCATGTATGGTACACATCAGCCGAAGTATCACCTGTAGAGAACCACCTTTTCCGCATCAGCCTTAAATTCCCTTCATCAGCAGCAAAGAATCTGGCGAAGGTCAAGACCGGCAAGGCTGAACGCCTGACCACAGAAGAAGGATGGCATACGATTTCCATGAGCCCCGACTGCACACAGTATACAGATACATGGAGCAACATCAACACTCCGAGAGTGATGAACTTGTGCTCTTCAGACGGCAAGGTACTTGAGAACCTTCTCACTGCTGAAGACCCTACGGCAGCCTATGCTTACACAGAGATAGACCTCGGAACGGTAAAGAGCGCTGACGGCAGGTATGATAACTGGTACAGGATGATCAAGCCGAAGGATTTCGACCCGACGAAGAAATACCCTGTCATAGTCTACGTATACGGAGGTCCTCATTCTCAGATGGTTACAAACACTTTCCTCGCAAATCTGAGAAGATGGGAAATGTATATGGCGCAGAGAGGCTACCTCGTTTACGTTCAGGACAACAGGGGTACGAGCAACCGTGGTGCTGAATTCGAAAAGGCTATTCACGGACAGTGCGGACAGGCTGAAATGGCTGACCAGATGGAAGGAGTGAAGATGCTTATGAGCCTGCCGTATGTCGACAAGGACAGGATCGGCGTACACGGATGGAGCTACGGCGGATTCATGACAATATCGCTCATCACAAACTATCCGGACGTCTTCAAGGTTGCAGTGGCCGGAGGTCCGGTAATCGACTGGAAATGGTATGAAGTGATGTATGGAGAGAGGTATATGGACCATCCGGACAGAAATCCTGAGGGATATGCAAAGACCAGCCTTATCAACAAGGCGAAGGACCTTAAGGGCAAGCTTCTGATATGCCAGGGAGCCATTGACCCTGTAGTCGTGTGGGAACATAGTCTCAGTTTCATACGCGAATGCATAAAGAACAATGTCCAGGTCGATTACTTCCCATATCCTTGCGCAGAGCACAATGTGATGGGTAAAGACAGGGTCCACCTCCACGACAAGATCACAATGTATTTCGAGGATTACTTGTAACGGAGTTCGGAATGCTTCCTCTTCTGATAAGGGACAGGAGAGACTGAAGCTCCGATATCAATTATGAACTCCCCTACTACAAAGGTTGCCTGCACGCCAAAGGAAAATACTTCCGGCGTTGCAGGCATTCTTATTGCCGCTCCGTCTCCCGTCGGATCCGGATACATGACAGGAGAATATACGGAAACCGACTGGAAGTACTGGTTCCAGAGAGTGATCGTCACGACTGAAGACGGATGGATGATGATGCCTTCACGCGTGCCCATTCCCCAATTGTTTCCCATCACTCCTAGCTGGGCCCCGTACAATATTCCGGACATGAAATATATCTTCTTTCCCAGACGCAGGGTGTTTCCTATCATCATCTGCTCAGTCACATACAGCTGAGGAATGTTTATCGAATTATAACCTTCAAGCGAAGAGAAGAATTTATCCGGGTGAGGGAGCGAATATTCCCCGAAGCCGATACTCCCGTCAAAGCCTGACACAGGGATGAAATACACGACCGGACGTGGCAGAGGTGCAAAAGTCCATGGTTGGAAACCTATCAGACGACTTTCCGGAATAAAAAGCTGGGGAGACAGCAGATTAGGGATAGGATGAGGGAATGTATCCCTTTCCGTCTGCACTGACTCATTCTGAGCCGCCAGTCTGACACTTGCAGCCGTAAACAACAGAGCCGATATCAATACCTTAAATTTCATATTCAAAACAAAACCACATGCACAAGGGCAACATCTATGCCCCGTTTCAGACTGATTTTAATTTTAAAAAACTATATTTGCATGTTTATGACATTCATCTGGAAATGAAGACTATCAAAGAAATATACAAAATCGGCAAAGGGCCGTCGAGCAGCCATACGATGGGTCCTTTCAAGGCCGTACGCAACTATCTTGAAAATCATCCTGACAGCGATCATCTGCATATCATCCTTTACGGTTCACTGGCTGCCACAGGAAAGGGGCACTTGACAGACAAAGCCATAGAAGAGGCCTACAGCACATGGAAATGGACCGACAGGGAGACATTGGAACCTCACGACAGAAGGCTTGGTTCAGTCGACATCGAATGGAGACCAAAGGAATTTCTTCAGGTTCACCCAAACGGTATGAAGATAGCCTCTGTCAACTGCGACGGAGACCTCTACGACAAATGGACATATTACAGCATCGGAGGAGGAGATATTATCTGCATGGACAGACCTATTGAGGATGAGGTTTCCTCAGAAATATACAGTATGTCCACCCTGAAGGAGATTCTTGACTGGTGCAACAGAAACGGAAAGACATATTGGGAATATGTAGATGAGACAGAAGGCGACAACGGCGTATGGGAATATCTTGAACTGGTCTGGAAGGTGATGCAGGATGCTGTGAAAATAGGAATAGATCAGGAAGGTGCCCTGCCGGGCCCTCTCGGTCTGAGAAGAAAGGCTGCAAGCTATTATGTAAGGGCAGAGGGATATGGAGACGTTCTGCGCACAAGGGGACTTATATTTTCATATGCACTGGCGGTAAGTGAGGAGAATGCGTGCGGAGGTACTATCGTGACTGCACCGACCTGCGGTTCGTGCGGCGTCATTCCGGGAGTACTCTACCATCTGAAGAAGGTATACGGATTCAGCGACCAGAGGATTGTCAGGGCACTTGCTACAGCCGGAATCATAGGAAATGTCGTCAAGCACAACGCTTCGGTTTCAGGAGCGGAAGTGGGTTGTCAGGGCGAGATCGGAGTAGCTTGTGCGATGGCTGCAGCTGCTGTGACCCAACTGATGGGAGGTACACCGTCACAGATTGAATATGCTGCAGAAATGGGCCTTGAGCATCATCTGGGGCTGACTTGCGATCCGGTATGCGGTCTGGTCCAGATTCCATGCATCGAAAGAAATGCCTACGCAGCTGCACGCGCTCTGGATGCCAGCATCTATGCTTTATATACAGACGGCAGACACAGAGTATCATTCGATCAGGCTGTGAAGGTCATGAAAGAGACCGGTAAAGATCTACCTTCCCTTTATAAGGAGACCAGCGAGGGTGGACTGGCCAAAGAACTTGAATAATATGGGAACTTCACGTAAATTCGACACCTGCTTTTTTGAAAGGTATGCCAAGATCAGTCTTGAGACTATCCTTGGTGATGGATATGCCGAGCTTGTCAACGAGGACAGACCGGACCTTCAGATGCCTGACCGTTCACTCGGTATCGAGGTAACCAGAGCCATGGAGCCACGTAAGGATGTGGCTCAGAATCTGTTACGTGAAATGGCAGGGCTGCAGGTGCAGGAAGAAGACCGCGATGAAGTAAATCAGATCATCAGAAGCGGCTACGGTTATGGTCTTCAGGACGGCAAGTACGTCGGTCATCTGGAATATGATTACTGGGCATTGGCTCTTCCTCTGAGGAGAATCATTGCCAGCAAGATAGAGAAGGTCGGATCCGGGTTCTACGGCGACTTCAGGGAATATGGCCTGTATATTTTCTGCAAAGATGATCTCAGCTATGACGAAGTCATTCTGACTATGGAATATGCCAGTGACCTGCAGAGGAATCTTGATGTAAAATATTCCAAAATGTTCCTGTCTCTTATTGACAAGATGTATGTGTGCGACCTTTCCGCTGTCGACCACTCCATCCGTAAAACAGACTGCACATCCTACGACATAAGCCGAAGAATGTGCAAGGAGTTCTTTATCAAATCGTTGGACTAAACGTCATCACATCAGCAGAACGTCTGTTCAGAAACAATCCCTCCCACTTTGTGGGCCCCTCCCTCTGCAGCCAGAGGGGTAGCACGGTTTCTGAACAGACGTTCTGCTGACGCAGTGGAGAATTATTCTATTACTGCTGTCTGAGCGGCAACTTCTCCTGCCACCTTTGCAAAATTTTCTGTGCTGTCCGCAAAGAGGATACCTCTTGAAGAGTTGATAAGCAGACCGCCGTACTCATTGGATCCGTTTGCAATTACTTCTTCAGCAGAACCGCCCTGTGCGCCTACACCTGGAACAAGGAAGAAATTGTCCGGGCAGAATCCGCGAAGTTCCTGAAGTTTGTCCGCCTTGGTAGCTCCGACAACAAACATCATGTTATCCGGAGTCGATATCTCCATCATTTCCTCCATAACTGCCTGATAAAGAGGCTTTCCATCCTTCTGAGCATTCTGGAACTGATATGCAGAAGCATTCGAGGTAAGGGCAAGAACAATCGCCCACTTGTCCTTATATTCAAGGAAAGGAGTCACGCTGTCCGCTCCCATATACGGTGCAATGGTCACCGCATCAAAATCCATTTCCTCGAAGAATGCCTTTGCATACATCTTGGCTGTGTTGCCTATATCTCCCCTCTTTGCATCAGCAATAAGGAATATTTCAGGGTACTTGCTGCGGATGTAGTCAACAGTAGCATCCAGCGCCCTCATTCCTTCGATTCCATAGCACTCATAGAATGCAAGATTAGGTTTATATGCCACGCAATGAGATGCAGTCGCATCAATTATCGCTTTATTGAATTCAATGATCGAACGTGCCTTGCCTTTGTAGAGTTCTCCCTTGATTGCAAGCTCACCACGGTTCGCAAGAGCCTTCACATGTTCAGGCATCTTGTTGAAATCCACATCCAGACCCACGCAAAGCATGCTTTTCTTTGCCTGAATCTGCTGATATAATTCTTTTCTGTTCATAATATGGAGTAATCAATTATGGCTGATTAATAATATCTGTAGAATAATGCAATTGCCTCCATTCCGGCGAAGAGCTGCTTGAGAAGGTAGCTTTCGTTCGGAGAATGGATTGTATCGCGCTCAAGTCCGAATCCCATGAGCAGAGGATCGATTTCGAGGATTCTCTGAAGATCTGCAAGGATCGGAATGCTTCCGCCTCCGCGTGAAGGAACCGGTTCTATGCCGTAAACCTCGGTCATAGCCTTTTCTGCCGCCTTGTATGCAGGAGATGAGATCGGGATAAGGAAGCCGTCACCACCATGATGCGGAGTTACCTCCACCTTGACATAGTCAGGAGCAATCGCCTTGAAATGCTCGCTGAAGAGCTTTGTAATGGTAGCACTGTCCTGATTAGGAACGAGTCTCATCGAAATCTTTGCGTGAGCTACCGATGGCAGGACTGTCTTCGCGCCCTCACCGGTGTATCCGCCCCAGATACCGTTTACATCCAGACATGGACGGATTCCGGTCCTTTCAAGGGTCGTATATCCTTTCTCTCCCTTGACCTCGTTGATATCAAGGAATTCCTTATATTCTTCCATATCAAAAGGTGCCCTCGAAAGCTTTGCCCTGTCTTCCGCAGAGAGTTCCACAACATCATCATAGAAGCCTTTGACAGTTATATGTCCGTCCTTGTCTATGAGGGAAGATATCATGTCGCAGAGTACATTGATCGGGTTGGCAACCGCTCCGCCATAATGTCCTGAGTGAAGATCCTTGTTAGGGCCGGTCACCTTGACCTCGACATACGAGAGTCCGCGCATTCCGCAGTTGATGGAAGGCACTGATTCTGAAATCATTGTAGTATCTGACACAAGAATGATATCAGCCTTGAGAAGCTCCTTGTTTGCCTTTGCCCATGCTGCCAGAGAAGGACTTCCGATTTCCTCCTCGCCCTCGAGAATGAATTTCACATTATGCTTCAGACCGCCTTCACGTACCATGAATTCAAATGCCTTGATATGCATGAAGAGCTGTCCCTTGTCATCATTTGCACCTCGTGCGTAGATGGCTCCGTCACGGATTTCCGGCTCGAACGGATCAGATTGCCATAATTCGATAGGATCCACAGGCTGGACATCATAATGACCGTACACGAGAACTGTAGGAAGGGAAGGATCGATTATTTTCTGTCCGAATACGACAGGGTGTCCTGCTGTCGGATACACTGCAGCCTCGTCTGCACCTGCCTCAAGCAGAAGCTCCACCAGTCTGTCAGCACAGCGCTGCATATCCGGCTTATGCTGTTCAAGTGAACTTACCGAAGGTATTCTAAGAAGCGAGAACAACTCATCGAAGAAGCGTTCCTTATGGGTTTCGATATAATTTTTCATAATTTCTTACATTAATCCTACAAATATAATCAAAGTTCTCTACTTTTGTATATTCACAAAGGACAAGATCATGATTTACTTCGATTCAGACTATATGGCAGGAGCCCATCCGGAAGTGATGGCAAGACTTGCGGAGACAAATGGCGAGCACACTGTTGGTTACGGATGCGACGGATATACGAAAAAGGCTGCCGGACTCATCCGCGAGGCATGTGGGCAAGAAGACGCCAGGGTATATTTTCTGGTTGGCGGCACTCAGACAAATGCAACCGTCATTGACGGGATACTATCACGCCATGAAGGTGTCATAGCCGCAGAAAGCGGCCACATAAATGTCCACGAGGCAGGAGCCATCGAAGCTACCGGTCATAAGATACTGACGCTCCCCTCTCACTGCGGCAAGCTGGTAGCATCAGAGATCAAGGCTTATATCGATAACTTCTACAGCGACGACACTTACGAGCACATGGTCGCTCCGGGAATGGTATACATATCTTTCCCTACCGAATACGGCACAGTCTATACTCTTGAGGAACTTACTGCCATCAGCGAGGTGTGTCACGACGCCGGCATTCCACTTTTCATCGACGGCGCAAGACTGGGATACGGTCTGGCAGCAGATGGTAACAATGTAACTCTCAAGAACATAGCCCGTTTATGTGATGTATTCTACATAGGAGGAACTAAGGTTGGAGCCTTGTTCGGAGAGGCGGTAGTCATCACCAATCCTGACATTCTGAAGCACTTCTTTCCTCTTATCAAGCAGCACGGCGCCCTGCTGGCAAAGGGCAGGCTTCTTGGAGTTCAGTTCGAGGCACTCTTCACTGACGGACTCTACGAAAGGATCGCCCGCGATACCGTAAGGAAAGCCCTGCGTCTGAAAGAAGCATTCAAGGCTAAAGGATATCCGGTGGAAGTAGATTCGCCGACAAACCAGCAGTTCTTCAAACTACCGAATGAGGTGATAGACAGACTGAGGGAGAATGCAAGCTTTGAAATGTGGGGACCGCGCGGAGAGACCGAGAGCGTTGTCCGCTTCGTCACCGGCTGGGCCACAACCGACGCCGACATCGACACCCTGATCACGCTGCTGTAACTTTTCGAAGATTACCACAACAGAAGCCACAAACATGTCTAAACATTTGGATCTTGAACAATAATCAAAAAGCATATAGCAATGACAGAACCTAAAAAATCAAACACAAAGAGTACCGTAGTGAAATTCAGTCTTCTGGCTGTCATAACACTCCTTCTTCTCATACCTCTGGAGATGGTTAAAGGACTTATCAGGGAACGCGAATACACATTGGCGGATGTCAAACGCGAGATTGCCGATTCATATGCCGGGAATCAGACTGTATTTGCCCCTCGGCTGATGAGTACAGTGGTTGTAAAGTCTGCGGCAAACCCTTCTGAAACTACAATGCAGTCCAATACATGCATGAGTTACGAGGTGAACTACGATGCGGACATTGACACAAAAAATCTGCATCGGTCTCTATATGATGTAACCGTATACAATTCATCAGTAAAGATTACAGGAAAGATTGCTCCGGATGCTAACTCGATCAATGCAGTGAAAAACGAGATACACCTTGATATTTCAGACTTCAAAGGGCTGGCTGACATACCACAATTACGTTTTGGAGACAAGACATATACATTCGAAAAGTCTCAGATCAAAGATGACGTATATCTGGGAGCTACAGTCAATTTTCCTGAGGGTACTAAGGAAGGCGACCTGATTGATTATGAAATAACAATGGGGCTGAAAGGCACTGAAGTCCTCTTATTTGAAACCTATGCACACACGACGACTCTTCATATGAAATCCCAATATCCTCACCCGAGCTTTCAGGGAGGATTCCTTCCAGAGAACCGAGACGTAAACGAAGATGGATTTGAGGCTGACTGGAAGGTATTGTGGATGAACGTAAATAATCATGACAACAACTTAGGGGTCAAGTTCATCGAGCCGGCAAACCCTTATCAACAGGCTACCAGATCTGCCAAATATGGCATACTGATCATCATTCTGGTGTTTGTAGCAGGTCTATTCGTGGAGTTCCTGACCAAAAGGGAAATAAGTTCTCTGCAATATGCGATTATCGGGTTGTCGCTTATCCTTTTCTATTCACTGCTGCTTTCATTCTCAGAGTTAGTAGTGTTCGGCTACGCATACCTTATTGCAGCGGTTATGACTACCGCGGCCCTGATCCTATATTTCAAGGCTATACTCAGGAACAAGGCTGCGTATATGCTGGGACTGTTCACTGCAGCAGTATATGGAGTGAACTACATCCTGCTGCAGATGGAGACTTATGCTCTGCTGGTCGGTTCACTTATACTGTTCATCCTCCTCTGTGTAGTGATGTACCTGACCGCCGATCTGAACAACAGGAAGGCAGAAGCTGTCTGAATGAAGCAAAAAACAAAAAAGGCTTTCTAGAATTGATGTGACCCCCAAAAGTTGGACGGTTTAACATTATGGTATAATTGCCAAAAATGGTTGGTGAAACCTTTGTAATTACTTGAAATACAATTAGATACAACAACTTTGATGAAAACGTTTTCATCAAAGTTATTTTTTATGGCTAAAACTCGTCGTGAAAGGTGCCCTTATTGCGGC
>JAFQGK010000064.1 GCA_017398335.1 Bacteroidales bacterium | reverse complement strand
GAGGGCAAAGCACGATTCAAAGCCGGATTCCTTTGTCGGAAAATTCTGGAGATGGCATATCAATTTCTGTCCGGGATGGAAGGCATATTTCAACAGTCTTCCCGACGCAGAGAAAGAGACAGTCAGACAGAAGTACAATTTCACAAAATACAGATAGCAGATGAACAGGAAACATTTATATGTTGTCGCAGCGGGAGAAGTTGCAACATTGTCCGGTCTGGACAGAAAGGTTGTTGACAAAGTTTTTGCAGAGCTCAAGAAAGATGGAGCAATTGTCTCGCCTGTGAGATGTAAATGGACTCCGGCAGAGTAATATGTTGCAAGAAGCTGACTAAAAAGTCTCGCTTTGTCATTTCGACCAAACGAAGTGAGTGGAGAAATCTTCAATACAGACATGTGTAAAGATGTCTCGACTCCCGTTGGTCGCTCGGCATGACAGTGGTCTGAGACTTTTTAGTCAGCTTCTTCTTTATATAAACGGGTTTAACGTAACAGTTCCCTGAAGTCGTCTATGATCCGGTCGGCATCTGCCAGACTTTCTATGCTGCCGTTTCCGTATGTCACTCCGCAGGTTCTGGTTCCTGCTGCCTTACCCATCTGAATGTCAAATGTCGTATCTCCGACTACAAGCGCCTCTTCAGGCAGAAAACCGAACTCCTCAAGTGTCCTGTTTACTGCTTCCGGAGCTGGCTTTCCATCCTTCACATCGTCAGCTCCAAGAACGAAACTGATTACGGATTCCAGCCCGAGCGCACTTACATATTCAGTCAGTGATGCTTTGCTTCTGCTGCTGGCGATCGTAAGAATGATTCCGCGTTTTTTCAGTTCTACAAGGGTCTCAAGTACATTAGGATACAATTCAACTGCTCCATCTGTATTGAAATCATGGAACAGTCTGCGGTATGTACTTGCATAGTATTCGCCGTCCAATTCACATTCAGGGAAGAGAACGGGAGGTATCTCGATAAGTCTGAGACCTATCATGGCAGCACACTGTTCGTCAGAACGGGAGGGAAGTCCCAGTTCCTTGATTGTAGCCTGCATTGTCTTTACGATCACTCCGGCGGTGTCTCCCAATGTTCCGTCGAAATCCAGTATCATTATTCTGATGTTTTCCATGTTGCTCTGCGATGTGTCATCTATTAAAACTTCAGCCATCTTTTATGGATGGCAAAGATATGTTTTTCTGCAGATATTCCGTATATTTGTAAGACGAAAATGTGCAGTTGCAGGGTGTCTATGCTATGTTCCGGCACCCTTTCTGTCCGGCCGATGGCAGGATCAGGATTGATGTAATCAGGCACTTATTAAGAGAGAAATTGTAATACTATGATAAAGAGATTACTAATAACTATAGTTATGAGTTTTTCATTCTTCGGTCTCTTTGGACAGACCGGTAAGTTCAAGACAGTCGGCGTGACTGAGTTTGCAAAGGCAGTGGCAGATACGTCATACGTTGTGCTGGATGTACGTACTTCGGCAGAACATGCTGAAGGACATATCCCTGGCACGCATTTCAATATAGATGTCCTGGAGGATAGTTATACAGAAAATGCACTCAAGACACTTCCGAAGGATAGGCCGGTAGCCCTATATTGCCGTAGCGGCAACCGCAGCAAGACTGCTGCACGTATTCTTGCAGAGAAAGGATATGAGGTTCTGGAACTTGGGACAGGATTCAGAGGCTGGGTTTCAGCAGGTGAAGATATTACAAAATAAGAAATCGGACTATAAAAGGTTCTGGAGCAAGATTGTGGTTGCTCCCGCAGCCGCTGCTGATCATCGGATAGTTACGACTGTGACCGCAGGGTCACCGACAGAATAGCTGCATCTGAGGGCAAGGACTTCGTCCAGTTCCCTTCGGATTGCAGCTTTCAGTATGCCGTCACCGATGCCGTGTATGAAGGTGAGCTTCATTCCTCTGTGTGACAGATTATTTCTGATTATCTTTCTGAAAGTCTCCATCTGAAACTGCAACTGCTGGCCTTTAGGAATATTGCGACCTCCGGGAATAGCTTCGATGTGCAGGTCAATGGTAAGAGATCCGTCAGGATTCGTATGAGTCGTCTGCTTGGAAGCTGCAATAGTTCTCTTTGCCTTGACCTTCGTGTCTTTGAGACTGGCAATCTCCGCCTTGTCAGTGACTGCAAACTCTCCGTAGGATGATTCGATGACAAGGCCATCATCGAGTTCTATTCTAACGGTCTTGCCGAGTCCGATAATCTTGCCTCTAAGGTTGGAATCCATCAGGACAACGCTCTGACCGACCCTGAGTACAACATCCGATATGATGGTCTTCTTGGCCATGCGTCTATCGTTTGGTCACTATGATCATAAAGGTCACGGCAACTATAGAAATCAAGATGCCCGTGATAATGTTCGGCGTAAGTGCTTCTCCGAAGACAAGAGTTCCGACCAGGATGGCCGTAATCGGTTCGAAGACTCCCAGGACTGAAGCTTTGGTTGCTCCGATATTCCTGGTCGCGATTGCCAAGGTCGCTGTGGATACTATCGTAGGAAGGATTGCGAGTCCGATAAGGTTGAGCCAGGCCATCCCTCTGTCAAGGCCGGTCATAAGCTCAGCGCCGGATAATATGCTTCTTGTGAAGAATACGACTGTTCCCACCAGAAGGGCATAGAAGGTCAATAGGGAGTTAGATATTGAGGATATTTCCTTGCTTCTGTTTATCACTACGATAAAGAGAGCATATACAAATGCAGATGCTATGGAAAACCATACTCCAATCGGATTGACCGCTTCCGAACCGCCTCCTCCTGTCATTATCACGACTCCTGCGAATGTTGCCGCAATCGACAGCCATACCGGCCATGAAGGAACGACTTTCAGGAAGACCATGATGATTGCGACCATGACCGGGAAGAGAAACACCAGCGTAGTTGCAAGACCGGATGCGATGTATTTGTATGACTCGAAGAGGAAGGTGCTGCTTGCAGTAAAAAGCAGTCCAAGCGCCAGCAGGACACCGGCCTGCCTAAGATTAATTTTAAAGCTTTCTTTCTTCAGCAGCAGATATGCACCAAGCAGGGCTACGGCAATGAGATATCTGAAGAAAAGGATGGCTTCAGTAGAAGCCCCGTCGTTCATGAGGGGCTTTGCAAATAGGGGATTCAGTCCATATGTAATGCCGGTGATGATGCCGGCAGGATAACCTATGATGGCATTTCTGCTAAGTTTCGCCATAGATGCTCTATATTATGTTGATAACTTTTTCTGCTTCTTCCTCGGATATCGGCTCGAAACGTCTGATGGACCTGCCATCTTTCTCAATTAATTCTTCGAACATTGCTTTTGGCCTTACCCATATGCTTTTCTCTCCGTACATCGCCTGATATACGACCATCTCTTCCAAAGTCTCGGAATGCATTGCTATATTGAGAACCTTATATATATTCCCTTTGAAATGTCTGTAATACTTTTCCATGTCGGATCTGCTATATGAACAGGTGATTCTCCTTTCTCCCGCCAAGAACCGGAGCCATCTTCTCCGCCATCATGCCCCAGAGGTTCAGATCCACATTTCTCGCGCCTTTCGGGCAGATGCCGATGCACCTCATGCAGCTGATGCATTTCTCAAGGATGGTGTTCTTCGGATCAGCTGCGTCAATTGCGCCGACAGGACATTCCCTGGCACAGAGTCCGCATCCGGAGCAGTTATCATTGCCTGTCGGCTTCAGGGGAGTGCCGCCGAAGACTTTGTATGTCCCATGGCTTCCTTCAAGTTCCAGCTTGCCATTGAAACCGATATTAAGTCTGTCTTGAATCTTGGCTGCCATTTCAATGAGCTCGGCCTTGTCTTCATCATCGGGACGACCTGCTGCAAACTGACGGAAGATGGAGTGCTCAGCCACTGTCGCAAGTGCTGCGACGCATACAAACCCCTGACCTTCAAGCGTATCCTGAAGTTCAGTCAGCGTATCTTCCCACGCACGGTTGCCATATACGCAGTTCAGAACCGCTTTCGCGCCATTGCCTGTAATTCTCTTCAACCGCTCGATAGCTACTGCAGGAACCCTTCCGCCATAAGACGGTACGGATACCAGGCATACGTCACCCTCATTCAAGTCAATGTTATCTGTTTCATGGCAGAGATCGATCTGCTGATATTCTCCCTGCAGTCCTTCAACAAGAATGTCTGCTACTCTTCGTGTTCCTCCTGTCGGGCTGAAATTAATGTTGTAATGTCCCATATCCTTATCCTAGTCTTACGGCAGTTCCTGATGCAGTGACCATAAGCATTCCGCCGCCTTCGCCGAGTACTTCGTAGTCGATGTCAATTCCTACGACTGCGTCGGCTCCCATTGCCCTTGCCCTGTCTTCAAGTTCCCTCAATGCCTTGGTTCTGGCTGAGAGAAGCTCATTCTCGTATGAACTTGAGCGTCCGCCGATGATATTGCGGATGCTTGCTCCGAAGTCCTTGAAAACGTTGACTCCGCTGATAACCTCTCCGAATACTATTCCCTTGTATTCCACGATTGTGCGTCCTTCTATGGACTGTGTTGTAGTAAGTATCATGATTTTATTGTTTTGCTAATTTAGAAATATCCCTGCACTCGATGGCGGCCTTGTGATATCCGTTCCTGGATGCGGCAATCATTGCGTCAGCGACCTCGCTCATTCTGTTCCACATGCCGACGAGCTTGAAGAACGGGTACATGGCCCAGAAGAAGTACTGCATCGTCTGGATACGCTTCTGACCCTTGTATCTCCACATGATGCATGGACGGAAATTATATGCTCCCTTGAACGGCATGGCGACCAGTGCGTCCTCGGTGCTCTTCTTCACCCGAACCCACATCTGCGTCTTGCTGTTGTAGTTGCCGGCTCCGCTCAGATAGATGAATGTCATATTCTCCTTCGGACCGACAACATCTGCAAAGTGAAGCGGTATGTCATGACTGATTCCGACATACTGCTCTTCCTTCAGGCCGACACTGCTGATGCCTGCGATGAAGAACACCGCGTCATATCCTTGCAATTTCGGATCACCTGCTTTCAAGTCCATGAACTCCGGAACGATATACTCTTCCAGTTTCGGGTGGGTGTGCCCGGTCGGCCTTCTGCTGACGCTGAGGACCTTTTCGATCTCCGGATTATCAAGGCAGGCGAGCATTACGCCTTCGCCGACGTATCCTGTTGTACCTGTGATTATGATTTTCATAGTTCTTTGAATATATATTCCTGTATCATTTGTCCATAAACCTTTTCCTTTCTTCTGGAGAAAACTTCTCAATGGCGTACCGGAGCATGGTCCGTGGCATCTTGGTCTTGTGTCTTTCCAGGAAGGCCACGAGAAGATCCTTGTCTCTTTTGCCTATTTCGCGTAGCATCCAGCCAGTGGCTTTCTGCATCAGGTCGTGCCTTGTGGTCAGAAACTGTTCAGCCAGTGCGATTGTATCGTTATACTGACCGTGGCGAATAAGCATCAGTGTGGATACGACTGCAATGCGCTGTTCCCACATGACAGACGACCCTGCCAGATTGTACAGCACCTTATGGTCTGGATGTCTGACCAGATGATCTCCCAGAATATAAGGAGCTGAAAGGTCTACCAGATCCCAGTTATTTATGCCTTTGAGATGTGTCAGATAGAACTGTACTGCCTCTTCAGGTGTCTTTTTGTACTTCTCTATGAGAATGAGCAGGGCGCAAAGCCTGCATTCGTGCCATTCACTTTCCAGAAGGACCTTGATCAGTTCGTATGAAGCTTCTTTGTGAGCCTTGGCCACCTTGCGCGTTTCCGGTACGACTACTCCCAGGAACTTGTCGCCCTCGCCATATTCTCCTTTGCCGGTCTTGAAGAAACGTGGCAGCACTGACTTCTTTTCTTCGTTGGAAACGGCCCTGAGATCACGGATAAGCTTCGAATAATCCTTTGCCAACCTCATTGTCGACAAAGACAGATGGCAATATCCTTCCGGATTCTTTACCAGATAGTCCTGATGATATTCCTCGGCAGGGTAGAATGCCTTCAGCGGACCCTTTTCGACCGCAAGCGGCTCACTGTATGCCGATTCTACTTCATCATATACCTGCTCGATCTCAGTACGGTCGGTTTCGTCAGTCCAATATATTCCGGTCCGGTATCTGGTGCCGCAGTCATTGCCCTGACGGTTTAGTGAAAGGGGATTGATGGACCTGAAGAACAGTCTGCATAGCGTTGGGAGCGAGATTCTTTCGTTATCGTACGTCACCTTTACGCATTCCGCATGCCCCGTCCGGTCGGTATATACCTGCTGATACGTAGGGTCGGCCACATTGCCGTTGGCATAGCCTACCTCAGTCCGGACTACGCCATCAATCGATCCCATGTAATGCTCGGTGCCCCAGAAGCACCCTCCTGCGAAGTATATCTGTTTCATGTTCGTGGGCTGCGGTTTTTTCTGCAATTCCAGTCACAAATATACGAATTTTCCAGACCTTTGCGCACGTGGATGCCAGATAGATGACAGGTACTTGATCTCCGCGTGCTTAGGGGTGTGACCTTAGTTACCCTTGAGCACACAAATATGATGCATATACTCTCTAGGACATCCTACCGTGCTTAGGGGTTACATGGATGGTGATTGCCGACAGGTAAATTCGAATTTAGTTTTTTTATCTAATTGTTATACCTTGTTCATCTGAACTAATGACAGGTACATCAAATAGAACATTTGACTGATTTTTATATAAAAATCCCAATGCTTTATCTCCAACACTCAGCCGATAGAACAATTCCTCCGAAACGTGTTGTGAATCTGTTTTAGTTTCTCCGTATATTTCATATGAATACCTAATACGAAAAGTGGAATTTGTAGGATTCGTACCTGTTGGATAAATATGAGCAGTTACTGTACACACAATGGGAATACCCTCTTCATATACAGTCGTCTCCGATAATTGTGTCCGAACGCCGATTACCATTCCGAAAGCGAAGAACGTAATAGACAGGCATATACATAATACAATGTTTCCAACCTTTTGTTTCATAGTTAAATTCCGATTTATCGGTGTAAAATTACATAATAATAGCAAGAAATCAAAGCCCATCCCGGCTTCACTCATTTGTATCCGCAAATGTTTATCTGAATAAACAAATCTCTCTCAAAACTGTTGAGTCTGTTAAATACGGTCGACTGTTCAGGAATATGCTACCTCCACCCCTGCGGTAGACACACATTCGCAATCCCTCTTGCCTCATTGAACAACTGACCATCCTGATTGCCTTCAAAAAGCAAAAGTCCCGCTCCGGTTCACACCGGTACGGGACAATACAAAAACTAACTATGAAAATAATGAGTACATCTATTTAGACCAATCCTACACTCCTTTGGAATATCTGACTGACATCCGGACAATGGAATTAATTGTCTAAATTTGCAGACGATATGGCAAGGCTGACAATCATACAGAAGAAACGGAAGTTCACCCCGATGCTGCCTCATAAGATTCTGATCGGAGGGCAGTTGCTGGGGCTGATGCGTACTCCGTCAGTGACCATCAATATTCCGCAAGGGATTTATGAGTTCACTGTTCAGAGTGTCTTTCCGTTTATAAAGACTTCTGCGATAGTCAAGATTGACGAGGGTGTGGATAATGTGTTGGAATTCGAGGATAAGGAGAAATATTGGGATATCGTCTTCTCCCTTGATATGATCTTATGGACAGCAAGTCTGTTTCTGAATCTTCAGAAGCCATATTCCACAATATATCACATAATCTCAGAAGGTCTGTTCGCCATCTGGCTTATCCATATAATTGTGATTCGTAAGAGATATTTCAGGATTTCTACTTTTCAGAAGCGGATGCCTGAGCAATTGTAGAGTGGGCTTTTCTGATTTAATCGGCATCACACAACGCCACTCTGGAGTAGGCGAAAGTCTTGAAATATCCGTTATGATTCAGGAGACTGAATACAATCCACACATATGTATCTATGTTGCTGATCTTTCTGACAATCATAGGCATCGGGAACAGGCTTCTTAATAACATTAATCCCACATTAACAGCCATAAGGAAGTTCAAAAACCATTTAGTATCACGGAAGTCAACGTGATTGGAGGCTTTATCTTCTATGTTTATATATGCTGTGGAACGGAAGTAAGGGAATACGTTCTGAACGGTCACCATACAGGGGCCTGGTTCCACTTCTATCTCGACCTCCTCTCCTGTGAGCACGCCTGAGTGTTTACCATTCACATATATGTCACGACGAGACCTGCGGTTCCACCAGTTCCGTCCTATTTCTGTTATCTTTAGTTTTGCCATTATATAAGATTCATTAAATATGCTGTCTGTGAGTCTGATGCCATCGGTGCCGGAGTCTTTACAAATGAGAATACGAGCAGTCCAAGCCAAAGGATCAGCAGGGTGATCCATAATGCTTTCTGCCACTTCTTCTGTGAGAGCCACCAATATTTGCATTGAGCCCTGAAGATACACCAACTGGCATGAAGTTTCTCTCCCCATAGTCTGAATCTTCCAACCTTGGATCTGGCATTCTGCTTTTTCGTGCGGACATTAAGGACTCGGACTGCGACTTCTTCCGTCACTTTCTTGCCTGAGATTCCTGCAATCAGTCTGATATGGAATTTCCCTTTGCAGTTCGGTACGGCAATCCTTGTAGATCCTCTGTCGGATACTGCTATCTTGTCAGTCTTGTGTCCGGAGTCGAAAGTCAGTATCAGAGAATCAGGGCATACCTGACAATCCCATCTTATATCGATGAATTCCCCTTCTTTAGCAGTCTTTTTGTCGGTCGAGAGGATCAGTTTAGTCTTCATTAATTTGAATATTTTGTTCGATAATGATTCTTATGCACAATAATCTCGCCATAATTATTTGAATAACACCAAACGGCAACATTCAAGGACTTTTAGACAATCTGCCTTATGATAGCAACTTGGAAGGTTATTCAGATGTTTGTTTTATAGATGCAAGACCATTGCAGGTATCTCATCCTCGATTCTGAGGAACTTGCTAACACACACAATAAGCCTTGATGATCAAGGCTTTTCTTTTAGACTATGTGTAAGGACGGACTGATAAATGGGAATTTAATATTTAAGAGCCGTGACAGTTTTTCTGTATTTTGTGACACAGCGCTATTGATTTTCATCGTTTTATAACTGATTTCGCCATAGCTGTGTCACTTTTTGCTCAAAATCTGTCACAGCTCTCAGTCGAGTAAACCTTGATCCCCGGTCAAGCCGGGGATGAGGGCAAATTCCGATTTATCGGTGTAAAGATATCTCTATGAATTCACAAACATATTTTTATGACGTCCGAATATTACGCCCAATGAAATGGCGCATCCGGCAATCGGAAGAAGAAGGTATTGTCTGTATGATTCGAGAAAGACCCTTATATCTGAAAGGATACCGTCACTGATAGCAGTGGTGTCCATAGGGTATAGGTAGGTAAGGGACATTGCAACTGCCCCAAGAATGAGACCTGAAACGAGAGCCAGGATAAGAGCGGTCCTTCCGTATCTCCTCTGCCTGTCGACTTCATTCTTGATTCCTTCCACAGCACGCATCTTCTGCTGTACCTCCAGCAGGAATGTCGGGTTATCCTGTACCTGAGGTCTGCTGTCTCTGAGGATTGATTCTATATCTTTGTTTTTCATTGCAGTATGGATTTGAGGTGGTTGCGTCCTGTGGACAGGTAATATTTCACCGTACCTTGCGGTATCTTCAGTATCGAGGAAATCTCCTTTATGCTCCGGTCTTCGAAATAGTGCAGTACGATGGATGCCTTTTCTTTTTCCGGTAGAGATTCCAGCGCCTGATAGAGCCTCTGATGTCTGAATCCGGAGTCTGTCTCATCTGCAGCCGGAACAGACAAGGCTTGCCTGGTGTCTGAGGATACCGTTTCCAGCTTTGGCTTCCGGTGGTGGTCCACATAACAGTTATATGCGATCCGGAACAGCCATGTGCTGAACATTGACAGCCCCAAGAACGAACCGGAGGCGACGTAGGCACGGACCAGTGCGTCCTGGGCAATGTCATCAGCAAGGGATGCGTCTCCACCACACAGGGCAAGCAGAAATCTCCTCAGTGATTCCTGCTCTGCTCTGACAAGGTCTATGAAACGCTCCTGGGTCATATGTGATTATTTCTGCTCCAGTGCCTTTGCTTCTGCTTCCATTTCCATGGCCAGCATCTTACGACCGACAAAGAAACCTGTGAATAGAGCAATACCAATTGCAAGAAAAATCCCGGCAAAAATAAGTGGCACTACGAATGAGTCGTTTGATGTCGTGCCGTTCCAGTTTACCCACAGAACAATACCAAGAGTAGCTAATGCTACTCCAAGAAGAGATGTCGCACAACCCCATACAAGACGATTCAGAAGACGCTCCTTCGTGCTTTTCTGTTTTTTATGAGCGTCCTTGAATAAATTCGCATCAAGCGTAGCTCCAGCTTCAATTGCCTTGAGCATGATTTCGGTCTTTTTGTTTGTCTCGTTCTGACGTGCTCTTGTAACAAGCCATACGATCATCACAGGCAGTACAACACAGACACCGAGTGGTAAAATAATATCCCAATCCATAATTGTTGTTTTTGGTGTTAAACTTAATTCCGGCCGCTTTTGAGCGGTTTTAATCGTTAGACGGAGCAAAGCTGCAAAAGGTTGGGAAAATTTTGATTTTTTGCAATATATGAATCATAAAACTAGACTCCCCGCCACAGATGCAGAGGATCGAATCTCTTGGATGCATCACTTTTATGTGACCCCTAAGCACGGTAGCATGCATTTGACAGTATGTGCATCATATTTGTGTGCTTAAGGGTAACTAAGGTCACACCCCTAAGCACGCGGAGATCAAGTACTTGTCGTAGAAATGGCATCCATGTGCGCAAAGGTTTTACAATGTAGTTCAGAGGCCTTCAGAAAATGATGAGGCTTATGGACAAAGCTCCGATGCATAGAACACATCGCACCAGATTTGAGACTTTTCTTCTGCCGGCAGGTGTCATCAGCCCCCGCTCCTCAAGATCCCGACATCTGTCTATGTTGAGTCTGGTCCAATGACTGTTCTTTCTTCTCGGAGACAGTCTCTGTGCGAGTCTGCCGTCAGGAAGCTTCTTCAGAGTGCTGTCAATCCATCCGAAGCACAGGGCTTCTTCCACGACATCGATGTATGGCAGTATGCCCTGAGGGGGAGTCTTGCTCCTGCTCATGACCACCCAACACTCCTTCTCCTTGGAGTGATTCTCCTGCATCCAAGCCCTCAGCTCCGAACGCTCTGAATATTCTAACAGTGTCGTGATTTCCATGGTTTCTCCCTATTTTTTTTGACTTTTCTCCCTATCTTTATTTGAACCCATAGTATTCGATCGTCATACCACCATCGTCAATCAGATCTCCGTTTTTCATCCTTTTCCTAGCGCCATCTTCTGTGCTGCTTAACGCTTTGAATACAATGTCAATTATACGGAGCTCAGGTGGGAACTCGAAGTCTTCGTAGCGGCTCCGGCCGCGTAAATTTATAGATATGTAACCATCTTTTTTCTGGCTTCTATATAATAGCAAGTCTGATTTAAAACCCCGAAATCTCTTGTTAATTTCGCAAACATCATATCCCAATTGTCGCAAATCAAATGACTTGTAAGGACCATGCGGATGAATGATGATAGTGCCGTTATCAAATATATCTTTTATGATGTCTCTGGTTTTCTCATACATTGGGTCCCTTTTTGAACTATTGGAAGAACTCTTTGATTTAGGAGATTGTGGAGTTGCTTGTATCCATTTTCGACCTTTGTCTGTATTGGTCAAGAATTTCTTCAATTCAACTTTGTTGAGAGCTTGATATTTAATATCGATCTCAATACACTTGAGATTGTTGTCAACTATGATTTGACGTTTCTTTTGATCTACTTTATGACTGACATAGAATTCAATGAGAATACGTTCTCCATTGTCCATAATACCTTCAGCATCAGGTTTAATTCCGTAGCGCTCATTAAATTTCTCAATCTCAACATTGTGAATGCGGACTGAACCAGATGGAAAGTGACTATCATCAGATTTAGGCAACATTATTCTGCCTGTTTCCTGGAGGATTTCTTTGGCCAATATGTGTAAAACTGACTCGTAGACTCCTTCGCATTCTTTACCGTGTGCATGCGCAAAATGATGCTCTCTTTGATGTCCGCCATTTTTAGCATGTAACGGTGCATTGCAGTACGGACAATGGCACTCACACTTTGCACCATTGGCGACATCATCAACGTGGACAAGCGCTCCACTTCCATTAGGAGCATATGTTAGGAATACCCCCATAATTTAAACATCCTTTCTCTCTGCAATCAACCTCTTCAGTCTTGCCGCGATGCTCTGTTTGTACATCTCTTTGTCTTCGTCACCAAGAAAGGACATGTCAATAACTTCATTGCTGACCAGATATAAAAAATATTTGTCGATGCAGAAAGTGTAGATGATTATCAATCAGTCATTTAGCACTCTAAAAGGTACAACCACTCATTTGGACAAATATTGTGCAAATCGAGAGCAGAGGAAGCTTGCTTACTATGCCGAGGTGCAACCAATATTCGCCGTAGGCAACTCGTTGAGTATGTGTAAGTTAGTGATTTTAAACGCACTTTTCGCCTTGTACCTCCATTTGGGAATGGCAAATTTAGTGCAAACCGAGTGAAATTCCAAACTTGTTTGGGCATTTCCGAGGTGCCGCCTAAATTGCGTCGCAGGCGAAAAGTAAGTGTAATTTCTTGAATATCAAAACCCGAGGTACAAAAACTTGCAAATAATCGCATTTTTCATCTCGAAAAGGTACAAAAATGGCTCTGAAACCGAGGTTGGAGTCAGAGCCACTTTACTATTCATTTTTAAGCTAAGTTTTGTCCTTTTGTATTATGCGATATCTTTGATTTTGGTTTATATAAATATGATAGAATCTGCTATATTTAGAGGTTATTTGTATCTTTGTAGCACAAATCTTATATACATATATAGAATATTTGAAGGGTGAGATTAAGAAAATACAGAAGTATGAAGTTATGGTGACAACAACAGATTTCAAGAAGTTTGTAGATGGCTTGATGAAGCCTGTGACCAATAAGGCAGGGAAAGTTAATGATCGTATCAAAGCACTGCTTCCATCAGTTGGTGATGCAGTTATCCCGTATAGGGAT
>JAFQGK010000063.1 GCA_017398335.1 Bacteroidales bacterium | reverse complement strand
TTTGCAGAACATACTGAAATTTATGCGTTAACCGCTATTCTCGCTGTTGGAACTTAGGACACTTCAATGCGATCGGGAATGACTGTTAATGCTCATGCTTTGCATGGGCTGAGTCGTTCTGTCGCAAGGTTAGTCCTAAGACCTCAACAGAGAATGGTTTAGTCCATGCTTTTTATGTGGGTGCTAGGTGTCATATTGGGAGTGATCATTGTTACCTGTCTGATTTTCGGATGGTATTCAATGGATAATTATGCTCCTAAAAAAAGAGTCTTGATCTTGTCCGGGATCGTGGCTGGTATAGTAATGTTTGCTTTTCTTGTTTGCTTTCTTGCGGACATATTGGGTACTATTGGCTTATACCTCTTGTGTACTATCGCCTTTCTTGGGCCTATTTTTAAAGGGAAGTAATAAACCATTTAATACTTGTTATATGAAGAAATTAGTTTTATTAATGCTTTTGGCATTCGGTTTCCTGTCGTGTTCAAAGAGTGGAGACGAATTGAATTTATCTTTGGCTAATACTACATGGACATCAAGTTATGGATCAGATGAAAGTGTGGTATTAGAGTTTGCTGAAAAGAGTGTCGTCTTTTTTAAAGCAGACAAGCAATTAAATATCAAAGGTGACGCTCAATCAGGTACATATAGTTATGATGGAGAAGTTGTTAAGTTTAACCTTAATGGTAAACCTTGGCATCAGTGGACCTTTAAGGAGGGAGTAGTGACCGGGAATACTATGTTTGTGACATATGATCAGTATAACTATAATCCGGATACAGGTAAATATGATGACTTCATGTTTGAGGATGATCGAACTTTTAGAAAATTATAATAAAAATTTTTCAAGGTCACACCTCAACGAAAACGAGACTCCGGCCATACCCCCGACCCCCTTGCCGATCTGCCGGAAAGTTCCTATCTTTGTCAAAACCGCTATCGAATCCTGTACCCCGATAAGGTGCAGGATTTTTTTGCATCAGGCTGATTCTGTTTTCACTTTGTTTTCACTCTTGTTCACAGAAAAAGAAAAAGCACTCACGAAAAACATCGTAAGTGCTTGATTTTCAATGCGTGGTCCCACCAGGGCTTGAACCTGGGACCCCCTGATTATGAGTCAGGTGCTACTAACCAACTGAGCTATAGGACCAGAAATATTTGCAGTGGTTCGGAGTGGTTACCGAACCACTTTGCAAATATAATACTTTTTTCGATAAATTCGATTAGTTGAGCTTGATTTCCACCTCAACACCTGAAGAAAGTTCGAGCTTCATGAGAGCGTCAACAGTCTTTGGAGTTGAATCGTAGATGTCAAGAAGGCGGCAGTATGAGTTGAGCTCGAACTGCTCACGTGACTTCTTGTTTACGAAAGTCGAGCGGTTTACGGTGAAGATCTTCTTGTTGGTCGGAAGCGGAATAGGTCCGTTCACGCGAGCGCCTGTTGCAGACACTGTATCAACGATCTTCTTTGCTGACTTGTCAACAAGCATGTGATCGAATGATTTGAGTTTTATTCTAATTACTTGGCTCATATCAAATTTCGTTGAATTCAGTTAAACAATTATTCATCATCGTCGTTCTTGTAACCGCTCTTCTCGATAACTTCCTTAGCAAGTCCTGCAGGAACCTCTGCGTAGTGATCGAATGTCATTGTGCTGGTTGCACGACCTGAAGAGATTGTACGAAGTATAGTAACGTATCCGAACTGCTCTGCGAGTGGAACGTATGCCTTTACGATACGTGCACCGAGAGTCGAGTCCATCGCGTTGATCTGTCCGCGACGACGGTTGAGGTCACCTACGATGTCTCCCATATAATCCTCTGGAGTCACAACTTCAAGACTCATGATAGGCTCAAGGAGAACCGGTCTTGCCTTAGGGCAAGCATGACGGAATGCCAAACGAGCTGCAAGCTCGAATGAGAGCTGATCAGAGTCAACTGGGTGGAATGAACCATCCTTGAGAGTAACCTTGAGAGATGGAACCTCATAACCTGCAAGGACACCATTAGACATCGCTGACTTGAATCCCTTCTCAACAGATGGGATAAACTCCTTAGGCACGTTACCTCCCTTGACTTCATCAATGAACTGAAGGCCATTGACTCCCTCGTCAGCTGGTCCGATCTCAACAATGATATCAGCAAACTTACCACGACCACCAGTCTGCTTCTTGAACACCTCACGATGCTGAACAGTCTGTGTGATTGCCTCTTTGTAGTTAACCTGAGGTGCACCCTGATTGATATCTACACCGAACTCACGACGGAGACGGTCTACAATGATGTCAAGGTGAAGCTCACCCATACCGCTGATGACAGTCTGGCCAGTTTCATGGTCTGACTTAACAGTGAATGTCGGGTCCTCCTCAGCAAGCTTTGCAAGTGCAATTCCGAGCTTGTCAAGATCCTTCTGAGTCTTAGGCTCAACTGCAAGTCCGATAACCGGATCAGGGAATTCCATAGACTCAAGAGTAATAGGAGCCTGCTCGAAACATATTGTATCTCCTGTACGGAGATCCTTGAAACCTACTGCTGCGCAGATATCTCCTGCCTCAACGAACTCGATAGGGTTCTGCTTGTTTGAGTGCATCTGGAAAAGACGTGAAACGCGCTCCTTCTTACCTGTACGGGTATTAAGGACATACGAACCTGCATCAAGTTTTCCTGAATATGCTCTCATGAATGCGAGACGACCTACGAATGGGTCAGTCGCAATCTTGAATACGAGGGCTGCAAACGGTTCCTTTACGCTAGGCTGGCGGACTTCCTCATCTCCAGTATTAGGATTTGTACCATTAACGGCACCCTTGTCAAGCGGAGAAGGGAGATAACGCATAACTGCATTGAGAAGGAACTGAACACCCTTATTCTTGAATGATGAACCACAACATGCAGGAACGATAGCCATGTCGATAGTCGCCTTACGGAGAGCTGCGATAACCTCCTCCTCAGAAATAGAGTCAGGGTCCTCGAAGAATTTCTCCATGAGATTTTCATCATACTCAGCGGCAGCTTCAACAAGCTTCTCTCTCCAAGTATTTGCCTCATCAACATATTTCTCAGGAATATCAGTGATCTGATAGTTGACGAGAGCGTCAGAGTTGTGGTCATAAATCATAGCCTTCATGGCAACAAGGTCAATGATACCATCGAACTTGTCCTCGGCTCCGATTGGAATACAGATTGGAACTGCACGTGCACCGAGCTTCTCCTTCATCTCATCGATTACTGCGAAGAAGTCTGCACCAACGCGGTCCATCTTGTTTACATAAGCGATCTTAGGAACGCCATACTTGTCAGCCTGACGCCAAACTGTCTCAGACTGTGGCTGCACACGTCCTACCGCACAGAAGGTAGCGACTGTACCGTCAAGCACACGCAGCGAACGCTCCACCTCAACGGTGAAGTCAACGTGGCCCGGAGTATCTATGAGGTTGATCTGATACTGATCACCGTTGTAGTTCCAGAATGCAGTAGTAGCTGCAGAAGTGATGGTAATACCACGCTCCTGCTCCTGAACCATCCAGTCCATAGTAGCTCCACCTTCATGAACCTCACCAAGCTTGTGAGTCTTTCCGGTGTAGTAAAGGATACGCTCAGACGTAGTGGTCTTACCGGCATCAATGTGAGCCATGATACCGATATTTCTAGTGAATTTAAGATCTCTAGCCATTTTACGTTACTGTTTTCCGGATTAGAATCTGAAGTGTGCAAATGCCTTGTTGGCCTCTGCCATTCTGTGCATGTCTTCCTTTCTCTTGAATGCTGCACCCTCGCAGTTATATGCTGCGATGATCTCAGCACAGAGCTTTTCTGCCATTGTGTG
>JAFQGK010000062.1 GCA_017398335.1 Bacteroidales bacterium | reverse complement strand
TGATCAAAGCGACCTTCATACCACCTGCAACGACTGCCGGAGACATGTCACCTGCAACCATGATGGCGTCGAACGCCTGGATCATACCGATAACTGTTCCCAAGAATCCGAGTGATGGAGCGATGGCGATGAAGAGGGAGATCCATGAGAGGTTCTGCTCCATCTTGCTGGCTTCAACTCCACCATAAGAAACAACTGACTTCTCAACCTCCTCAAGGCTCTGACCGTCAGCGAGACGGATGAATGCCTGTGTGAAGATAGATGCGATAGGACCACGAGTGTTAGCGCATACGTCCTTAGCTGCTGCTACGCCACCGTTAGCAAGTGCGTCCTCGATCTTAGCAAGAAGCTTCTTGGTGTTGGTCTTTGAGAAACCAAGGTAAAGGATACGCTCGATACAAAGAGCGAGACCAAGGATAAGGCAGGCGATAACGAGTGCCATGAAACCAGCTCCTCCCTCAATGAACTTAGTCTTGAGAGCCTGGTGCATAGGCACTTCCTCTGGAGCCTCGAGAGCAGCCTCTTCTGCAGGAGCTGCAGTTTCCTCAGTTGCAGTTGGCTCAGCAGTCTGATCCTGAGCAGCTACGTTCTGTGCAGAAAAGGCCATAACGCCCATTACTGCCAAAAACATGAAAACTTTTTTCATAATCGTTTTTGTGTGTTTAATTAATTAAAGTTATTGAATTGTTTTTTAGTTAATTATCTCCGAATTGGGTATAGTCCACCCCAAAAAGCGGTGCAATTTAGCAATTTATTTTCAATAGACAATAATTATTTTGATATTTCTCCCCTCAAATTATCCTCAAGCCTTGATTTCACAATGTCATTGTCATCGCTATTTCCCATAAGATGAAAGAGTTTGCCCAGGACTCCCTCCGATGTTCCGTCATAACCGCTGCATACGCCTTCGTCCTTCAGGCATTTGCCGGTTGCATAAATATCCATGTTGACACTTCCTGCCAGACACTGGGTTACGTTCACTAGAATCTTATCCATTTCTGCAGCTTTATGGATCAGGTTCAGGAACCATTTCTTGGATGGTGCGTTACCGGCTCCGTAAGTCTCCAGTATCACTGCACGGCTTTCCTTGCCGCATAGAATGTGTTCGACTACCTGGGGAGTTATGCCTGGGTGGAGTTTCAGTATCGATACTCGCGTGTCAAGTTCTTTGTGGAATATTGGGGTCTTTTCCCACTCCTTCGGTCTGATGATGGCGCTGCTGTTGTACCGTATGTTTATGCCGGCTTCAGCAAGCAGCGGGTAGTTCTCTGAACGGAAGGCTCTGAAGTTGTCCGAATTGATTTTGGTGGTCCTGTTGCCCCTCATCAGCATGTTGTCAAAGAATATGCATACTTCAGGAACAATTGCGTGACCTTCCTCGTCTTTGGCTGCTGCGATCTCTACTGAAGAAATGAGGTTTTCCTTTCCATCCGTCCTCGGAGAACCGATCGGCAGCTGGCTTCCGGTAAATATGACAGGTTTGGTAAGCCCCTCTATCATGAAACTCAGTACTGAAGCAGAATATGCCATGGTGTCAGTACCGTGCAGGATCACGAATCCGTCATATTCATCATATCTGTCTTCGATGAGTTCTGCGATGGAGACCCATAAGGCAGGTTCTACATCCGATGAATCTATAAGAGGAGTGAAGGTGTACGAGTCTATCTTGTGCGCAAATTTCCCAAGCTCTGGAACTTCTGCCAGTATCTGGCTGAAGTCAAAAGGCTTGAGCGTCTGCTCGAAGGGGTCCTCTTTCATTCCTATAGTTCCTCCTGTATATATCAGGAGTATTGAAGACCTTTCCTGTTTCATCATATTCCGAATAGTTTTCTAGCGTTTTCTGTAGTCACTTCTGCCACTTCCTCGATACTTGTCTCTTTCTGGAGTGCAAGTTTTCCGGCAATGTGCGGTATATATGAACTTTCGTTCCTCTTGCCCCTGAAAGGAACCGGTGTGAGATATGGAGAGTCTGTTTCAAGTACGATCCTTTCCAATGGAATCTGCCTGACTGTTTCAGCAATTGAAGCTTTCTTATATGTAAGGACACCTCCTATTCCCATATACCAGTCCCCAAGCTTCTGAAATTCCCGGAATGTCTCTATGCTGCCGCTGTATGCGTGCATGACTCCGCGTATCGCCAGATGCCGTGTATCTTTAAGAATGTCCAGAATAAGTTCTGTCGATTCGCGTGAATGTATTATTACCGGCAATGACATCTTCGCTGCAAGTTCAAGCTGCATTCGGAATGCTTCCTGCTGTTCTTTCAGGAATTCTTTTGACCAGTAGCAGTCCAGTCCGATTTCACCGACCGCCCATACCTTTCTTGAAAAGCCGTACGAAAGGACTTGGTCAAGCTCCTCCTTCCAGCCCTCACCGATCGATGTCGGATGAAGTCCTATACATGGGAAGAGATGATCAGGATGCCTGTCTGCCAGAGAAAACATGGCTTCTCTGGTACTTGCGTCGATATCCGGCAGGATCATTCTTGTGACACCGGCGTCGACGGCACGCTCCACCGCAAGATCTTCCTCTCCGGCGAAAGCTTCATCGTACAGATGGCTATGAGTGTCTGTAAACATATTGCAAATGTAATAAATTATTTCATTTGCGTGACACAATGGCGCATCTCTGAAGCAGATCTATGGATATGTAACCGTCGGTTTCCAGAATGCCGGTGAGCATCGCAACCTGACTGTAGCTCATTCCGCATCGGGAACATAGCTCTTCTAGCTGTATGCCTCTTTCCTTCCTGATCACATCCAATATAGCAGTCATCTCCGATATCCTGTCTGTTGTCATCCTGTCTTCATATTCTCTGGCAAGCCAATCTTTCCAGTCTTTCTTATTGATTGTTCTGTGATTTCCTAGTCCAAGACTTTCCATCAAGTCAGCTGTCGATATGATAGGTTCTGCAATTTTGTTCCTTATAAGGTAATTGCATCCTTGCGAACGGATGTCATCGACACGCCCCGGCAGAGCATAGACATCCCTGCTGTATGAAAACGCCAGTCTCGATGTCATCATTCCTCCTCCCCTGATCTTGGATTCCATAAGCAGCAGCGCCTCGCTGAGTCCGGCTATGATTCTGTTGCGTCTGAGGAAATGGATAGCCAGCGGGGCTGTACCGGGAGGATAATCGGTTATCAGGGCGCATCCGGGAGTCTCGCACAGCCTTAATGCAAATTCACGATGCCGGGCAGGGTAGATGGTTTCCGGGCCTGTTGCCATGACGGCAATGGTTTCCAGTCCGCATTCGACAGCTGTCTTATGGGCACAAATGTCTGTTCCTAGGGCCAGACCGCTTATTATCCTCGGCTTTACTTTTGTCTCTGCCATGGCTTCGACAGTCTTCATGCACCATTCGCGCCCATAAAGTGAAAGGTCGCGAGTACCTACTATGCCGATTTCCTTTCTTGGCCGGAACAGCTCTTCCGGTGGTGTCATGCTCCTGATATATAATCCTGCAGGAGCATCCTCACATTGTCTGAGAAGATCAGGATAAGCTTCTTCGTTCCATCCTAAGAAACATATTCCTTTTTCTGCAAGTTTCTCGAGTTCCTTCGCTTCCTTTTCGACAGCGGAGATCTGCAGGCTTTTACGGTATCTGGAGTATGGCCCGAGAATCATGTCCATCTCTCTCTCATTAATGGAAAACACTTCAGATGCGCTTCCGAAGTGTGAAAGCAGTGCATGGGCTATCTTCGGCTCGAATCCGAAAATCCTGTTCAATGCGCATAGGTATGCCCTTTCTTCAAAATATTTCATGCCTGCAAATAAAAAGCAAACCGACTTTCCTTTATGAATGGGAAAGCCGGTTTTTCTGTTTTTTATGCAAACTTTTTCTTTTTCTTTAAAAGATGCAGTCTTTTTTATAATGATTCATCAGATGATCAGCAGAGCATCTCCGTATGGACCGAACTTATAGTCCATCTCGAGTGCTGTCTTGTATGCCTTCATTACATTCTCGTATCCTCCGAAAGCCGCAACAGACATAAGCATTGTCGATCCCGGGCGGTGGAAGTTCGACACGATTGCATCAGGAATGGCAAATCTGTAAGGAGGGAATATGAATTTATTCGTCCATCCGTCGTATGCATTAACCTCGTCATTTGTCGTTACGTATGTCTCAAGACCCCTGATAGTAGTTATGCCGACAGCAAGAACCTTGTGCTTCTCTCTTTTGGTTTTATTGATAAGTGCGGCAGCCTCTTCAGGAATGATGAGCCTTTCGGAATCCATCTTGTGCTTCGACAAATCCTCGACATCAACTTCCCTGAAATGTCCGATGCCCATGTGAAGAGTGATGAATGCCTTGTTTATATCCTTAAGAATCATTCTGTTGAAGAGCTCTCGGCTGAAATGCAGACCTGCTGCTGGTGCGGAGACAGCGCCTTCGTTCTTTGCGAATATCGTCTGGAAATTCTCTTTGTCCTCCTCGGTCACTTCTTTCTTGACCCAGTCCGGAATAGGGGTCTGGCCCAGACCGAAAAGTGTTGCCTTGAAGTCTTCATAGCTTCCGTCGTATAGGAATCTGAGAGTCCTTCCTCGTGATGTCGTGTTGTCAATCACTTCAGCTACAAGGCTTTCGTCTTCGCCGAAATAAAGTTTGTTTCCGATTCGGATCTTTCTGGCTGGATCAACAATCACATCCCAGAGTCTTTGCTCACGATTCAATTCGCGGAGAAGGAATACTTCGATGTCGGCACCGGTCTTTTCCTTGTTTCCGTAAAGTCTGGCAGGGAATACCTTAGTATCGTTGAGGACGAAGGTGTCACCTTTGCCGAAATATTCAATGATGTTCTTGAAGAGCTTGTGCTCTATTTCTCCTGTTGATTTGTGCAGAACCATCAGTTTGCACTCGTCGCGCCATCTCGGCGGCTCGGTGGCAATCTTTTCGGATGGAAGATTGAACTGGAATTGTGAAAGTTTCATATATGCCTTGAAAAGGTGTGTTTATAATACAAAATACATAACATTATACGGAAATTCCGAGATTTTGTTTCACATATACTCAAAAATTATACTTTTGCCTCTCTGAATACCTCGGAAATTGAAGGATATGTGTTGCTGAGAAATGCCGGCAGGCTTGATTTGGCCACCCAGGCTGCCTTTGAAATATCCTCTTCCGTCTGAGGAACCAAGTCGATCGGCTTGTCGTCAAGCATATCGTACCACCATGTGTGCTTGAGGTGCCATATCCCGTTTCTTTTGTAGCAATGGTCTGTAATGCAGATGAGTTCCTTCAGCTGCAGGTCGTAAATTCCTGTTTCTTCCTGCACCTCCCTGAGAGCAGTCACTCTGATGTCCTCTCCGGGGTCCTGATGCCCTTTAGGAAGATCCCAGAGCCCGTTTCTGCTGATCAGAAGGAAATCGCCGCGACGGTTTCTGACAAGCCCTCCGCCTGCATTGACCTCCAGAAATTCATTTCTTACAAGACCATAAGTGAATTCTATGTCAGAGGATGGTATGTAGATCCGCTGCAGGGAAGGGGATATCTCGAAAAGTCTGATAAGGTCTCCGATGTCCTCTTTCTTTCCTATTGAAAAATGTATGGCATTGGGGTCGGAAAGAGCAGGGTCGTCAGGAAGACAGATGATTATGCATCTCTTTTCAAGATATATTTTGCGCATTTTGATGAAATCTGATTTGTTTTGGTTATATTTGCACGATATGTGTTTCGCTGTGAGATATATAGTCTCCGGCAAATATAGGCAGAAGAAACGATAAAATCATATAAATTATGGAATCAGTAGAGAAAGCAGTTGCAAAGTCCCTTCTGGGAATCAAGGCGGTAATGTTGAGACCGGAGAGTCCGTTTACATGGGCATCCGGATGGAAGTCACCTATTTATTGTGACAACAGACGTCTCCTTTCCTATCCGGAGAACAGAGAAAATGTTTGCCGTTGGATGGCAGATATAATATCAGAGAAGTATCCGGATGTAGAGGTCATCGCCGGCGTGGCGACAGGCGCGATTGCGCATGGCTATCTCGTAGCTCATCTTCTCGGCAAGCCGTTCTGCTATGTGAGACCGAAGCCGAAGGATCATGGAACCGGTTCGCAGATTGAAGGCATACTTCCTGAAGGAGCGAAGGTTGTGATCGTTGAGGATCTTATTTCTACAGGAATGAGCAGTCTGGCGGCAAAGAATGCTCTTGTGAATGCAGGCGCGGATATCATGGGTATGGTTGCCATCTTCTCATACAATTTCAACCAGGCCCGCAAGGCTTTCGAGGATGCAAATGTGGAACTGACTACATTGACAAACTATGACAGCCTTATTGAAGTGGCTGCTGAGACAGGATATGTGAAGTCATCTGATATAGAGGTACTTAAGGAGTGGAGGATATCACCTTCAACCTGGGGAAAGGAGTAGGTCATGGGAGTCCAGATAAAGAGCAAGAGAGCTGTAGTTTCCAAGGCACCGTATGAACTTTATATGGTGTTTACCGACATGAGCAATTTCGTGCGTTTCCTTCCTGAAGAGAGGAAGGCGGACGTTACTGCGGACTATGATTCTTTGCATGCTACAGTGCAGGGATTCAACATCGGAGTACGCATCAGCAGCAGGACTCCTTATTCAAGGATAGACTTTGCAGATGACGGGGCACCTTTCAAGTTCGCCCTTTCCATGCATTTCGAACCAGCTTCAGACCCATATAAGACCGATTATCAGATATGCCTTGATGCGGATCTCAACTTCATGATGAAGACGCTCCTTGGATCAAAGCTGCAGGATGCTCTTGATAAGGTTGTCGATGCGATTGCTGCAATGTCCGAGGGTCGGGTTCCGGAGGGAATTGATCCTTCAATGTATCCGGAAGGCTTTAACAGATGATTAAGGAATCTTTCAGAAAATACCTTGAAGAGGCGATAGGACGCGAAAATGCGCTTGTCGCTTTTTCTGCTTTTGAAGAACTGGCTTCGGTATCTGTGCGCTACAATCCTTTCAAGAAGATGCTGCGGACAGATGGAGAACCGGTATTATGGAGCAGCCACGGTGTAATGCTTCCTGAAAGACCCGTGTTTACATTGGATCCATGCTTTCATGCAGGAGCCTATTATGTTCAGGATTCATCTTCCATGTTTGTCGGGGAAGTGTTCCGGAATCTGCTGAATGAATATGGACTGCCTCAGGACAGGCCTTTGAGGGTTCTGGACCTGTGTGCTGCTCCCGGAGGCAAGACAACTGACCTGGCGGCATCGCTCAGAGAAAAAGCCGGAGATGGTTTTCTGCTGGTTGCCAATGAAGTAATGAAGCAGAGAGCCGGTATACTTGCCGGAAATGTGGCTTTGTGGGGCGATCCGAATGTGGTGGTTACATCGGATGATCCAAAGGTATTCGCTTCATTGTCAGGCTATTTCGATATCATATTGGCAGATGTGCCTTGCTCCGGTGAGGGAATGTTCAGGAAGGATGAGGAGGCATGTGAGCAATGGTCTGAGGATAATGTCGCATTGTGCGAAGGCAGACAGAGACGTATAATCGCTGATGTATGGCCTGCTCTTGCTGAAGGAGGCCTGCTGATATATTCCACCTGTACATTCAATAGATATGAGAATGACGGCAATGTCAGATGGATCTCGGAGGCTTTGAATGCCACTCCTGTATTTGTACGCCCGGAAACACAATATCCCGGCGTCATTGCTACAGAATACGGCTTCAGCCTTGTTCCCGGCTTTGTCAAAGGAGAAGGCCAATACTGCTCAGCAGTCCGTAAATCAGGAGGAGAAACCTTCCGGCAGCCTCAGAAAGGCAGAGCTTCAAAGGAAAAATCAATGGCAGTTCCTGAGCAGTTGAAGAAGCTGTTCACCGTTGATATGGTGTTCAGGCAGAAGGGAGATACTGTCATAGCAGTACCGGCAACATTGGCTATGGAAGTTGCATGTCTGGAGAATAGGCTGAGTGTGATTGCCGCCGGATGTGCTGCAGGATCATTTAAAGGAAGGGATTTTATTCCTGATGCCGATCTGGCATTGTCTCTGGCCCTGGACAGAACGGTTTATCCGGAGGTCTCGGTAGACTTGGATACGGCCCTGGCATATCTGCACCGTGATTCCATCAGGTTGGATGATGCTCCGAGAGGCTTTGTCCTTATATGTTATCAGGGGCTTCCTTTGGGATTTGTAAAGAATTTAGGAAACAGATGCAATAACCTCTATCCTCAGAGCAGACGCATCAGAATGGATATAAAATGAATATGAGGAATATATTTGCAGCTATCATGCTGCTTGCAGCCTCCGTGTTGTCGGCTCAGACACCATCGGAGAGATATGAACAGAAATATAATATGCTTGTCTCCCAGTTCGGTCCGGCAGGCATTGGTGTGGAGACGGTTCTGGACAATTGGGCCAAGGTGGATTCTACTAATGCGAAGCTCCTACTTGCCCGTTTCGACCTTCTCTTCAATAAGGCTCAGTCTGTAAACGTCGTGATGAAGGATTCCAGGAAATACCTTGGAATGGACCCTATACTTACGTTCAAGGACAGTCTTCAGAGAAATGTGTACTGTTATCAGGAGACCTTCTTCGATGATGATCTGTATGGTCGTTCAATCAAGGCTATCGATAAGGCCATATCAGTCTGGCCTGACAGGCTTGACTTCCGTTTCGTCAAGGCCAATGCTCTGATTGCATATGAGAAAGAAAGCCCGGATATGGCTATGAACTATCTGAAATCTCTGGTCGCAGAGGCTTCCAGACGTTCTGATGACTGGGATTATGCCGGCACAAAGGTAGGGAAGGATTTTATTTCCGATGCCATGCAGGAATACTGTTATAGTCTATATGCAATCGGTTCTGCTCAATCCAGGGATGCTTTTCTGGAAATGTCAGAGCTTCTCTCAGGTATCTTCCCTGACAATCTGCAGTTTGTCAATAATATGGGCTCATATTACCTTCTCAAGGAAGACTACAAGACTGCGCTCAAGCATTATTCAAAGGTGTTGAAGAAGTCGCCGGAAGATTATACGGCCATAAAGAACAGTGCGTTGGCATCCCGTAAAATGCAGAATGTCAAGTTGGAGAAGAAATATCTTCAGATGCTTGAAAAATACGGTCCGGAGAATGAGGCTCTGGCGGCAAAGGCTCGTCTTGAAGCATTGGACAAGTAGAATGGACGCATCTTTCTTCATAGCATCCCGCCTGAGGTTCAAGGGCAGACTCGTAGTGGCATCAGTCACTGTGAGCTATCTTGTGATGATCATAGCGCTCGCGGTATCTTCAGGATTCCGTCAGGAAATCAGAAGCGGCCTGTCTTCCATCTGTGGTGATATACAGCTTGTTCCGCAGAATACGGATCCGTTCGAGGGACAGGCGCCCATGTCTGCTTCTCCTACATATCTTCCTGAAATCAAGGATATAGAGGGTGTGGCTGATATCCGTCCTGTTGTATATAGGGCCGGTATAGTGAAGAACGAAGGAAAGATCCATGGGGTCGTATTCAAAGGCCAGCACTCGGACGACACGGCAGCCCTGGGTGTATCCATTCCAAGACGTCTGGCTGAAATCTCCGGCCTTCAGCCGGGAGACAGAATGCAGACGTATTTTGTCGGTGAAAAGGTCAAGGTAAGGCAATTCAATATCGTTTCCGTATATGACGCTATGGTTGAGACGGATGAGAATCTGGTCGTATATGCTTCCTTGCGTGACATTCAGAGAGTCAACGGCTGGGGCGATGACCAGGTTTCTTCTCTGGAGATTATCCTTGATCCTGCCTTTCGTGGGGAGAATCATATTGAGGATATTACATACGAGGTCGGAGGACTTGTATATGAGAAGGCAGAAGAAGATGACGACCCAGTCTATGCGACATCGACGTTGTCCAGATATCCCCAACTGTTTGACTGGCTTGGTCTTATCGATTTCAATGTCCTCTTCATCCTTGTACTTATGACTATCGTAGCCGGATTCAATATGATATCCGGTCTTCTGATAATGCTTTTTGAAAACATATCGACCATAGGTCTTCTCAAGTCTCTGGGCATGACAGACAAAGCCATATCAAAAATATTCCTTTCAAGTTCGGCAGTGCTGGTCATGAAAGGAATGCTTATAGGTAATGTAACTGCTTTTCTGTTCTGTGTGATTCAGAATCTGACTCATGTCCTGAAACTGAATCCTGAGAATTATTTCGTATCTTTTGTACCTGTAAGGATCGATCCGAGCATCGTTCTGACTGCGGATGTGATTTCTTTTGTCGTCATAATGGTTCTTCTGCTGATACCTTGCATCTTCATATCAAGAGTGGATCCTGCGGAAACGGTCAGGGTAAGATAATCACTGCTATCTTGCAGGACAGATGGCGCATATCGCTTCATAGTGGGACATGATACTGTCTATATAAGCAATTGTTTCATGTCCCTGGAACTTTCCTAACTTCACTGACGGCTCATCAAGAATTGATTCTTCTCTCATAAGAGGTATTATTTTCTGGATTTCGTCCCAGCTGTTGTTGTCATATCCTTTTGCTGATGCGAAGTTACGGCAGTCCGCTATACGTCCTTCACCCGCATTATAGGCCGCCAGAGTGAATTTTATAAGTTCAGTCAGCTCCATTCCAGAACTGTTCAACTGATTCTGCAGTCTCCTGAGATGTTTTACGCCGGCCTCGATGTTCTTGTCAGGGTCAAGCAGATCCTCGACTCCATAATGTCTGCCGGTCTGAGGCATGATCTGCATCAGGCCCATTGCACCTCTGTGGGATACTGAATTGATCGAGAATTTCGATTCCTGATAGACTACTGCGGCAAGCATCCTCCAGTCCCATCCCAATGTCTTTGCATATTTGCGGATTATATCGTCATACGGACTTACAACAGATGTCACAATGCCTTTCTCTGCACGTTTGTGAGGGTTGAAGTTGCCTTTATACCTTCTTTTCATCTGTATGAATTCCGGAGATGATGTGATATGGCTGATCCAGCTGTTCATCTGACGGATTTCCTCCTTGTCCTTTACAGCCCATACAGAACATTCGTCAACCTTACGGGTGAGTCCGACACCTTCAAGTCCTTCAAGTTCGTGTTCATGAGTTATCACGAGATCAAGCTTACCTGCCTTCAGGGAGTCCAGATAGTTGTTGTGCTTGCTGAATGCAACGATTCTGAGGTTGCAGCTGTTGTCTTTTGCAAACCTGTTCAGGAGTTCGTAATTGAACCCTGTTTCAAGACCATGGGAGCCGTACATGTCATCTCCTAAGTCGATACCGCATACAAGTTCCTTTCCTGCAAATGCATTTACTGAACTTGCTCCGCTCATGTCCTTGCCTCTCTCACAGAGTGGGACAATAAAAATAATCAGAACGGATGCTATTGCGTGTCTAAGTCTGTTTTTTCTTTTTTCTGTCACTACTAAATTATTTTATATACCTTATCTGCTGCTTGGCCTTAAGCCGCCTGGCAGACTTGGGCCGTTACCGCCTCGTCCCGAGGCCCCGGCTCCACCGGTATTTGTGCTACTTCTTCCCGGCTGAATGTAGAAAGGCCAGGATATACCAAATTTAATTGCTCTCTGAGGGGCTATGTAACCGGATGCAGAGAAATAGTCTGCAGACTTGTTAGGCCAGCCCATATTGACGTTAACCACTTTTACGAAAATACATGCTCTCTTCCACTGGATGTTTACGAAAGCATCGATATAAGGGCAGTTGCCGTATTCAGCTACATTCTGGTTATGGAATACTCCGAGTACCGGATTGAAGGCCGGAGCATACCATTTGGTCGTGAATGCGGCATTTGCGCCTATCTGCATCTGCATCACCTTCTTGACAACGTCGAACTGCAGATAGTATCTGAGATTCAAGGCCAGCATCGGCAAAGGCAGTACGTCCTTATTGGATGAAAGCTGGAACAGAGCCTGATGGTCAAGGTGTACCTTCCAGACCTTGAAGTTCTTCTTCAGTGAGGCAGACATAACACTCATAGGATCTGTGTTCTGTCTGACTATTCCTTCATAATCATAGTATATGTTATTGCTCAACAGAGCATAGTCGAATGAAGCATGGAGGTCCCATCTCGGGATTTCAAGGGCAGCTCCTATCTTGGTGGAAGAAATCTTGCCGAAGTCATTGTCCCATTTGTAATGGTTGGTACATAGGTGCTGCTCGTAGTAGTCAGGCTCCTTCAGGTCGGTTTCAAAATGTGCTTTAAGTGTCAGCGGGCTCTTTCTGTCTCTTCTGAACGGATATGCGCTGAATGACAGGTTCGCCTGAATTCCGAAGTCATTGAGTTCATAACCGAGGAAGGTGTATTGTCCTCTGGCATCCCATGTGAAGTATTTCTTATACTGACCTTTCGCTCCTGCATAGAGATATACTGAGTTCAGGAGGGTGTTGCTGCTGCCTTGCAGGTAGTCGGACATCTTGAAGGTATAATAGTTGGCCAGCTTGTCGCCGATTCCTACGTCTAGCTTGGATACAATGCCGTCACTCTTCCAAGGCTGCAGTCTGATGAAGACGCGGTTCTCGAATTTCATGACTCTCAAGGAATCCGCACTCCTGGTCGGATTCAGATAGAATCGGTTATTGAAGAACTGTCGGGCCAGATCGTCGGATGTGGAGATATTGTCGTCATAAAGTCTCCTGAATACGCTGTATTCGCTGCTGTGTCCGATGATTGCCGATGTTATGTCCTTGTTGATGGATGCGGTATCGGCTTCAGATTCCTTGGCAGCCAATTCTTCAGCTTCCTTCTGCATAAGGGCGGCTATGGCAGTCGAGTCTCCGCTTGCCATGATGCTGTCTCGTACGAACTCCTGTCTCTTGCGTTCCTTTCTGCCTTTGAGATTCTCAAGGAATGTGAAAGGGATTCTGTATGACTGGTCCAGGAAGAGGGTGTTCTTCTTTGTCGTGCTGCTGGCATCTTTAAGGTATATGTCAATCTCGCGTGCATCCACGGTTGTGTCGCGGATCCAGAAATTATCCACAATACCTCCGTTTTCGCTGCGGGCTACCTTATTGTATATGTAGCCTGCATGCATGAGGTATCTTTTACCCATGTAATTGCTTGAAACAACCAGATTTCTGTTGTTCGTATCCTCTCTCTTGAGAATACCGTTACCTCCGAACCGCCTGTATTCGATTGTTACGTTCAGTTCCGGAAGGATGTTCTGAGTCGTGAGGACATGTATGTTTGACTCTTCCTTTTCTTTGTTTGCGAAAAGGGTTCCCCAATATGCAAGCTCGGTGTATGGGGTCTTGGTGTTATAGTTCGGTAAGGTCTCAGGAGAGTAGCTGTAGCGCTGCAGAGGCGTATAGAATATGGCATTGTCTGTCTGCGCCCTCTTGAAATAATTGTATGTCTGTTCCGGAGAACCGGCTACACCAAGCCAGGTCGTATTGATATCTTCCTTGTAGAAAGGATATTCGTTGAAATGATAGTTGTATGTAGTGTCGAGTGTCTTGAGGTTCACATCGTGGAAATATCTGTCTTCGTTCCATGTGATGATCCTCTTGTACTGCATTGAGTCCGGGATGGCAAATGTCTCAAGAATTCTGGGCGTAGCTGCAATTATACTGTCCTTGGCAGCCTTGATGCTGTCCTTGACCTCCATCTTCCTGTTCATCTCTGCTATTTTGGCAGGAAGCGCCTGCTCATAGTCATACTTCTTGCGCTCTTTCTTTGTAAGTGAAGCATACCATGCGTTGAACTTTGCTGTCGCAATCTCTGTAGAGTCCTTGATATAGAGGGAATCCAGCTTCATCAACTCGAGAGTATCCTGGGCCTGTATGAGTGAATCACGGACCTGAGCTCTTGTGACGGAGTCCTTGACTGCAATGTAGTATTTATAGAAGAATGGATCTGTGTACTTGAGTGAATCAGGCACTTTAATGGTGTCTCGTGCCGTCAGGACGATTGAACTGTCGGCAAGAATGGAATCTTCCTGCACTGCTGTAACTATAAGAGAATCAATGGCGGTAGAGTCGCTTGATCTGTTGAGGATCAGCGAGTCTGCAACCTTGAAGAAACCGTATGCCCTGCCTGCGTCAATGCCAAATGACTGGATTGCAGCCAATGTAACGAGCAAGGTCGGTACCCATATTTTCGCCAAAAGATTCTTCATAACAATCCGGCAAAGTTAATAATAATATGGGATATGTGCAAATTGCAGGCTGTCAGTGCTTTTAAAGCATATGTACCTTGAAGCCGCTGTCACTCAGTACGCTGCTGATCTCGGAAACCTCCGCACAGTCCTTAGCTCCTCCTATATAGACATCGGTAGTATCCAGAAGATTCAGGACCTCCTCCAGGGTCTGGTCGGCGTCGTTGCGTCCGTTGATAAATGTCAGCTCTTCGGAAATATAAGGTCTGAGGTCATTGTGGACGCCTTTCTTTTTGTCAGTGCAGGCATAAAGGATCGGAAATGTATCGAGAATTTCGTAGTCTTCTCCGCCTCTTCCTTTGGTCTGTGCGTCAATGAATGCCAGAATCTCCGTCAGATTGTCTTCCGGAGTACCGACAATGACTAATGCATTATTGTTCATAGTCCTATCCTTTAAAATTCCTGATTTCTGTACTGAGCCTGTTGATGATCTCCATCTTGAGGTTGTAGAGGTCGTCAGAAATGTCAACCTTATAGTAATGAGGGTTGATCAGTCGTCTTTCGCTCGGACTGAAATGCATCAGAGTCTCATTGTAATATGCCTTCTTCTCTACCAGTGTGTGGAAAGGAACGCACCTGATGCCTTTTTCAATAACCTTGTGCTGCAGAACCATAGCTTTGTAGCTTCCGGCTTCGAATGTCTTGTTGCGGTACCTGTCATATTCGTCGCAGATAGTGAAAGTGTCTCCGGCTTCAATCAGCTTGCTGAGAGAATCTCCACGGAGACATGTTACGTCTGCCTTGTAGATTTCTCCTTTTGACGGGTCGTCAACCATGATCCTATATGTGATCTGATACCCTGGGTTGATAAGCTTGATCTTGTCCTCAGAGCGTTTCAGCACGGGTTCTCCGTCAATTTCGACAAGCTTGTAAACATTACCGAAGCATGGAGCAGCCTTGCTGGTAGCTATCGCATCTCCCACGCCATAGGAATCAATGCATGCTCCCTGACGCTCCAGGTCGGTGATCAGATATTCATCCAGTGAATTTGTCGCAAATATCTTGCAGTTCTTGAAACCGTTTTCATCAAGCATCCTTCTGCACTCCATCGATAGATATGCAAGGTCGCCGCTGTCAAGCCTTACTCCATATCCTGCTGCATAGCTGTCGTCTATTCCGTTCTCCCTGAATGCTTTCATTGCATTCAGAACGCCGCATTTCAGAGTGTCATATGTGTCTATCAGCAGTATGATCGGTTCGTTCCTATGTGTCTTGATGTAGGTGTCAAAGGCCTTGAATTCTCCTTTGACGCTGCTGCCGAACGAGGTTACATAACTATGGGCCATTGTTCCCGTTGAGCCATAGTCATACATGGCTCCTGTCAGAATGTTCGATGTGGCGCTGCAGCCGGCAATGATTGCAGCCTTTGCTCCATAAGTCGCAGCCCAGGGACCATGCGCCCTTCTTGAACCGAATTCGCTCACAGGTCTGTTGGTCGCCCTGCATACTCTTGATGCTTTGGTCGCGACAGCCATCTGATGGTTCATGATGCACAGCATAGGTGTCTCAAGCACCTGCGCCTCGATAAGCGGTCCCTCAACTATGATGATCGGCTGGTTAGGGAAGGCGATTTCTCCTTCTCTCATCGCATATATGTTGCCGGTGAACTTCATCGCCGACAAGTATTTCCTGAATTCGGAATATTCTTCACCAGGGAGGAACTTCTCGAAGAATACCGGGTTCATGTTTCCCAGATTCTGCACCATTTCTATCACTTCATCTGTTCCGCTGACAACAGCCCAGTTGTTGTTTTCCGGAGCCTTTCTGTAGAAAAGATTGAAGATGGCGGTCTTGTCTTTCATGCCGCTGTCATAGAACGACTTTCCCATAGTGTACTGGTACTTGTCAGAGCAATAGGCGTAATTATGCATCGTTTTATACTTTAAACTAGACAAAGGTAGTCTTTTTTCTCTGACATTTTCTTAAATTCGCAAATTATTGATATTACTATGGACAGACTATATGCGTTGTTCCGGAGTCACTATGGCAGAAGTCATAAATTCGCTCTGCCTTTGACAGGATCGGCAAGCAACAGACGATATTTCAGAATTGGAGATGATGACACTTCCTGCATAGGTGTGCTCGGGGTGAGCTTTTCAGAGAACAGGGCCTTTGTCGATCTTGCCAGGCATTTTTCTTCAGCGGGACTTCCTGTACCTGAGATATATGCTGTCAGTGGGGATGGAATGGCATACATTCAGGAGGATCTCGGAGATGCGGTGCTTTTTGATATGCTTGGGTCAGATGATGCGGAAAATCTTTTATGTGCTACCATGAAACTTCTTCCGGACTTTCAGTTCAGGGGAGCGGAAGGGCTGGACTTCGATATATGTTATCCTGTCAAGGCTTTCGACAGAAGGCTGGTGATGTTCGACCTTAATTATTTCAAGTATTGCTTTCTCAAGCCGTCTGGCCTGGATTTCAATGAAGTCCGTCTTCAGGATGAACTGGAAAGATTCGCAGATGCCCTGTCAGGTGTGCAGAACGGAGGCTTCATGTATCGCGACTTCAACGCAAGGAATGTGATGATAAGGGATGGCAAGCCATGTTTTATTGACTTCCAGGGAGGAATGCGCGGACCTATATATTATGATGTGGCATCATTCGTATGGCAGGCGAGGGCGAGATATTCCGATGCACTAAAGATGAAGATGGTTGATGCTTATCTTGAAGCGCTTTCAGCATACATAGATATCGACAGGAATACCTTTCTTGCGGAATTGCGCCCTTTCGTGCTTTTCAGGACTTTGCAGCTTCTTGGCGCATATGGATTCAGAGGTCTTGTCGAACAGAAGGCCCGTTTTGTCGTGAGCATACCTGATGCCCTGTCTTCCCTTGCCGGACAGTTGGAACATCCTCTCGAAGGATATCCCTATCTGACTTCTGTTCTCAAGGAACTTTCCGCACTGCCAAGATTCGCGGGCAACCGGAATGCAGATGGCAGACTTGAAGTGAAGGTGTACAGCTTTTCATATAAGAAGGGAATCCCTCAGGACCTGTCCGGAAATGGAGGCGGATATGTGTTTGATTGCCGTTCCACCCATAATCCGGGCAGATACGAGCCATACAGACGTCTTACCGGAAGGGACGAAGCCGTAATCCGTTTCCTTGAGGATGACGGGGAAATTACCGGCTTTCTTCAGAATGTATACGGGCTTATAGACCCGCACGTGGAAACATATCTCTCGCGCGGATTCACCAACCTTATGGTCAGCTTCGGCTGTACGGGAGGCCAGCATCGCTCGGTGTATTGTGCAGAACATCTTGCAAGACATATTTCAGGGAAATATCCGGAAGTCAGGGTGCGTCTGATTCATCGCGAACAAGGAATTGAGGAGGTATTATGAAGTCAATGATATTTGCAGCTGGTCTGGGTACGCGCCTTAAACCTTTGACCGATACTCTGCCGAAGGCTTTGGTCCCGGTAGCAGGCAGGACACTTCTGGAGCATGTCTGTCGCAAGCTGATGGCTTCAGGCATCAATGAGACTGTGATCAATGTGCATCATTTTGCAGATAAGATGGAATCATGGATATCATCGCAGGATTGGATTTCACTTTCCGATGAATCAGGGCAGGGAAAGATGCTGGTGCATATAAGTGATGAAAGAGCCATGCTTCTTGAAACGGGAGGGGCGGTCTTGCATGCACGCCGCTTTCTTGATGGATGCGGTAGTTTCCTGGTACATAATGTGGATATCCTGTCAGACTGTGATATCAGCTGGCTCGAGTCGCATGTGCGTCAGGATGCATTGGCGACTCTTCTGGTAAGCAGCCGCAAGACAAACCGTTTCTTTCTCTTCGCTCCGGATTCGATGAGACTGGTCGGGTGGAAGAATGTCGCTACAGGGGACGTAGTCATGTCAGACCCTTCTCTGGGCCCGGATGATTGTCTTGCCTACGGATTTTCCGGCATACACATACTTTCCGATTCTGTATTCGGACTGATGGATGAGTATTTGAAGGAAATGGGACTTCCTGCCGGTTCGAAGTTCTCTATAAAGGATTTCTATCTGTGGGCTGCTTCCCGAAGACCTGTATATGGAGTTGTCCGTGATGGCCTGAGACTTCTGGATGTCGGTAAGCTGGATGCTCTATTGCCTGCTGAAGATTTTGTGAAATCATTAGAATGAAGATGATATGAATATTTTTGGAAACATCATGTGGTTCATCCTGGGAGGCTTTATTGTCTCTCTATGCTATTTTCTTGTGGGCGCCGTGTTCTGCCTGACCATCATAGGAATTCCTTTTGGAATCCAGCTTTTCAAGATCGGACTGTTTGCATTGTGGCCTTTCGGCAGTGAGGTGGTGTCTGATACAAACGACGGGGGTTGCCTTGCAATCCTTATGAACGTATTATGGATACTGTTCGGCGGAATTGAAGTGGCAACCCTCCATGTCGGTTTCGGTATTTTATGCTGTCTTACGATTATCGGTATCCCGTTCGGCTTGCAGCATTTCAAGATGACCCTTCTGGCTCTTGTGCCTTTCGGCAAGAAGATAGTCTAGGCGCGGTCGCATCCTCCCAGATTACCCTCTTTCTGAGGTATTCCGGTCATAACGATCATAGCTGAGATAATGAAGACGATGCTGCAGATGAAGATGCCGGCATACGCCCAAGGGTTCATTATATCAAGGAAAGTATCAGCATCCGCCCATGCAGGTATTCTGCTGAATATGGCGGCCAGTGTGTTGTTGACGCAATGCATCAGCATTGTCAGTTTGAGTGAGCCGGTCTTGTAGTATACATATCCGAAAAGCAGTCCCAGCAGAAATGCCGGTATGGCCTGCCATGGATTCAGGTGGATGACAGCAAAGAATACAGCAGATACGGTAATCGCTGTCATAGGACTTGTCTTGCTGAGCAGACCTCTGAGAACAACGCCTCTGCATAGCCATTCCTCAAAGAACGGTGCGAAGATGGATACGGAAAGCAGAGTAATCCACAAAGGTGCGTCCAGAAGTTTTGCCATCGCTTCTTCCAACCATTCAGGCATAGGTGGCATAATTGCAGTCACAGAGTCTGATATGAACGCGGCTGCCAGTGTTGCAATGCTGACAATCAAAGCCATCTGTATCCCTGAAAACCTGCCGAAATTGTTGCTGTCCATCCGGTAGCCTTCTGTGAAGTTTTCATCAAACCTGCTTTTGGATGATGCGTACAGCATCGCCGGAATGAACATCACAGGGTAGGATATGACTGTACCATATTGTTCCGCAAACGCAGGCGAGAACATCTGAAGACAAATTACTATGATGTTTCCAAGTATTGCTCCCAGTATGAATAATCCGAAAATCCCGAATATTCCTCCTATGCCAGGAAGGAAGTGGGAATAATTAGAGAAGAGGTCGTATGAACCTCTTCCCTGATGTCTTCTGAAAAATTTTGCAGCCATCTTATTTATATAATGGGGTAGGATAAATGCCTTTGTCTGCAAATTCCTGGAATTTTGCGACTACTCCAGGTCTGTCTTCCTTGAATGTCACTCCAAACCAGCGTGATGGGGTCGAAAGAAGTTCGCATCTGCCGAGGCCCTCCTTGATGATGCAGTCAATGACAAACGGAATATAGAATTCTGCCTTGAGCTCATTGATGTTCTTCTCGAGGAAACCGGTGAATATTTTCTCGCTTTTTTCAAAATAGTCAGGAGTGAAGCCCCACATATTCATGGAACAGAGGGATTTAGGAGCCAGTTTTACCGTTTCACCGGTAACGTTGTTTTCGCCATAGATCTCTCCATCTTCAGCTCTTGCTATCTTGTGATGCTCTACAACGTCGGTGAGGAAGCCTGTCTGGTCTGCAGTTCCGACACCTCTGGAGACTCCGCCTGATTCAGAGAGTGTGTTGTCAAGTTCGAATCCCACGAGAGCATATTCTCCGGTCTTTCCTTCATTTGCCCTGAGCCAGTCACCCAGAATCCTGAATGACTCCTTGCCGTAGTAGTCATCTCCGTTGATTACAGCGAAAGGTTCGTTGATGACTTCCTTGCCCATGAGGACGGCGTGCGCCGTGCCCCAAGGCTTTTCACGCTCAGGATTAAGAGTGAAGCCGGAAGGAATCTTGTCGAGTTCCTGAGTCACGAACTGGAATTCCAGTGGCTCTCCGTCTATGCATTTTACATTGCTGTACTTTTCCTTTACCATAGTCTCCATCTGCTCCTTGAAATATTCGCGTACTATGTATACGACTTTGCCGAATCCGGCTTCTACGGCATCATAAATGGAATAGTCAATGATTGTCTCTCCATTAGGACCTAGACCGTCCATCTGCTTGAGACCCCCGTAGCGGCTGCCCATCCCCGCAGCAAGTACAAGAAGTGTAGGTTTCATGATATTTTATATGTTTAATATGTTAAATAACCAAAAATCAGACAAATTTAACTAAATTTGTCGAGTTAATACATTAATCGCTTGTATTTTGAGCAGGTTCAGCAATATATTTCAGGGAGAACATCGCAGATTCAGAATCTTCGTGGCGTTCAGTACTGCTGTGTTCATTATCATTTGGATTGTCGGTCCCGGCAATACCTGGATACATTGGATAAAGGCAGGTGTGGAGATTAAACGTCAGGAAAGGCAGATCGAGCAGTACAAAAAAGAGATCGAGGAGATGGACAAGCATGTCAATATGCTCAAGACCGATCGTGACACTCTGGAAAAATTCGCCAGGGAACAGTTTAATTTTGCTGCCCCTGGCGACGATGTGTATATTGTTGAGTAGATCCCCGATCATGTCGGGGATGACGTTATGTCCATGTCGGGGATGACGTTATGTCCATGTTGGGGATGACGTTATGTCCATGTCGGGGATGACGTTATGTCGGAGTGACGTCTCGTCATTGCCGGCTTGACCGGCAATCTGTCAGAAGACTTAGAATCCGGTGTAGGTCCAAGGCGAGATCGTACGGAGTTCATCCTTTACGCTTTCGCTTACTTCAAGAGTCTCAATGAAGTCAGCTATTATTTCGTGATTGATACCTGCTCCTGTACGGGTCAATGCTTTCAGTGTCTCATATGGATTAGGATAGTTCTCCCTTCTGAGTATGGTTTGGATAGCCTCTGCCACTACGGCCCAGTTTCTTTCAAGGTCGGCGCGGATTGCATCTTCGTTCAGAATGAGCTTGCCGATTCCCTTTTTAAGCGAGTTGAGGGAAATCATTGAATGTGCAAGCGGCATTCCTATATTTCGAAGGACAGTGGAGTCGGTAAGGTCGCGCTGAAGACGTGAGATCGGAAGCTTCATCGACAGGTGGGTGTAAAGTGCATTTGCAACTCCGAAGTTTCCTTCTGCATTCTCGAAGTCAATAGGGTTGACCTTGTGCGGCATTGCAGATGATCCGACCTCTCCTGCCTTTACCTTCTGACGGAAGTATTCCATTGAAATATAAGTCCATATGTCTCGTGCAAAGTCGATGAGTATCGTGTTGATTCTGCGCAGACAGTCGAAAAGTGATGCAAGATTGTCGTAATGCTCTATCTGTGTGGTCGGGAATGATCTCTTCAGACCGAGTGATGCTACGAAATCATTGCCGAATCCGATCCAGTCAATGCCAGGATATGCAACCTTGTGTGCATTCATATTACCTGTAGCACCACCGAACTTCGCAGGGTATGTAAGCTGCTCGAACTGGCGGATCTGCTCCTCAAGACGCACGGCGAACACATTGAATTCCTTGCCTACGCGTGTCGGAGATGCCGGCTGGCCATGAGTCTTAGCAAGCATCGGTATGTCAGCCCAATCAGCTGCCATGCCCTTGATCAGCCCTAGAACCTCCTTGAGAAGAGGCATGAAGCTGTCTTCGATAGCTTCCTTGAACGAAAGCGGCACCGATGTGTTGTTGATATCCTGTGATGTAAGACCGAAATGAACGAATTCTCCCCACTTGATTATATCCATTTCCTTGAATCTGTCCTTGATGTAGTATTCTACGGCCTTGACATCATGGTTGGTCACTTTCTCGATTTCCTTCACCTTGGCTGCATCCTCGGGAGTCATAGACCTGTAGATGTCCCTGAGAGCCTCGAATCTGCTGCTGTCGAAGTCTGCAAGCTGAGGCAGAGGGATTCTGCACAATGCGATGAAATACTCGATCTCTATGCGTACGCGATATTTGATGAGAGCGTATTCGCTGAAATATTCTCTGAGAGCTTCTGTCTGACGGGAATATCTTCCGTCAATCGGCGACACTGCCAAAAGTGAATTGTTTTCCATTTCTGTTGTTCTTAAATGCGGTGCAAAGATAATCAAAGTTTCATTACAAGAGAAGCATGACGGCGAATACATAGAGTAGGAATCCCTGGAAGGCCAGACTGCCTTTGGTGCTCTTTTCGATGATTGCCTCGGTAACATCTCCATTGATGTCCAGCTTCATCTGACCTTCGCCTGGGAGTGCTCTGCGTGCCCATTTTCTTATAAGGTAGCCGTCGCTGAACCATACGGCGCCGCCGTTGGACCTGTTAAGCGTAAGAAGTGTCTTGTAGTCAGAAAAGTATAGACAATCTTCAATCATGTCCCTGTATGCGGCATCTGCATCTTTCAGGAAGTCGGCCATGCTTTCAGGTGTGGCTGCAGCAAGCAGAAGGGGAGTGAAACCAGCTTCTGAGGCGGCCATCATGAAGTCTGCCGTTTCTTTCCATCTGGCGGTCTTCAGGTCCGGCTTGTATAGAGAAATGACCATTACATTGCCGTCAGCGGCAAGATTGTCCATGTATTCTCCTTTGGCATTGTAGAATGAAAGGGTGACGCCGTTGTCTCGGTATTCCTCTTTAAGCCTTGTCTCGGTGCTGACATATGTCCATGTCGTGTCGGGAAGATGCTGGAGGTCGAATGTCTGCTTTTCTCCGTCTTTTTCATATATGAATACAGCCTCATACCTGTCTTCCTCCGCTGTCTGGAAGGTACTTCCTGCCTGAAGGGATACGGTCTGTCTGAATTCAGTGAAATCAACAAGAGGAATATATAGAAGCGAATATACGCAGAAGGCGATGACAGATATCACTACGACTCCGAAAGCGGCGTATTTCCTTTTCTTAGGTTCTCCCAACTCTTTCATGGGGATGAATGCTGCGGCAAGGAGAATGCACAGTATGACATTCTTTATGAATGTCTCCATATGGGTCAGATGGATGGCTTCTCCAAAGCATCCGCAGTCCATCTGAGGGTTGAAGATTACCAGAGTCAGTGTCAGGATGGTGAAGAATGCCTGAAGGGTCATTGCCGCAATTCCTGTCGATTTTCTCCAGACGCCTGTTATGAGGGCGGCTCCGATGATTGTCTCTGCCAGTGCAAATGCGGTCCCAAGTGCCTTGGACGCAAATCCGAGGAAGCCGAGATGTAGGAATTCAAGATATTCTCCCATTACCAGACCGGAACCTACAGGGTCGAGAACTTTAAGTATTCCCGAGATGAAGAATACGAATCCTGTGAAGAAGGCGCAGAACCTTCTGAATTTCTGCAGAATATAATTCATGGTACTATATGTTCAGCGCTGCATCTACCACAGCCTTGACCTTTGCAAATATTTCGTCAGGAGGCAGCATCTCTCCATACTCGTCAGAACAGTCGATCCTTATGAACTTAGGGTCGAACTCGCACTGCTTCCTGTATATGCTGCGCACACGCTTCTGGAACTCTATGTCAGCCTCATGGATATCCTGTCCCCCTTCAAGGTAGTCCCTGTCCGATCCTCCTCTCTGGCTTTTCAGCTTAGATTCTACAAATGCTATGGGAACATCGAGGAATATGTTGAGGTCCGGCTTCGGAAGCTCGAAACTGCCGTATTCGGTGTTGAATATCCAGTCTCTGAGGGCTTCAGCCTCATCCTCATCTGCAAGCTTGGCGCATTGATATGCTATGTTGGAATACACATACCTGTCAAGCAGGATGTTTCCTCCTCGGTCCAGGACCTTTTTCATCTCCGGACCTGCTCCGTGTCTGTCTTCAGCAAAGAGAAGAGCCACCAGCTGCGGATGTACAGCATCATTCGAGCCAAAGTCTCCACGAAGGAAGCGGCTGATGAGGTCACCGTACACCGGGGCGTCGTAACGTGGGAAGTGGATGTATTCGAGGCTGCCTGAAAGACTTTCAAGGTAGGCTCTGAGTTTCTTGACCTGTGTGGACTTTCCAGCTCCGTCCAGGCCTTCAAGGACTGTCAGCATAAATATTTCTTTTCAAACCATGCAAAGATAAGAAACTTTATTAAATTTGTGGATAACCAAGGAATAGTGCTATGTTGAAAGGAAGACATATTGATATTATGGGAATCGTCAATCTGACAGATGATTCGTTTTATGCAGAGAGTCGCTGCCTGAATCTTGAGGCAGTGCTCGAGAAGGCAGGGCAGATGGTGGCGGAGGGCGCTACGATTCTTGATTTCGGCGCATCTTCAAGCCGTCCCGGTTCGGAACCGGTCGGACCGGAAGAGGAATGGAAACGTCTGGAACCGGCGTTGTCAGCAGTGAGAAAGCGTTGGCCGGGAATAGAGATCTCGATAGATACGACATGGTCATCTGTCGTATCACGTGCATATGACCTTGTCGGTGATATATGGGTTAATGATATATCATCCGGCAATGATGATCCTCAGATGCTTCCTTTGGTCGGCACTCTTGGTCTCAAGTATATTGCGATGCACAGGAGGGGGGATTCGAAGACAATGCAGTCCATGACCGATTATGAAGATGTTGTTGAGGATGTTATAGCCTTCTTCAAGGATTTTGCGGTACGGGCCGCGGAAAACGGAGTCCGTAACTGGATCCTTGACCCGGGATTCGGCTTTGCCAAGACTGTCTCCCAGAATTATCAGATGATGCGCAACCTGCGCAGGTTCCGTCTGCCATATCCTCTGGCGGGAATTCCGAAGATTCTTGTAGGAGTATCCCGCAAGAGCATGATTTATAAGGCGTTGGATATAACTCCAGAAGAGTCTCTTCCTCAGACCCAAGTGCTTCATCTGAAGGCCCTGCAGGAAGGAGCGGATATTTTGAGGGTACACGATGTGGCTGAAGCCAAACGTACCGTGGAAGTTTATTGGAGACTCTGCTGATCAGAGGTTCTTGAGATACATAATTGAATCAGGTCCTTCGTTGAACAGCAGGTCCATGATTGACAGATTCGGAATGAAGCCGTGTTTTTCAGCAAAGACCTGGAAATACGGCTTTTCAAGTCTCAGGTCCTTCAGGAGCCTGTCCTCTCTCTTAGGGTGGATGGATTCCCTCAGGTCTTCGCATTTGACTTCCATGCCGTCGCTGGAGACTATGTATCCGTCCGGACGGAATTCATCTGTCATCCTGATATCGGCCATCAGACCTGTCTTGTCTATGAAGAACTTGAGAATCCGTGTATTAAGGTCTATCAGCTTCTCGGGTCTGGAATCAAGGATTTCAAAAAGCTCATCCTGATAGTATTCGAAATATGCAGAGGTCCTGTATGCTGATATGATGGCTCTCTGGTGCTGGATGACCCAGGGCTTGCTGTAATCTATCCTTACTTCTGATATGGGGTGCTTATGTGAGCCAGCATCGTGAATGATAGGAAATGACAACGACTGAAGCCCGTCAGCCGCATAGAAATGGCATCTGTTGCGGTAAGATTGCTTCTGGTAGTTTTCGCAGGCTTCTATATATATGACTGATGAAGATAAAGGAGATGGCAGGATTGATTTCCTGTCACCTCCCTTTAACTTTACCAGCCCTTTCATATCCTCAGCTATTGCTGCGAAATATGAAACCGGTGGAAAATATGCTGTTGTCAGCAGTTTTGCCACTATTCCTGATCTCCCTTTGTAGCTGAAGTGAATCCTTTGATGATGCCTCTCTTTGAATTTCTGATGAATTCGAGTATTGTGTCTCTTTCTTCAGACTGAGGGAAGCCGGACTCGATTCTTGAACAAGCGTCAGTTGTGTTCATACCTCCGCCATATACGATGTCGTACATATCCTTGATGTTGCGGATCTGCTCTGAAGTGAAGCCTCTTCTTCTAAGTCCTACGATATTCACTCCTGCATAAGTGAGAGGGTCACGTCCGCAAAGTACATATGGAGGTACGTCCTTGTTGATCTTTGAACCGCCTCCTACCATAGCATGCTTTCCGATTCTTGAGAACTGATGTGCAACGGTGCTGCCACCAAGCGTAGCCCAGTCATCTACGTCAGTTTCGCCGGCAATTCCTACATAACTTACGAGAATGCAGTTGTTTCCTACGGTACAGTCATGAGCAACGTGGGTGTATGACATAAGGAGTACATTGTTGCCTATCTTGGTCACGCCTCTTCCGCTGGCCTTGGTTCCGCGGTTGATGGTAGCGCACTCACGGATGTTCACATTGTCACCGATCTCTACATAAGTCACTTCACCTTCGAACTTGAGATCCTGCGGTACAGCTCCTACCACAGCTCCAGGGAATACTGTACAGTTCCTGCCCATCTTGACGTAGTTGAAGATGGTAGCGTGAGGAAGAATTCTGCATCCGTCACCGATTTCTACATGCTCTTCAATATATGCGTATGGACCTACTTCTACGTTCTCGCCAAGCTTGGCGTTTGGATGAACTGTCGCGAGTGGATGAATATTTGCCATAATTATATAGATTTTGTTAGTTGCTGCCTTACTGCTTTAGCTGCAGTTGTGTTGATCCCATGTCCAGCCTTCTCAGCTGTTATCCTTGCCTTCAGGAATCCGCCGCAAAGACGGAGGTCTCCTATGAGGTCAAGGAGTTTATGTCTTGCGCACTCGTTAGGGAAACGGAGTGTGAGATTGCTCAGATAGCCGTCTTCACGCACAGACAGTGCCGGAACGTTGAACAGTTGTGACATTCTGTTTACCTGTTCTTCTGTCACAGGATGCTCGACTATGACTATGGCATTGTCTACATCACCTCCTTTGACCAGTCCGTTGTTGAACAGGAATTCGATTTCATGGAAGAAGACGAAAGTCCTGCAGGTACCTATTTCCTCGGCATATGTGACTCCCGCATTCCAGACTGCGTTCTGAACTCCGAGTACCCTTGAATTGAAGTCAACCAGAATGTCATAGGAGAATTCTTCGGCTGGCTCAATCCTCACTACGGAACCTTTCTCCTTGTTGACTATCTCGATGGTCTCCTGAATCTCGATATATCTTCTAGGAGCGTCCTGCTCTTCGAAGCCGTCATTCCAGATCGCATCGATATATGGTTTCGCACTTCCGTCAAGTATAGGCACTTCGATATTGTCTATTTCGATGAGTGCGTTGTCTACGCCCATACCGGTAAGGGCTGACATGATATGTTCTATTGTGGAAACTGAAGCATCACCTTTGGATATGGTAGTGCTTCTGGCTGTGTTGGAAACGTTTTCAGCCAATGCTTCTATTACTGCATCTTTCCCGATGTCAGTCCTGATGAAGCGGATGCCGGTGTCGGCTGGTGCCGGACACACTGTCATTCTTGCGACTTTTCCAGTGTGCAGGCCTTTGCCTTCGAATGAATAGTTTTTTCTTAAAGTCTGCTGCAATTGCATCTTCTCTGTGTCTTTATTTAATTCTTCGATTCTGAATCATCCTGCAAAGATAGACAATATTTTTCATATGCTATTTCCTGCCGGCCTTCTTGAATTCCGCATAACTTCTCAGATAGTCACGATATGGTATGGCAGGAGATCCCATAAGGGTCTGTCCTGACTCCTTGACCGATGACATGACTCCGGTCTGAGCTCCGAGTGTCGTGTTGTCGGCTATGGTTATATGTCCGGCTATTCCGACCTGTCCTGCGATGATGCAGTGTTCACCTATCTTGGTGGATCCTGCAATTCCGGTCATTGATGCCATTACGGTGTTTCTTCCGATTTCGACATTGTGGGCGATCTGACATAGATTGTCAATCTTAGTGCCTCTCCTGATGACTGTAGATCCCATCTGGGACTTGTCTACGCATACGTTCGCTCCGAGTTCAACGTCATCCTCTATTATTACGTTGCCGGTGTGCTCAATCTTCTTCCATGTGCCGTCCTCAAGCGGAGCGAAACCGAATCCGTCGGAGCCAATGACAGTGTTGGCATGAAGAATCACGTTATTTCCGATGACCATACCAGGATATATCTTGACCCCAGGATATATGATGCAGTGAGAACCGATCTTGACGTCATCTCCTATATATACGTTTTCATATATCTTGGTGTAATCTCCGACAACAGCTCTGCGTCCTACGTATGTGAAGTCTCCGATATATACTTTTCTGCCGATTCTTGAGCTCCATCTGACTCTGCTACGGCATCCGCGGTATCTTTTGTATGAACGCTTTCTGGCTGTGACATAATCAAGAAGCGAAGCCACGGCTGCATAGGCATCGTCCACTCTGACCATCGTTGCTGAAACAGGGTGTTTCGGCTCGAATGTCTTGTTCACTATGATGATGTCAGCCTTGCATTCATAGACGTATTGTTCGTATTTGGGATTTGCGAAAAAGCAGATGGCTCCAGGCTTGCCCTGTTCAATGCGTGCAAAGGTGGTGACTGATGCATCCGGATTGCCGTCAACCGTTCCTCCTAAGATATCTGCTATTTCTCTGGCTTTGAATTCCATATCACTACAGGTTCGGGTTTTAATTTTTGTATTTTTGGAAATTATTCGTACATTTGCAGCGTGAGACAGATTTCAGGGGGCAGCAAGCCCCCTTATTTTATGCAAATCATCGTTGACAAATGAACATTTCAGAGATAATAGATGCAATAGGTGCTGAAATTGTTGCACGTGGGTTATATATTGTTGATATAAATATCAGCAAGGATAATGATATAGAACTTACCATAGAATCGGAAGATGGTGTAGTAGAACTTGATGACTGTGTTGCAGTGAGCCGTTTCTTCGAGTCGTGTTTCGACAGAGAGAAGGAGGATTATTCGCTTACTGTGACTTCTGCTGGTCTCGACCAGCCGTTCAAGGTGCTCAAGCAGTATCTCAAGGCTGTCGGAAAGAAGGTGGAAGTGCAGCTGAAGGGGGGAAAGAAGATGGTAGCGGTGCTGGAGGCTGCTGACGAGGAAAGCGTAACTTTGAAGTATACTGTCAAGGAATCAGTGGAGGGAAAGAAGAAGAAGGAACTGGTCGAGCATGTCGACCGTTTTACGATGGACCAGGTCAATGCAGTCCGTCCTTTTGTGGAATTTAATTAACAATCAACATAATGGAAAAGATAGAACTTAAAGATGCTTTTGCAGAGTTCAAGAACCAGAAGAATATCGACAGACCTACAATGATGGGTGTTCTCGAGGATGTGTTCAGGACTCAGATCACAAAGACTTACGGATCGGCAGACAACTTTGACATCATTATCAATATCGATAAGGGTGACTGTGAGATCTATTGGAACAGGGAAGTCGTTGAGGAGGTGGAAGACCCTAATACTCAGATTGCCATCAATGACGAGGCTCTCGACGATGATTATGAACTTGGAGAAACTTTCGCCAAGAAGATCGAACTCAAGGATTTCGGACGCCGTGGTATCCTCAATATCCGTCAGAACCTTCAGGGTCGTATCATGGATATCGAGAAGGCTAATCTTTACAACAAGTATGTAGGCAAGATCGGAGAACTTTTCACTGGTGAGGTTTACCAGACCTGGGCAAAGGAGGTTCTTATCCTTGATGAGGACGGAAACGAACTCCGTCTCCCTAAGTCAGAGCAGATCCCTGGAGAACACTTCAAGAAGAACGATACGGTGAGGGCTATCATCAAGAGTGTTGAGATGAAGAACAATACAACTCCTTATATCGTTCTTTCAAGAACTTCTCCAGAGTTCCTTGAGAAACTCTTCGAACAGGAGGTTCCTGAAATATATGACGGTCTCATCACAATCAAGAAGGTTGTACGTGTACCGGGTGAGCGTGCTAAGGTCGCTGTCGAGTCATATGATGAGAGGATTGACCCTATCGGAGCTTGTATAGGTGTGAAGGGTGCCCGTATCATCGGTATCGTAAGAGAGCTCCGCAATGAAAATATCGACGTCCTCCAGTGGACAAGCAATACTCAGCTTCTCATCCAGAGAGCTCTCAATCCAGCTAAGATATCTTCAGTGGTTCTTGGCGGAGAAGATGATAAGATCAAGGTATATATGCTTCCTGATGAGGTTAAGAAGGGTATTGGTAAGGGCGGATGCAATATTCGTCTTGCCGGTATGCTTGTCGGTAAGGAAATCGAGGTCTGGAGAGAACTTTCTGCAGAAGGCGGAGATGATGATGAAGAGGATGTACTGCTCAGTGAGTTCAATGATGTGATCGAAGAGTGGATCATCGAGAAGCTTCAGGGTATCGGCTGCGATACTGCAAAGAGCGTTCTCGCTCTTTCTGCTGCTGATATCGCTAAGAGAGCAGACCTTGAAGATGAGACTGTGGCTGAGGTACTTGATATCCTCCGCGCAGAATTTGAAGACGAAGAGTAGGAATTTAAATCTGGGGGTAAAATATGGCAGAAATAAGACTAAGCAAACTTACAAAACAATTCAGTATCGGACTGGCAAGACTCGTTGATTTTCTCAATGAGAAAGGCGCTAACGTGGAAATGAATCCGAATGCTAAGGTGTCGGATGAATATCTTCCGGCTATAGAAGCCAAGTTCGGAGAAGACCTGAAACTTAAGAAAGACTCAGAAAAAGTCACAATCAAGCTCAAGGAAATTATTGAGCTTGGTTCAAAGAAGAAGCAGACAGTCCAGGAGGAGGAAGATGTTCCGGAGAAGGAGGTTGTCATCAAGAGCAATGTCCTTGTTGAAGAGAAATCTGTGCCTCAGGAACTCCCTAAGCAGGATCTTCCTAAGGAAGAACCGAAGGTGGAGGAGTCGGCAGGGCTTAAGATCGTAGATAAGATAGACCTTTCGAAATTTGATAAGAAACCTGCACAAGTAGAGATGGCTGCTGAGCCGGAGCCAGCACCTGTGCCAGAACCTGTATCCGCCCAGACCCCAGCGGAAAAAGAGGAAGTGGCAGCAGAGCCTGTCGCTGTTCCGGTACAGGAGGAGAAGGCAGAGGTTGTTGAGGAAATCAGACAGCAGGAAGAAGTCAAGGCTGAGCCAAGGGAAATCAAGGTTGAGGTAGAACGTCTTGCCGGACCTAAGGTTGTCGATAAGATCGATCTTTCTCAGTTTGACAAGAAGAAAAAGAAGAAGAGAGAGAGAATCGAGAAAGGCGGAAGCCAGAAGGTGGATGTCACTAAGGTAGAGGCTGATAATAAGGTCAGCCGTAAGGATAAGAACAAAGGTGGGAATGCCCCTGCACAGCAGCAGAATCAGGGTAAGAACGGCAAGAAGAACCGTCGTGACCGTGGTGGTGACAAGTTCAAGCCGGCAATGACTGAGGCGGAGCAGGAAGAGATGCAGAAGGAAATCCAGAAGCAGATCAAGGAGACATATGCCCGCATGAACGAGAACAAGAAGCAGAATTTCGGAGCCAAGCATAGAAAGGAGAAGAGGGAACTCGCATCGCAGAGAATGCAGGAGGAGATGGAGATGCAGGAACTCGAGCAGAAGGTTCTCAAGGTGACGGAGTTCGTTACTGTCAACGATCTGGCGACCCTTATGAACAACACTCCTGTGACAAAGGTCATCGGAGCCTGCATGAGCCTCGGTATGATGGTGTCCATCAACCAGCGTCTTGATGCAGAGACACTTGTTCTGGTTGCGGAGGAGTTCGGATATGAGGTCGAGTTCGTGACAGCCAACCTTACTGATGCTATTGCTCAGGGAGAGGTCGAGGATTCAGATGAGGATCTTCTTCCACGTCCACCGGTAATTACCGTGATGGGTCACGTTGACCACGGTAAGACTTCGCTTCTCGACCACATCCGTAGTGCGAATGTGATTGCTGGTGAGGCCGGCGGTATCACTCAGCATATCGGTGCATATCATGTTGAACTTGCTGATGGTCAGAGGATTACATTCCTTGATACTCCAGGTCATGAGGCGTTTACGGCGATGCGTGCCCGTGGTGCGAAGATGACTGACGTGGCTATCATCATTGTAGCTGCCGACGACTGCATCATGCCTCAGACAGTTGAGGCTATCAACCATGCGCAGGCGGCAGGCGTTCCGATGGTGTTTGCCATCAACAAGATCGATAAGCCTGGTGCAAATCCGGACAAGATACGTGAGCAGCTGTCAAATATGAATATCCTTGTTGAGGATTGGGGAGGAAAATACCAGTGTCAGGAAATATCGGCAAAGAAGGGTATCAATGTAGACCTTCTTCTTGACAAGGTCCTTCTTGAGGCGGAGATGCTTGAGCTTAAGGCTAATCCTAACAAGAAGGCGTCTGGTGCCGTCATCGAGTCTTCACTTGACAAGGGACGTGGATATCTCGCTACTATTCTTGTTCAGAACGGTTCTCTCCGTGTCGGCGATGTGATGCTTTCAGGATGCTATACCGGTAGGGTGAAGGCTATGTTCAACGAGCGTGGACAGAAGGTGGAAGAGGCAGGACCTTCGACACCGGTTTCCGTGCTCGGTCTGAACGGCGCACCTACTGCGGGTGAGACTTTCGTGGTAATGGCAGATGAGAAGGAGGCCAAGGATATCGCCAACAAGCGTGAGCAGCTTATCCGTATCCAGGGTATCAAGACTCAGAAGCATATGACCCTCGAGGAGATCGGACGCCGTATCGCCATCGGTAACTTCAAGGAACTCAACGTCATCGTCAAGGGAGACGTGGATGGATCGGTTGAGGCTCTTTCTGACTCAATCATCAAGCTCTCTACCGAGGAGGTCCGCGTGAATGTGATCCATAAGGCTGTCGGAGCGATTTCGGAGTCGGATATCCTTCTTGCAGCTGCCTCCGATGCGATCATTATCGGTTTCCAGGTTCGTCCTATGCCTTCTGCAAGAAAGCTTGCTGAGAAGGAGGAGATTGAAATCCGTCTGTATTCAGTCATCTATGACTGTATCAATGAACTCAAGAGCGGTATCGAGGGTATGCTCGAGCCTGAGCAGAAGGAGGTTGTCACTGCAACCGCTGAGGTTCAGGAGACATTCAAGATTTCAAAGGTCGGTACCATTGCCGGATGTATCGTCCGTGAGGGTAAGCTTCAGAGAACAGCGAAGGTCCGCGTAATCCGTGACGGTATCGTTGTATACACAGGCGAGCTCGGCTCTCTCAAGAGGTTCAAGGATGATGTCAAGGAGGTTCTGATGGGAATGGATTGCGGTCTTAACATTCAGGGCTACAATGATATCAAGGTAGGTGACGTTGTCGAGGCCTATACTATTGAAGAGATCAAGAGAAAGCTCTAAGATATATTTAATATCATCTGCTGACCGGTCGGCAGATGATGAAGCAAATGTTCTGTATCTGTACAGTATCCGGTAACTATATGAGAACAAGGTGTGGAAGACTGAGTCTTTCCACACCTTGTTCTTTATAATGCTGTATGTCAGATGTCTAGAAACGGAATCCGAGGGTCAGGACGGCCTTCCACTGTGCTGTCTTTATAAGGAGCTCGGGAGCATAGTAGTTAGGGTCAATCATAGGCTCTCCGTTCTTGTCAGCTGTGAATACATAATCGTCGTATGGCATGAAGTATTCACGTGGAATGAATGTTCGGGTCAATGCAAGGTCTGCAAAGAAGGAACCCTTGCTGCTGTATCCGAGACCGACTGATGCCTTATGGGTGAATACCTTGTTCATCTTGAGGTATTCTCCGCTGAAACTGTCCCATATTGCCTTCTGGGCTGAGCTCTTCATGTTGTATCCTGCTCTTACAGCAAATGCTGGAGTCGGTTTAATTTCAATACCTGCCCGGATATTGTGGGAAACTCCGTATGAGTTTCTGATATCTTCGTTGATGTCTTCAAGTATATCGCGGTCTGTATAATCTGAACTGCGGTATCTGATGTTTCCGTAGTTGCTCAGTTCGTAGTCTGCACTTACTGAACCGACCTGTCCGAATGTAAATGCTGCACCGAATCCTGCCTTGAGCGGTGATGTGAATGTCCAGCTGTTCTCTCCATATGGGCTGAGTGCTGAGTAGCTCTTTCCATCAGGACCGACGAAGTCAGTTTCGCCTTCGTCTTCCCATCTCTCATCGATCTGTGTCCTTGTAGGCGTCTGCAATGTTATTCCGAAACGCAGACCTTTCACCGGATTGACTATGATTCCGAATTTTGCGAAATATCCTGTACCGGAAAGGGAGTATCCGCTCTTGTATTTCATCTGATTGAAATAGCTCGTGGAAACTACATCTCCGTTCTCATCCTTATACTCTATAAGGAAGTCGTCAGGATTGACCGCTCTCTCCTTGAAATATTCGCTGTATGAATATGACATGGAGTTCAGCCCCAGATTCATTCCGACAAATATAAAATCTGAGATGTTCAGTCCGGCATTGATTATATATTCATATTTGTTGCCGCTGATTCTCCTGCCATATGTCTGGTCAAGTTCTCCTGCAACGAATGCTGTCTTATCGTCAAAGACCTTCTCGGTTGCCGCAACATAGATGTCATCGAAAGGATCGAACATCGCACTCTGGAATCCTGTCACATATTTCCAAGGTATTCCTATGTCATATGCGTCGTCACTTCCAAGTTCTTCAGGATAATATCCGTCAATGGATGCGTCATATGCCATCTTGCCGATGAAGGAAGTCGTTGAGTTCCTGCCGTTGGCGTATACATCCTGATTGTAGTCAGCTGTCCTGTTTACAATGAATCCGAGATTCCAGCCCTTGACTCCATAATTACGGCCTGTGTCAAAATGAATTGAAAATCCTATGTTAGGCAGGTTGAACTTGGTCAGGTCGCTTTTCATCTTCCTCTGGAAATATGGAAGGTCTCCGTTTTCATAAGGAGAGACTCCCTGGGCTATAGTGGATGATATTGTAATGCCCGGAGTTACGGTAATCTGTGAGTATGAAGCCATTGCGCTTCCTGCCGGATTGATGGTGACAGCTCCAAGATCTCCTCCCAATGCGGTAAAGGCGTTTCCCATTGCCACCGATCTCGCGGTCCCTTCATAGCTGTTTTCACTTAGCATAAGTGCATCATACGCAGTCTGAGCGTACAGACTGGATGCAAATACTGCCAGTAGAACGGTTAATGCTGTCTTTTTCATAATCATATAAGTTTGAATCGTTTATCTGTGGCCTCCTGAACTGCTCCTGCTGTAGCCTCCGCCACCACCGGATGAACTGCCCCTGCTGTAACCTCCACCACCGCTTGACGAACTGCTTCTGCTGTAGCTGCCGGAAGATCCTGTGCTGTAGCTTGAGCGGCTTGCAGACGAACTGCTTCTGCTGTAGGAAGAGCTGCTGCTTGAAGACGAACTTCTGCTATAAGAAGAGTTGCTGCCGGAAGATGTGCTTCTGCTGTAGCCGGTTGAACTTGCCGAGCTGCGCGAAGACATTCCTGAAGGCCTTCTGTATGTGGCTGTCGATCTGGTAGAGCTCTGGCCGGATACTGTTGCCCTGCCGGATGGGGATGATGAAGAAGACGGGCGGCTTGCTGCAGCAGTACCTCTTCCGAGAACATCTCGTGAAGCGGATGACCTGCTGGTGCCGAATGAACTTCTGCTGGTCGTGGTGACCCGTCTGTTCGTCGAACCTGCCGTGCTGGCAGTGACTCTGTTGCCTGCAACCATTCTGTTGCCCTCGGTCTCTACCCGGGAGCCTCTGTATACTTCTCTTGTCGGATGATGTCCCGGTGACGGTAGAACGACATGGTGGTGATGATGATGCCAGTATGGGTCCCAACCGCCGTACCATCCGCAGTAATAAGGGTTCATATAGCCGTAGAACGGATCGTACCATCCTCTGTAACCATAGTACCAAGGATCATAGAAACCGCCTCCGTACCACGGATCATACCAGCCTCCGTAATACCAAGGGTTATAAAAACCTCTGTAGTGCCATGGGTAATGTATGCTGCTGTAGTACCATGGACCGTACCATCCGCCATAATGCCAGTCATAGTAGCCGCCGAAATTCCAGTTCCAGTTGTTGTATCTGTATCTGTCGGCGTACCACCCTGAAGAATAATCATATGGATCGAAATCCGCTACGGTAACGCTGGTGCCGAGATTCTTGTCGAATCTGATGGTGGCAGCCATGTTTTCCGGTATCATCACACTGTCCTTCTTGTCCCCGAACAAGTATATCTGTGACGATCTGGTCTTTTCAGCAAGTTCCTGCAATCCGGCTTTTGAAGCCTCTGTAGCGTTCTTGTCCTTATAGGAAGGGGTTGAACTGTAAATCCCGTCTGCAAACCTCTGTCCGCTGTCAGCAGAGGAATACCTGGCGGTTGTTCCGCACGAGGAGAATATGAAGAGGGCGCCTGCAAGCAGGGTAATAATCTTTTTCATAGACTTTTCTCCTATGTTTATAAATAATATTTCGTATCTTCGCAACTTGTTATTAAATGCAATAACCATACCGCAGTAAGATCATCCTTTTTATATTAGATGGATGCCGGATCCAATGGTTTAGTTGCATTACAAAGTTATAAAATATAATCAAATAATAAGAATACAATGGCAAAAGAAGTAACCAAGAGGTCTGACAACTACTCGCAGTGGTATGACAACCTCGTTGTGAAGGCGGATCTCGCCGAGCGTTCTGCGGTCAGGGGATGTATGGTGATCAAGCCTTACGGATATGCAATCTGGGAGAAGATGCAGGACGTGCTTGACAAGATGTTCAAGGAAACAGGTGTGCAGAACGCATATTTCCCTCTTTTCATTCCTAAGTCCTTCCTCAGCCGTGAGGCGGAGCATGTCGAAGGATTTGCTAAGGAATGCGCGGTGGTGACACACCACAGACTTATGGCAGACCCGAATGGCAACGGTGTGGTAGTGGATCCTTCAGCAAAGCTTGAGGAAGAACTCATCGTAAGGCCTACATCCGAGACAATCATATGGAACACATATAAGAACTGGGTGACATCATGGAGAGACCTCCCGATTCTCTGCAACCAGTGGGCGAATGTTGTCCGTTGGGAGATGCGTACCCGTCTTTTCCTGCGTACTGCCGAGTTCCTCTGGCAGGAAGGCCATACAGCTCATGCTACACGTCAGGAGGCTGAAGAGGAGACAATGAGGATGGTAAATGTATATGCTGACTTCGCACGCAATTATATGGGTGTCCCTGTTGTTGTTGGTCACAAGAGCCCTAACGAGCGTTTTGCCGGAGCTCTCGATACAATGACAATCGAGGCGCTCATGCAGGACGGAAAGGCTCTGCAGGCAGGTACATCGCACTTCCTCGGACAGAATTTTGCGAAGGCATTCGATGTCATGTTCACCAACAAGGAGGGGCAGCAGGAGTATGTGTGGGCAACATCCTGGGGAGTTTCCACACGTCTTATGGGTGCGCTCATCATGGCTCACGGAGATGATAATGGTCTCGTACTTCCTCCGAAGCTTGCTCCTATTCAGGTTGTAATGGTTCCTATCACAGGTAAGGATGAGGCAGTAAACAATGCCATCCTCGACAAGATGGAGTCATTCAGGAAGGAACTTCTTGCAAAGGGCATCAGCGTGAAGATCGACAGCCGTGACACTCTCCGTCCTGGATTCAAGTTTGCGGAGTGGGAACTCAAGGGAGTTCCTGTACGTCTCGCTATGGGCGCACGTGATCTTGAAAACGGTACAGTGGAACTTGCCCGTCGTGACACATGTGAGAAGTCATCTCATTCTCAGGAAGGCGTTGCAGACGTTATTGCAGCTCTTCTTGACGAGATCCAGGATAACATCTATGCAAAGGCACTCAAGTTCCGTGACGACAGCATCCGCAAGGTCGATACTTGGGAAGAGTTCAAGGAGGAAATCACTAAGGGCGGATTCCTTCTCTGCCATTGGGACGGTACTCCGGAGACCGAGGAGAAGATCAAGGAAGAAACCAAGGCTACTATACGCTGTATCCCTGTAGACAGCGCTGTATGCGTCGAGGAGGGTACATGTATATATTCAGGAAAGCCTTCAAAGCAGAGGGTGCTATTTGCCATATCATATTAATCGAACTTAGAAATAAAAGCTATGAGAAAAATATTGACAATACTTGCAATGCTGGTTGTGTCCTATTCAGTTTATGCTCAGGATGTACAGCAGGCGGCAGCAGATGCTGCAAAGGCAATGATGGATGCTCCGGCAGAGCAGCAGAAAGTGGAAAAGCCTAAATATTGGGCAAAGTCTCTCAAGACTCAGGTCAATGTGGGACAGACATCGCTTACCAATTGGGCAGCCGGTGGTGACAATACCATCAGCCTCCAGGGTTTCATTGATGCGAATGCCAACTGGAAGAAGAACGAGATGTTCTGGAACAACCGTCTCCAGCTCGACTATGGTTTCCTCTACGCATCTTCGAAGCCTATTCTTCAGAAGAGTACTGACCGTATCTATCTTGAGAGCAAGTGGGGATACAATGTGAGCAAGGATGTGCTTTATCTGTCTGCAAACTACGACTTCAAGTCTCAGTTCACCACAGGTTACACATATAAGACTCCTGCGGTACCGGATGAGGACAGATTCAAGGATGAAAGTGGTAATATCCGTGATCTTGACGACCTTGAACGTAAGGATCAGGTGGATCTTTGGAGGAATGCGCGTGTCCCTAAGTCGAATTTCCTCGCTCCTGCATATACAAATCTCGCGCTCGGTATCGATTACAAGCCGACCAAGTGGCTTTCAGTCAATTTTGCACCTCTTACCGGAGGTTTCGTAATCGTGAAGGATGCTGAACTCAGGAAGAGCTATTCGATGGAACTGAAGAAGGAGTATGAGACAATGAAGGCTGGATATGCCGATGTGGATCCGTCCGCATTGACAGGAAATGACCTTGCAGCGTACGAAAGATATAAGGCAGCAATGGACAACGGTGAGGCATACAGAGGTGCCCGCTTCGAGTTCGGTGCCCAGCTGAAGGTTGATGCCAAGGTCAATATCAATGATAATTTCTCATACAGCACTCAGGTCGTGCTATTCTCCAACTATCTGGACAAGCCTCAGAACATGCGTGTGAACTGGGATAACCGTCTTGATTGGAAACTCGCCAAATATTTCTCGTTCACTCTTACTACCAATCTGATCTATGATGACAAGATCATGATCAAGAACGACAAGGATATAGATATGTATCCGAATGGAAGACAGAGGGTTCAGTTCAAGGAGTCGCTCGCATTCGGATTCACCTACACAATCGCCAGCAAGAAGTAATGCTTGAACGCTTCAGGCATAAGGTAGAAGAATTGAGGGGGCTGATCGCAGATTTACGGTCAGCCTCACCTGTCATTTCGAGCGAGCGAAGTGAGTCGAGAAATCTCTACCTTCTGGCGGTAAGCGGCGGCATCGACTCGATGTGCCTGGCCGACCTATGGCTCCGCTGCTTCGGCCCGGATAGCTTCGCCATTGCGCATTGCAATTTTCATCTTCGTGGTGAGGAAAGTGACGGAGACGAGGCGCTTGTGACCAAGTGGGCTGAGGAGAATGGTGTGCGTATGCATCGCGTCGGTTTCGATACAGCCGGCTATGCGGCAGAGAATGGCGTGAGCATAGAGATGGCAGCCAGGGAATTGAGGTACAGGTGGTTCGGAGAATTGTGCGAAGAACATGGTTATGAGGCAGTAGTCGTTGCACACCATGCTGATGACAATGCAGAGACGTTGATTCTGAATATGGTACGTGGAGCAGGTCTCAAAGGCCTCACAGGCATGAAGACGGTATCTCCGCTACCATTGCAGCAGAAGCCTGGTCAGGCCGGGCTTGACAACTTTTGTCATCCTGACCTTGACGACTTTTGTCATCCCGACCATGACGACTTTTGTCATCCTGACCATGACGACTTTTGTCATCCCCGACCTGATCGGGGATCTGTCTCCCTTCTGCGCCCCCTCCTGACCTTTACCCGCAAGCAGATCGAAGGCCACGTATTCGCCTGGAAAGTACCATATCGTGAAGACAGCACAAACTCTTCTGTGGAATATCGTCGCAACAGCATCCGTCACGAAATCTTCCCGCTCTTCGAACGTATGAACCCTTCATATGTACGTACGCTCAACCGCGAAATGACCTACCTTTCAGACGCCTCTTCCATCGTAGATGAGTGGTGTCTTGCCCAACTCCCGAAAGTAATAAATCATGATGGCACTACAGACGGTCATCATGGGACGGGTGAAGATATCAGTATTTCAACATCACGGCTGTTGGAAATTCCTCAGTGGCGCTATCTTTTATATTATATTCTTGAACCGTACGGTTTCAACACTTCTGTCCTCGAGTCTCTGGAGAATCTGCTGAAGTCAGACAGAACCGTTTCGGGCAAGCGCTTCGAGTCTGCCGGGTATGTTTTACGTACGGAACGTCAAAGTCTTGTGGTTGTTCGGAAGATGGCCGGTCAAGCCGGCCATGACGTCGCAAGCCATCCCGGTCATGACGTTGCGACCCACCCCGGCCATGACGTCACCGTCATCCCCGACCTGATCGGGGATCCCTTCATGCCGGTGCGCGGAGCGGGAACCTATCATTGCAACGGACGAAGGTTTGTTGTCGAGGTCCTGCCATGGTCTGCAGAAATGCCGTTGCAACAGCCTGCAGGAACACTTATCTTCGATGCCGGCAAACTGAAGTTTCCTTTTGTCTGCAGAAAGTGGAGGAAAGGAGACTGGATGATACCTTTCGGAATGCGCGGAAGGAAAAAGATCAGCGACCTCTTTGCTGACCTGAAATATGACGCTTTGGAAAAGGAGTCAGCATTGATGATAGTGGATTGTAGAGGGGAAATGGCTGAAAAACAGCACGTTGCAGCGGTAATGGGCGTGCGCTCCGATGACGCTTATAAGGTCGATGAATCGACAGCTTCAGTAATAAGGATAACTGTATTATAATAATTAGCTATGATAAGGAAGTTCGGACTTATTGCAGGATGTGTTCTCTTGCTGAATTCCTGCACGTCTCATTTTATCACAGATGACTCCTTGAGGGGGAAGGTAAGTGATGACTTTGCATCACGTGCCGCCATTCTTGAAGCCTCAGGAGTTGAACTGGAAGCAATGAATATCTCTAAACTCGAGAAAGAGGCACTTGAATTCATGTATGCATACATGCCGTTGGGGGATATTGTCAACAGAGAACAGTCTTTCTATCTTGACCAATATCGTATGACAAGGAGGGCCTTGAAGGAAATGCCTTGGGGGAAAAGCATCCCTGAGCGTGAGATGAGGCATTTCGTCCTGCCGGTCAGGGTGAATAATGAAAACATAGACTCTTCGAGATATGTTTTCATTGAGGAACTCTCTCCTCGTGTTAAGAATATGTCAATGCGTGAAGCTGTTCTTGAAATCAATCACTGGTGTCATGAAAAGGCTGTGTATATGCCTTCAGACCGTAGAACCAGTTCGCCATTGGCTACAATAAAGACTGCATACGGACGATGTGGCGAGGAATCGACACTTCTCGTTTCAGCACTAAGGTCGGTAGGTATTCCTGCACGCCAGGTATATACGCCTAGATGGGCGCATACAGACAGCAACCATGCCTGGGTCGAGGCCTGGGTTGACGGAGAATGGTGCTTTCTTGGTGCCTGTGAACCGGAACCGGTGCTGAATCTCGGTTGGTTCAATGCTCCGGCAAGCCGGGGACTTCTTATGCATACAAATGTCTTCGGCCATTATGACGGCCCTGAGGAGATTGTGCGTCGTACACCGAATTATACAGAAATCAATGTTATTGAGAATTATGCGCCTGAATCTGCGAATCTGAGGGTGAAGGTCGTGGATGCATCAGGTGCCCCGGTACAGGGAGCGAAGGTGTATTTTCAGATATATAACTATTCTGAATTCAATAGTGTAGCATACCGCCACACGGATGAAGAGGGAATCAGCAGCCTGACTGCGGGTTTGGGTGACATGATGGTATATGCGTCCGATAATGGCCGTTTCGGCTTTGCAAAGGTGACATTCGGAAAAGATCAGGATGTGTGTCTAAAGCTTGAACATTCAGAAGGAGATGAGATCAGCCATATGGAAATGGAAGTTGTCCCTCCAGTAGAGAATGCACAGCTTCCGGATGTTACTGATGAACAGAGAAAGGAGAATACCTGCAGGATGGAGTATGAGGATTCCTTGAGAAATGCTTATGTGGCAACCTTCTTTACGATGAAGGAAGCCGAGGAATATGCGGTGGCAAAAGGACTTGATGTGAGCCGGACAGTGAAGGTTCTTGTCGGTTCAAGAGGAAATCGTTCGGATATTACGGCATTCCTTGACAGGGCCGTGGCTGCAGGAAAAGGAGAAAGAGCGCTTGCATTGTTATGCAGCATTGCTGAAAAGGACCTGCGTGATACGCCGGCATATATTCTTGAGGATCATCTTTACAATACTCAGGAGGATGCGGATGTCGCCAAGGTGCTGTGCCCGCGTGTGTCGACAGAACTCCTGACATCATATAGAGCGTATTTTCAAAAGAATCTGCCGGAGTCTCTTGCTGATTCTGTCCGACGCAATCCGTCTTCGTTCGTCAATTGGTGCAGGAATAATCTTACTCAGGTTGACAGTATTAGTCTCAGATATGTTCAGCTTGAACCTCAGCGTGTGTGGGAGACCAGGCTTGCCGACAAGGAATCAAGGGAGATATTCTTTGTTGCTGTCTGCAGGAGTCTCGGTGTCCAGGCGTGGAAAGACACCGTTACAGGAGTTGTGAAATATGAGAATGCAGGTCTTGTGTATGATGTCGACTTTGAGGCAGCAAGGCAGGAAGTCTCTCCTAAGGGCTACCTGAGACTGAAGTATGAGGAAATACCGATGCTTGACGATCCTAAATATTCAGTGCATTTCACTCTTTCTAAATTTGACGGTGATTCATTCAATCTCCTTAATTATGGAAAGTCCGCCACATGGTCAAGCCTTTTCAAATCGCCTGAAGAAATGGACTGTGGTTACTATATGCTGGTCAGCGGGTCCAGGATGTCCGGAGGAAATGTCTTTGCAGATGTGGAGTTCTTTACTGTCGAGGAAGGAAAGACTACGGTGGTGGACCTTGTGATGCGCGACGTAAAGGACCAGATCCGTGTTATCGGAAGCTTCGACTCTGAGATGAAATATAATGCCGTCAATACCGCTGATGCAGAGAGCCGTGTCGAGAAATCCGTACTCGAAACCACAGGTCGTGGATATTTCGCCGTCGCGTTGGTGGACTACGGAACAGAACCGACAAATCATGCCTTCATGGATATTTCAGCTGCTGCTGCGGAACTTGAGGCGTGGGGGAGACCTATTCTTGTGGTATTCGCTACAGAAGATGACTATAGAAAATTCCGTGCTCAGGACTTCAAACTTCCATCAACGGTACACTTCGGTGTTGATGCCGATGGTAGGATGAGGAAGATGATCGCTTCTGAAATGAAGCTTGACAAAGGCGGCCGTCTGCCGCTCATAGTGCTCGCAGATACATTCAACAGAGTCGTATTCTTCTCTCAAGGATATAATATCGGTCTGGGAGACAGCCTGGTCAAGACTTCAAAGGCTCTATAGTGGCGGCAACCCTGCGGGCTGTCGTCTGAACGGTTCCGTATGGGTCTTCTTCGCTTCCCATTGCAACCTTTGGATTGCGGAATACCATACTGCTTTCTACAGACTCTCTGGCTGAGAAATGGAATTCTCTCGCGCCGGAGAGTCTTGCTATTTCTGCAATGTTGCTTTCGTTGACTCCGCATCCCGGCATTATTATTATGCGGTCTCCTGCCTTTTCGACCAACTGCGCCAGCATTTCCGCACCTTCCATCGCGGTCGGCCTGCATCCGGAAGTCAATATCCTCCTGCATCCAAGCGATATGATGTCCTCAAGTGCCTTAAACGGGTCAGATGTATGGTCAAAAGCTCTATGGAATGTGACAGGAGTATCACCGGCGGCCTCCATCAGAAGCGCCATATTCTCCATGTCCACACTTCCGTCCGGGTTCAGGCATCCGAATACGAGTCCGTCCACTCCGAGCTCCTTTGCCGCTGAAATATCGAACAGCATTTCTGCGAGTTCGGATTCATTATATAGGAAATCTCCACCGCGAGGCCTGATGATAACATTAAGAGCGATGTCTATGCTTTCACGCGCGTTCCAGATCATTCCAAAAGAAGGGGTGGTGCCTCCTTCCGGTATACCGGCACAAAGCTCCACCCTGTCTGCTCCGCCTTCCTGGGCAGCTATGCAGCTGGCCACAGAATTGGCGCAAATTTCAAACCTGTACATATTATCTTATACTGATTTCGTATGGCAATCTTGCATAAGCCTTTCCGGACTGTGATGCATCCCATCCGGCAAAAGCTTTCTCTACATTCTCGAATGCTGTTCCTGCGAAAATCGATTTCTCAGCTCCGAGGGCTTCAAGAATCATCTCCATGCTTGTCTGAGGCTTAGGATATTCTACGATCTGTACATCGCCATATCCGCTTACTCCGTCAATTGATATGGCAGCATAGTTCAAAGCATCCTCAAGAGTTCCAATCTGATCGACAAGACCGATGTTCACAGCTTCAGATCCGGCCCAGACACGTCCCTGCGCAATTGCATCCACTTCCTCGACAGTCATGTCTCGTCCTGTAGCAACAATTGAGGTGAACCTGTCGTAGATGTTCTCTACAGATGCCTGCATATATGCAGTCTCTGCTGCGTCAAGAGGTCTGAAGAGTGTGTACATGTCACTATGCTCGTTTGAATTGACTGTCGTGACGTTGACATGCACTTTGTTCTTCAATGTACCGCTGAAATCCGGAATCATGCTGAAAACTCCGATGGATCCGGTAAGGGTTGTTGCGTTCGAGAATATCTTGTCTGTGTTGGCTGAGATCCAGTATCCTCCGGATGCAGCATAGTTTCCGTATGATGCAATCACAGGAACGGATTCACGCAGGAGATCCAGCTCATTCTTGATCTTGGATGATGCCAGCACGCTTCCTCCCGGTGAATTCACCCTGAGGACAACGGCCTTTATTGTCGAATCCTGGCGTACTTTGGCAATAAGGGAGGCAAATCTGTCTCCTGCTACCTGCTTCTTGGCCTTGCCGTCCACGATGTCGCCGTCTGCATAGATTATTGCAACCTTCTGTTTCTTCTTGAAGTCAACAGCAAATTTAGCCTTTGCATATGATGCGAACGGGATAGATTTCACATCCTTGAACTTGTCTGCAACATACAGGGATGTAAGTCTTTCTTCCATTTCTTCTCTTGTCACAAGCTCATCTACAAGACCTTTTTCAAGGAAATCCTGTGGAAAATTCAGTTCCAGTCCGTTGATCATGCGGTTGATGTCATCAGCGCTGACGCCTCTTCCTTCCGCTATTTTTGAAACCCAGCTTTCCCAGATTGAGTCGATAAGAACCTGATTCTGCTCTAGATTCTCCTTGCTGGATGAACTGCGTACAAACATCTCGCCTGCTGATTTATATTTTCCGTGACGGATAAGCTGTACATTTATTCCGAGCCTGTCAAGAAGGTCCTTTAGGAAAATCATCTGTGACGATACTCCTGTAATCATATTCATGCATCCGTCATTGTCAGACATATATATCTTGTCAGATACGGATGCGAGGTAGTATCCTCCGTTCGACGGATTCTCGATGAATGAAACAATAGCTTTGCCGCTGTTACGGAAATTCTGCAAGGCTGTCCTGAATTCTTCTATGTGGGCAGTGCCGCCGGAAGTCATATCAGGCTTCATGTAGATGAATTTCACACCTGGGTCCTGTGCTGCAACGTTCAAAGCATTGATAGCCTTAAGGATACCTATGGTTGCAGGTACCTGTTCGCCTGACTGTATGGCAGCGAAAGGATCAGCTTCCTGATCCTGTTCGGCAATGTTGAATGCCGCCATGTCTATTTCCAGCATACCCTCAGCCGGAAGTACCGGCTCGCTGTTTCCCAGTGCGGCCGCAGCCCCGATTACAGCAGCGAAAAGGAAGAATCCGACGAAGCAGAATACAAGAAGACCGGTAAGGGTCGCCAGTGTCATTTTTACAAAATTCTTCATAACCTTTATATTTAAGTCCGTTTGTTGCAATTGATATCATTGCAAATATAATGAAAAAAATACTAACTTTGCAGATTGTGAAGAATAATGTCCATATGCGTGTTGTTGCAGCTCTGCTGACTTTATGGTACTGTATGAGTGTCATAGGGTTCGGTATACATACTTGCAGCGAAAGCGGACGCAGTTTCATCGTAACGTTCATAGAGGGCAGTGCTTGTGAGGATATCCATCCGGAGCATATCTGCGATGCGGATCTCTGCTGCAGCGCTGCAGATCATGCTGCACCGGCATGCAGCTGCGGACATGACCACAATGACCAGCATGAAATGCCTTGTGATGATGAAGATGGTATAGTCTTCAAGGCACCTTCATGCTGTTCTAATGACTATCAGGTCCTGACTCTGACAGGAGGCGGTCATGGTGAGGGGTATCAGCGCGTGTCAGATGTGCAGATCATTGCAATTCATCATGTTGCTTCTGAAGCGGACATTCATTCACTAGCCTTGAATTCGGGCCTCAGGGCCCACTCTTTACCCATCTCGCAGCTATATGCCCGGGATGTCCGGCTTTCGTGCAATGTCTGGCGTATCTGATCTGAACCTTTTATTCCGATGCCGACAGGCCGTCCTGTTGGCTTGACTTAGTGAAAAGGTTTATAATCAGAAAATTACGCAATGAAAAAACATTTGATCATAATTTTGGCGGCGGTATGTGCCGCAATACCTTCTACGTACGCCCAGGTGACCGGTGCCAACGGTCAGGTTATCGATACGACAGACATATATGGTGAACGTGCCGACAGTCTTGATGCTGCAGTCTTCGTGTCAAGACAGGCAGGAAACTATCTCTCAAAAGGAAAGGAGATACGTACGGAAGTCATCTCGGCTGCAGGATTGTGCAAGATGGCATGCTGTAATCTTGCAGAAAGCTTTGAGAACTCGGCAAGTGTGACTGTCGGCTATTCGGATGCCGTGACCGGAGCGCGTCAGATCCGTCTCCTCGGCCTTTCGGGTGTATATACTCAGATGCTGGATGAGACACGTCCGGTAATGCGCGGCCTTTCCGCTCCATTCGGCCTTTCATATGTGCCAGGTCAGTGGCTGGAAAGCATCCAGATTGCCAAGGGATCGTCATCTGTAATCAATGGTGTCGAGTGCATGACCGGTCAGATCAATATGGAGCACCGCAAGCCTACAGATGAGAAGCCTCTCTTTATAAACGGTGCAGTCATGAGCGATACCAAGCTCGACCTCAATATCGCTTCTTCTCTCCAGATGGGTTATAAGTGGAGCACTGTACTTCTCGGACATGTTTCCGGTAACATCGCTACTCATGACATGAATAACGACGGATTCCTGGATGAGCCTAAGATGCTGCAGTTCAACCTTTCCAACCGCTGGCTCTATATGGCGGACAACGGTATGCAGATCCGTTTCGGTGTAAGGGCTTTGCAGGACAGCCGTCATGGTGGTCAGGTCCTTAAGGATAAGGATGGAAACAAGCACCTGTATGACAAGGACTCGTTCATACTTAATCCGCTCGAAGCTGCTGCTACAGGAAAGGTCAATCCGTGGGGATCAGATATCTTCAACCGCTCGATCAACGGCTATCTCAAGATAGGAGTTCCGCTCAACGAGGATAATTCTCAGAATATAGCACTTATCGCTGATTACAGCTATCAGGATATGGATTCGTATTTCGGTGCCACCCAGTATCTTGCAGGTCAGCATTCCGCATATGCCAACCTTCTGTATCAGAATGTGATAAACGATTCGCACAGATTCACTCTCGGTCTTAACGGAACATTCGACAGGTACAATGAGGATTTCATGAGGAAGTACTGGATGATAACTGTTGAAAACCAGGGATGGAACGGAATCACAGATCTTGCGAATGCAGGTGTATTCGGTGAGTATACTTTCCATGCAGGCGACAAGTTCTCTGCTATAGCCGGTCTTCGCGGCGACTGGTTCCTTAAGGAAGGCTTCAAGGTGTCCCCACGCGTGACACTTAAATATATGCCGATTGATGAAATCGTAATCAGAGCCAACGGTGGACGTGGACTCAGATATTCTACCCCATTGGTTGACAATATCGGAGTGTTCTCTACGGGAAAAGCCTTTGCAGGTGCATATGACAAGCATATCCTCGAGGATGCCTGGACTTTCGGAGGCAATATAACATATTATATGCCTTTCGGAGCTTCTTCGAACACATATATAAGTTTCGACTATTTCAGGACTCAGTTTGCCCAGCAGATGGTTGTCGACTATGAGCATTATCAGAATCAGATAAGCTTCTACGCGTTGAATGACAAGCGTTCATATACTGATAATTTCCAGGTTGATTTCTCTGTGGATCCTGTAGAACGATTCAATATTACCGCTACATTCCGTTATACTAACGCTAGAATCGAACTCGAAGGTCAGGGATTGGTTGAGAAGCCGATGACAAGCCAGTATAAGGGTGTCCTTAACCTTCAGTATGCGACAAACCTCAATAAGTGGATATTCGACTTTACCGCTTCAGTTAACGGACCGTCACGAGTGTATGGCTTCATGAAGGATATGGAAGGCATCAAGGAACGCAACGGCAAGTACTATTCGCCAGTATATCCTCTGCTTTATGCTCAGGTGACACGCCGATTCAAGGGATGGGATGTGTACATAGGTGCTGAGAATCTCACCAACTTCAGACAGAAGGATGTCATTGTGGGTACCAAGGGGGCAGACGGATTGGTGAATCCTCGATTCGCTTCATTCGATGCAAGCTGCATCTGGGGACCTCTTATGGGTATCAAGGCTCATGTAGGCTTCCGTTTCACTCTTTGGAAAAAAGCATAGAAAATCATTGAATTCAGATAATTATTATAAATTTTATACCATTATGAAAAGAATATTTGTAATAGCTGTTGCTGCGTTTGTCGCATTCTCTGCAGCCGCTGCCGGATTCGAGTCAACTGAAACAGTTGCTTCAAGCCAGATCTTCAAGAAGTCAAAGGGAGAAGTGAAGGAAGTGATTTTTCACGCTCATCTTCATTGCAACAACTGCGTGAAGAAGGTACAGGAGAATATCGGTTTCGAGAAGGGTGTCAAGGCTCTTGATGTTTCTCTTGACAAGCAGACCATCACTGTCAAGTATGATGCAGCAAAGACTTCTGCCGATGTACTCAAGGCAGCGATCCAAAAGCTCAATGTTGAGGTGAAATCTGTTGAATATCCGAAAGGAAAGTAATCATATGCGGATGATGCGGTTTCTAAGGACTGTCCTTCTGCTGGTAGCATCATTGTCACTGACGGCCTTCTCCTGCAGCAAGAAGAAGACCATCGGTGATCCCTATATGCTTTTTGAGGTTCATGGAACGGTGTATGGTGACCATAAGGTTGCAGATGAAAGCACCCCTCAGGAGGGAGACAGTGTGCTTGTCACACTGCCGGTCAAGGGCATAAGGGTTACATCAGGCAATTCTGAAGCGGTATATACCGGTTCAGACGGCAGCTTTGTCATATACGGACGTTCTGTTCCTGGCAGCAGTGTGCCTCTGGTATTTACTGATGAGGACAGGTATGCCAATGGAGGACCATATCAGAAGCAGAGCAAGACGGTCATACTCCGGCAGAGGGATGCCGGAGATGACCTTAACTACAGGGGATATTGGTTTGCATCCGAAGTTGAAGTGAAGATGCTTCTGAAGAACGAATCCCTTAATCCCGATCCATCTCTTCCTACTTCATCAGATACTTGCTGAAGAATTTCCATATTTCCGAGGCCGTATCCATATCCTTGTCAGCCCATGAGTGCTGGCCGTTCACGACTTCATATAACCATACTTCGTTACCTCCGGTACCGTTGACAAAACGGTGGACTATCACCTTGTTGCGTCTTACCGGCAGGACTTCGGTCTCTTCATGAGTGCAGTGGTTGACTGCAGTCCATAGCCCTACGGCGCATGGAATAGCTATATCCGACCCCCATCCGTCATCGTTATATGGGTCTCCGTTCCATTTTGACAAGGCATCGTGGGTCCCGTGCACTTCCATCAGAGGAATCGGGCGCTTTGGTTTCAGCGTACGGTACATACACTCCATGATATGTCCGGAAACAGGTGCTACGGCAGCAAATGTGTCAGCAGCCTTGTATGCTATCATGTAACTCATCGCTCCGCCGTTCGAGTGACCGGTTGCGAATACATTATGTTTCGATAACTTATATGTCTTTTGAAGATGCTTGACCAGACTTACGGCCATGCCGATATCGTCGCGCATAAGGCCGTTGTCAATATGGAACTGATATCCTACGCTCCAGTATTCCTTTCCCTTATGGTCTTTCGGACCGCGGGGGTAGCAGACTGCAAAACCGTGTTTGTCGGCAACAGGGTGGAAACCGTATTTGATTGACGGAATGTCACGTGATCCATAGCCATGAAAGACCATGACCAATGGCGCGTTCTCCTTCAATCCTTCCGGAATGTACAGATAGTAAACGTAGTCGACACCTTTGTGGCGGAAGGCGTGTTCTGTCAGGGTCCCCGTGCCGTTCAGACCTTCTGCCATTAGGCTCCAGCAGGCTGCTGAAATCAGAATAGCTGTGATAAGTAGTCTCTTCATATCATATTATGTCTTTTCAGTGCAAATCTAAAGAATTTATTACTATTTTTGTATGATTTACTAAAAAAGAAGATATGGCACAGAAACCATCTATCCCAAAGGGAACAAGAGACTTCGGACCTGCGGAAATGGCAGGACGTAACTATATATTCGACACCATCCGTTCGGTGTTCAAGACTTATGGATATGCTCCGATTGAGACTCCTTCCATGGAGAATCTCAGTACTCTCCTCGGTAAATATGGTGAGGAAGGAGATAAACTGCTTTTCCGTATCCTTAACTCTGGAGACGCCTTCTCGAAGATCAACTATGACGAGTATCGCGTGGAAGGTACAGAGAATGGATACAACAGCAAGGCACTCTCCCTGAAGGTCTGCGAAAAAGGACTCAGGTATGATCTGACCGTGCCTTTTGCACGTTTTGTCGTACAGCATCAGAATGATATAACCTTCCCTTTCAAAAGGTTCCAGATCCAGCCGGTATGGCGTGCCGACCGTCCTCAGAAAGGCCGCTACAGAGAGTTTTATCAGTGTGATGTGGATGTGATCGGATCGACATCTCAGCTTAACGAGCTTGAACTTGTCCAGATTGTGGACAGGGTGTTTGCACTTTTTGATGTGAATGTTTGCGTCAAGATCAATAACCGTAAGGTACTGACCGGAATGGCAGAGATATGCGGATTCCCGGATAAGGTTGTCGATATAACAGTTGCTATCGACAAGATTGATAAGATCGGTCTCGAGGCAGTAGAAGCGGAGATGTCTGAGAAGGGACTTACTCAGGAAGCTGTCGAGGTGATACGTCCTGTGCTCACGCTGTCGGGCACTACCGCAGAGAAACTGGCTGTAATGCGCGAGCTGATGAGCGGAAAGTCTGCATCTGGCATTGTTTCCGAGACCGGACTCAAGGGACTTGACGAATTGGAGGAGCTTTTCGGATTCATTGATGCCGCAGGTGTGAAGTGCGATGTGGAGATAGATCTTTCTCTGGCGCGCGGACTGAACTACTATACGGGAGCCATCTTTGAGGTAAAGGCTAAGGATTATGCCATAGGAAGTATATGCGGTGGCGGACGTTACGATAACCTTACAGGAATATTCGGCCTTCCTAATATGTCCGGAGTGGGAATTTCATTCGGCGCAGACCGAATCTACGATGTCCTCAAGGGACTTGACAAGTTCCCGTCTGAGGTGACATCCACAACAAGACTCCTTTTTGCTAACATGGGACATGACGAACTCAAGTATCTGATACCGGTCGTGAAGTCTCTCCGTGAGGCTGGTGTCGCTTGTGAAATATACCCTGAACAGACCAAGCTGAAGAAGCAGTTCGACTATGCCGATAAGAAGGTCATCCCGTTCCTTTCCATCGTCGGTGGCAATGAAATGGAAGAAGGTGTCGTTAACATCAAGAACCTCACTACAGGCGAGCAGAAATCATTTGCTAAGGAAGATCTGAGTGCAATGGTAGCATTCATGTCATAATAAAAATACGGGCATTCTGATGAAAATGTGCAATAAAATTTGCAGTTTCAAAAAATGTCCGTATATTTGCAGTCCAATATCGCGGGATAGAGCAGTTGGTAGCTCGTCGGGCTCATAACCCGGAGGCCGGAGGTTCGAGTCCTCCTCCCGCTACTAAAGAAAAGGAGATAGATTCAATCTATCTCCTTTTTCAATATATACTTTTTCTTTACCTTACATCACGATCTGAACATTGTCAAGCCAAAGGGTGTTGCCAAGGCCACCGTAGAATGCTTCTCCGCAGCTTGTGATGAAGTGAAGGAGCATGTGGGTCGGTTCTGTGCCAGGCTCTGCCCATCCTTCTTCCTGAATAATCCTGTCCTTTCCTGCACTGTTAAGTGCATGGTATGCTGTCTTAGGATCTGTCTTAAGTCCCATATATTCCTTGTAGAAATCTTCTCCCGTGATGTCACCGTAATGGAGCTTCACCTGGTAGCCGTTCTTCCACTCCGTGGCATCCTTCATGATGCGCTCGATGCCTGTAGCCACTCTGAGAGCATGTATGTTGCCCTCTTCGTCTTCCCATCTTTTCTGAAGGATGAATGTGACTTCTGCATAGTCAGGATAGCCCATCGGCTTAAGTTTGGAGAAGCCGGTTCCTCTATATACTTCGTTACCTACGTCTGCCTTGTAGTCGAACTGAACGGCCTTCGGACAGCTTGTGAAAGGCACTCCGTATAGTACCTTCGACATAGGGTCTTTGGTCGTGGTTATAGGTTCAGGCAGAATACCTATCATCATGGCTCCCTGGCAGCATACATCCATATTGATCATTCCCATCACCTTGACCTCTTCCAGATGAGTCTCGATCCGTGCGCAGTAGCCGTTGCCCCTCTCTTCAGGATAAACTGTGTTGTTGGTCTTGACTATTCCTGCAACTATGGCAAGCACATTGTTTGTTCTCCATAGGTAACCGGCTGGGGCCGTGAACGGTTTTTTTCCTGTGAATTCTGTGCTCTGGTCGCCATAGAATTCGTAGAGCTGTTCGGTTGCACCTCCGATGAGGCCGGATTCCTTGACCTCTCTGATGCACCATCTGTCAAAGTTGCCATATGAATTTATTGCTTCCAGCGTCTTTGTGTCTTCGGGAGAAATTTTGCTCTGGGCATAGGAACAGGTTGCCGATAAAATAAGAGCTGATGCTATGAGGCTGAAGATATGTGATGATTTCATAATTTTTTGCTTCTCTCGTGAAAAATGGTTAAATATGCAATTCGTTTGCAAAGATAGTGACTTTTTGTATGCTGAAGCGCCTTTTATTGTTATATATTGCACTTATTTTGTCATTTTCAGCCTTTGCCAAGCCGGCAAGACCGGGCAGGATATTTCTGTCTCAGCCTGACGGCAGTGGTTTTTATGCCTTGTTTCAAGGTGACGAGCATATGAGAGTAAAGATGACGGAGGGGGGTAATGCAATTGTGCAGGATGAGGACGGGTGGTGGTGCTACGCAGTATATGATGCTGCCGGACACAAGACATCCACCGGATGCAGAGTCGGCGGGAATGTACCGGCCGATATACTTATGAAGAGCTGTGAAATACCGCTTCAGGTACTCGCATCAAGGGTTTCAGAAAGGCGTAGCTATGTCAAGGAAGCAGAGCTTGCAGAACGTGGCATACTTTCCAGAATCCGGCGCCGTACATTGACGAGAAGTGAAACTCCTTCAGTGAAGTACGGTATTGTGATTCTTGTACAGTTCAAGGGTGAGAATGAGAAATTCAAATATACCAGAGAGGACTTCATCAATATGCTTACTCAGGAAGGCTATTCTTCTTTTGGTGCCACAGGCTGTGCAAAGGAATATTTCAACGATCAGTTCGGCGGACAGTACGATTTCGATTTCCATGTGACGGATATCGTCACCCTTGACAAGGAGATGGCATATTATGGAAAGAATAATGAAGATGACCAGGATGAGAATCCTCATATGATGGTTGTCGAGGCATGTCAGCTGGCTGATGAGGAGGTGGATTTTGCAAAATATGATCAGGATGGCGATGGCGAGGTTGACAATGTCTTTCTTTTCTTTGCCGGGGAAGATGAGGCAGAAGGTGCCTCAGAAGATCACATATGGTCGCATGCCTGGTATATAAAGGATGGAGCTGGTAGGAACCTTGTTCTGGATGGTGTCAGAATAAACAGATACGCCTGTGCATCGGAACTGAGGACGTTGGGCGGGACTGAGACATCTTTGGCGGCGATAGGCACTTTCTGTCATGAGTACAGTCATACGTTCGGTCTTCCGGATCTATATGATACTGATTATCAGTCAGGAGGTTATGCCGCAGCTACATGGAGACGTCTGTCGCTGATGGATGGCGGTAATTACAACAATAACGGCAACACACCTCCGAACTATACGGCCATTGAACGTGATCTCCTTATGATGACCGAGCCCGAAGTTCTGGTCGAGTCAGGGGAATATTCGTTGAATCCGATAAATGAAGGACGATATTTCCGCATTGACTCAGACAATGAAGGGGAATATTTCCTCTTGGAATGCCGTACTGCCAAAGGTTGGGACACTTATATCGGAGGGGAGGGCCTGCTGGTGTACCATATAGACAAATCTCAGAATCCTGCGGGGTATTCCGAAATATACGAGAAGGATGTCACCGCTTTTCAGCGCTGGGGAGGTAGTAATGAGGTGAATGCTCTTGCCAGCCATCAATGCGCAGATCTTGTGGAGGCGGACAGCAGACCGGATTCATTCAGCAACATTTATGACAACGCATATCAGAATTATCTGATGTCGACATCCGGTCTTTTCTTCCCTAATCTGAGTGCAACAGCGATAACCCCCGTCAGCACTCCGGGATTCCAATGCTGGGGAGACGCCAAAGTATCTCAGGCTATAACTGGAATATCATATAAGGATGGTAAGGTGACATTCAATCTTTCCGGATTTTCCGAAGGCAGTCTTCCAGTTCCTGCCAGTATCGGGGCAGATATTTTCCAGGATGCTGCAATAATAAGATTTTCAAGCAGTTATCCGTTCGAGGGAAAGGCACAGGTGGTCTGCAAACACTCAGATGAAACAGTTCATACCGTAGAAGTCAGCTCCTATGAACCGGGGAAATGGGCATGCCTTCTGGACAGTCTTGACTATTCGACAAGCTATACTGTACACATTAATTTTTCAGACGGTGATTATATTAGCGAGACGAGCTCTTTTTCATTCATGACGAAAAGGAAGCAGAGTATGGCTTATCCGTATATATATCTTGGGAATGTGCGAAGGGCTGATGATGGAAGATTCCCGGCAGGAAGCAAGCTTCCGTTGAGGCTTTTCAATGCACGTGATGCTAAGGAAATCAGATGGTCATTCAACGACGAACCTATTACTGTAGGGGAGGACTGCTATTATGAAATCAGGCATGCAGGCACTCTCAGGGCTTATGTCGTATGGGAGGATGGAAGTGAAGAGATTATAATCAAAGAGATAAACCTGGAGGAGGTATATGAAGATTAAGATATTTGTTGCATTGCTTCTGTCAGCTGTTTTTGTTTCATGTGAAGAGTATAAAGTTGATGAAATCCTTTTTACAAAGGAGGAAGTGTCACTGATTGTCAAAGGAGTGGTAGTCTTTGAATATGACGGAGACACGTGTCAGATGGCATATAATGCCCGGAATAATGAATTCAGGGCTATGGACGACGATATGGCTGATTATTTCGTGCTGAAATGCAGCTCTGATATCAGCACGGAAGGACAGGAAGTCGTCGCTGATCTTAAATATACGACAGCAAGTAATGTCAGAACTGAAAAGGAACTGACATTCAAGGTCGAAAGAATCCTTCCGGCCAGCGGAAAGTACTGGTTGTGGTGTCAGTCCAAGAAAATCGGAGTAGTTGTCAGAAAGTTCTGAAGCGCACGATGAGTGCGAGCAGAAGCAGTATGGACAGGAAAGAGCATAGACGTCCGGTGATATCTCCATGATCTACAAAGAATGTAATGTCGTTTCTCAGAGGAATCTGTCCTTCCAAAACGTCTGACTGCCACCATCCGGTTTCAGAAACGATTTCGCCGGACGGGCTTATAATGGCCGAAATACCTGTATTTGCGCATCTTGCAATTGCTCTTCTGGTCTCTATGGCCCTCAGACATGCGTAGCTCAGATGCTGTCTGTATCCAGGCGTATTTCCCCACCACGCATCGTTTGTGATGATGGTCATGGCCCGGGCACCTTTTCTTATATATTCTGTATAATATTCTCCATAGACAGATTCGTAGCAGACTGCACATCCTATAGGAATGGTATTGCCTTCTGTATCCTTCACATTCAGAAGACTGACTTCGTCCTGGCCGACACATCTTCCCATGACGCCTCCTAGCAGATCGTCTATCCTGCAGAGTATGGCTGGATACGGAGTGTGTTCGACTGCAACTACAAGTTTGCTTTTATGGAATATCTCGGTACGTCCTGTACCGTCTGTCATCAGGGCGGAGTTATGGGATTCCACCCACATTCTGTCACCGACCTTTCTTGCAGTGTGTGAAGGCCTCAGTGCAGACTGGATATAGTCGTAGCTGGATGCACCGAACAATAGGTTTACGTCAGGATAGTCTTTAAGGAATGATGTGAAGGCCCTCCATGTCATGCTCCTGTCATATTGTCCGACAATTATGTCGCTCGTAAAGGTCTCTGGCGCAAGGAGGAGGAGTGGTGCGGCAGTCGAGTCGTTTTTCCTGTATTGAAGCATTTCTTCTGCCTGCTTCAGCAGGATGGCATTCTGCTGCGACTGAGTCAGTGCTTGAAACTTGTTGTATGGATCGATATTAGGCTGTACTATTATAGTCTCCAGCATTTCATCAGCCTCCATGGCATCCCTGTACTCTTTCGCTATTGATGCGGAGAGGATGAATGGGACGACAAGTATGGTAATATAGCCGGAAACTGCTGCAAATTTTGCTTTCCGGTTGAAATCGTGCCAGCTGCCGTCAGAAAGTACGGTCATCAGTCCGAAGAGTCCGAGGTTGCAGGCCCAAACCCAAAGTGATCCTCCGAGCGCTCCGGTAATCTCATACCACTGGACAGCCCATGTCGTTCTGCCGAACGCATTTCCGAGCACCAGCCAAGGCCATGATATCTCGGCATCGAAATAGAACCTTTCCCAGGCAATCCATGTTACCATCAGGAATATGTATGGGAGCGCACCGCGGAATCTTCTTTTGCTCCATCTGAACAATGCGAAGACTGTGGACATCTGGAGGGAATTTGCAAAAATGGCGAACAATCCTCCTCCGATTGTGGCATTGCATACCCAGAATGTAGTGATTGCATTCCACAATACGAATGCACTGTAGTGATATATCCAGACCCTTTTCTTCTCCAGCATGTCCGCTATCCTGTCCATGCACAGAAGGGGGATCAGTCCGAATAAGGCAAGAAAGCCTGTATGAGGTACGAGAAATGGGACAGACATCAATGCTGCAAACAGCAGTACGAGTCCCCATAACAATATGTTTTCCTTTTTCATTTTCAGTAGTGTCGCTCACTGCAAAGATATGAAGAAATTTGTTTATCTTTGTCCGTTTACAAATACTTTGATTTTCGATACCTATGTTTCTGGATATACTTAAAGCATTCATTGTAGGAATATGCGCATCGGTTCCGATCGGACCGATAGCAATCCTTGTTATCCAGAAATCATTGAGCGGAGGGCACAAGTCAGGCTTTATAACAGGCTTGGGAGCATGTGTGGTCGATACGTTGTATGCAGTCATAGCTATATTTGCTCTGGCTATTGTGCAGGAGTTCATCAATGCCCATCAGAATGTCATTCTGATTGTCGGAGGCCTTGTCATAGCGAGTCTGGGAATTTCAATGACTTTTTCAGACCCTTTCAGGAAGATGAAGAAAGGCGCTGGAAGTTCGGTCTCTCTTACGGATTTCATGCAGGCCGTAGTAATGGGCTTCTCCAATCCTGGAGCTGTTTTCGTCATTCTGGCTTTGTTCGCCTTCTTCGGTCTGGCGGATGATGCACCTCATAACTGGAGCATCATGCCGATAATTCTTTCCGTGAGTGCAGGATCCGCTGCCTACTGGTTCAGTCTGTCGTGGCTTCTGAATCATTTCAGAAAGAAGTTCCAGATGAGGACGATTTTATGGATAAACAGGATTGCCGGTGCGGTAATCATTATATTAGGTATAGCATTGCTTGGTGAGGGACTTTTCAATAGCTTTTTTCAGGCAACGCACTGATTTACAACAATATGGAACCGTCAAAAGTTTACTTTACAGATTTAAGGACAACTCCCGGTAACGACCTTATGACAAAGTTGGAGAGACTTGTCAGAAGGGCCGGTATATCGGACATTGATTTCAAGGACAAGTTTGCAGCCATCAAGATTCATTTCGGTGAGCCCGGCAATCTTGCCTATATAAGGCCGAACTATGCAGCACGCGTGGTGGATGTGATCCGTTCTTTAGGAGGTAAGCCATTCCTGACAGATGCAAACACACTGTATTCCGGAGGCCGTTCCAATGCAGTAGACCATCTGGATGCCGCCATGGAAAACGGCTTCAACAGAATCTCTGCCCATGCGGATGTGATAATAGCTGACGGACTGAAGGGAACAGACTTCAAGGAGGTTCCCTGCGGGGGCTCATATTGCCCGTCTCCGAAGATAGGTGCTGCTATCGCAGATGCTGATATCGTTATTTCCATGAGTCACTTCAAGGGACATGAGCAGAGTGGCTTCGGAGGCGCGTTGAAGAATCTCGGAATGGGCTCGGCAAGCGTTGGAGGAAAGCTTGAGCTGCATTCTTCGTCACAGCCGCAGATTGATCTTGATAATTGCATCGGTTGCCGTATCTGTGAGAAATATTGCCGCCATGATGCCGTAAAGGTTGTGGACAGGAAGGCCGTTATTGATTATGCCAAGTGTGTAGGTTGCGGCCAGTGTGTTGCGGTATGTCAGAAGTCGGCAGCTGTAGTCAAGGACTATGATACATCGGAAGTCCTGAACCGCAAGATAGCTGAATATGCATATGCAGTGGTAAAGGACAAGCCGTCATTCCATATCAGTTTCATCATGAACGTATCTCCGAACTGCGATTGCTGGAACCATAATGATGCGGCAATCGTGCCGGATCTCGGTATAGCGGCATCATTCGATCCGGTAGCATTGGACTGTGCGTGTGCAGATCTTGTCAAGGCGGCTCCAAGCCTTATGGGGAATGCGATTTCAGATAAGGCAGCAGACGGTACTTGTAGCTGCAGCCATCATCATAGAGGTGAGGATAAGTTCCACATTGTCCATCCGGATACCAATTGGGAGGCAGGTGTGGAATATGGTGAGAAGATCGGTCTGGGTACCCGTTCGTATGAACTCATAAAAATCTGATGAAAATGGCAGTAAAGGACAATAAATCGGGGATTCTCGGAAACTGGATCGTGAAGAATCTTCTGGCAGCTTTGATTATAATGATTGTACTCATAGCAGGAGCAGTGATATTCCTTAATATTGTTACCAAGCATAATCAGGAACTCATAGTTCCCGATCTTTCGAACATGAGTGTGGAAGAAGCTGCCGGCGTGGCCTCTTCCGAAGGCATGAGAGTGGAGGTCGTAGATTCTGTCTATGTCAAGAGGATGAAGAAAGGCGCTGTATACAGACAGAATCCCTCAGCAGGAAGCAAGGTGAAGGACGGGCGCCGTATCGCTCTTACTATCAATGCATTGAATGCCAAGAAAGTGACGATGCCGAATCTTATAGGATATTCCATGAGGCAGGCAATGGCTGAACTTCAGTCGCGTGGTCTTGTCCTGGGCAGACTTATCTACGTTCAGGATATGGCAACCAACAATGTATTGCGTCAGCTTATGCGGAACAGGGAAATCGATCCCGGCACCCAGATAGAGAGCGAGTCTGTCATCGATCTTGTTGTCGGTCTTAATTCAAGTGACAGCAGGACATATGTGCCTGATGTACTGGGACTCAGGAATCTGAGCGCAGTCGATGCCGTACACAGCAGTTCTCTTAATGTGAACAGACTGAGATTTGATGCAACTGTCAAGAATTATGATGATTCACTGGCAGCAGTAGTATATAAACAGACTCCGGAACCTTCGGACAGCCTGTATGCACGCAAGGGAGATGAAGTTACCCTTTATCTTACCATAGATGAGAATAAGGTGCCTCAGAGGCTCGAGAAGAAGTATTCAGGAAAATAGGATGATGGAAAAGGATCTTTTTTTTGATTTTGACGAGGAACTCTCTGAAGAAAGTCAGAATATAGAGGAATGTGCTGACTCGGATGATGATCAGCAGGAAATGTTCGAGCATTACCGTTTTGACATTTCTTCCGGTCAGGAGCCGATGCGTGTCGACAAGTATCTTTCCACTCATATGGAATATACTTCCCGTCATCGTATCCAGCTGGCTATCAAGGCTGAGTATATCCGGGTGAATGAGAAGATAGTCAAGGCCAACTATATTGTCCGTCCGGGTGATGTGGTGAAGTTCGTGATGCCGTATCAGAGAAGGGGACTGGAGATTCTGCCGGAAAATATACCTTTGAATATAGTATATGAAGATGACGACCTTCTTGTCCTGAACAAGGAGGCAGGTATGGTCGTGCACCCGGGACACGGACACTTCAGCGGCACTTTGGTAAATGCGCTGGCGTATCATCTCGGCATATCGCAAGGCCCCGATGCAGAGGATGAAAGGATGGGAGTTCTTGTCCATAGGATAGATAAGGATACCTCAGGTCTTCTGGTTGTCGCCAAGAATGATGAATCTCAGCTGAACCTTGCAAAACAGTTCTTCGTACATTCGATCGAGCGCAGATATGTAGCTATCGTGTGGGGAAATCTTAAGGAAGACGAAGGAACTATCACAGGCAATATCGGACGCGACCCTAATGACAGGATGAGGTTCAAGGTCTTTCCTGATGGAGACCATGGCAAGCATGCTGTTACCCACTATCGCGTGTTGGAACGTTTTGGATATGTGACTGTGGTCGAGTGCCGTCTCGAGACCGGCAGAACCCATCAGATACGCGTACATTTCAACTGGATAGGCCATCCGCTCTTCAACGACGAAAGATATGATGGAGCTGAAATACGTAAAGGAACGATTTACGCGAAATATCGTCAGTTCATAGAGAACTGCTTCAAATTACTTCCACGTCAGGCTCTGCATGCGAAGACACTTGGTTTTATCCATCCTAGCACGAAGCAGATGGTTCGTTTCGATTCTCCTCTGCCTGATGACATGCAGGCCTTGATTGACAAGTGGCGTAAATATTCAGAAAATATGTCACAGTTTCTGGAAGAAGAATGAAAAAGGAGAGAAGCTAGTCGAGCTTCTCTCCTTTTTCATTGAAGAATTCATTCTGCAGGACTGTGAAATCAGTGATTTCATTCAGTTCGATCTTGCATCTGTACTTCTTTTTCCAGCGTCCCAGAATTGAATTGAAGAGTCCTTTCGTAAGGTAGGCTCCAAGAATAGGGCTGACCTTAAGGGTGAGGTTCTTGAGACCTTTCTCCATCACATAATATGACAGACGTCTCTCTATAGCCTCATCGATAACGACACTTGATGATATCTTTCCTGTTCCGTTGCACACCGGACAAACTTCCTGAGTGTTGATCTCTGTTGCCGGACGGACTCTTTGCCTGGTGATCTGCATCAGTCCGAACTTTGTGAGAGGCAGCACGTTGTGCTTAGCTCTGTCAGACTCCATAAGCTCTGTCATCTTCTTGTAGAGAGCATTTCTGTGCTCGTTGGTCTCCATATCAATGAAGTCTACGATTACGATACCTCCCATGTCTCGAAGTCTGAGCTGTCTTGCAATCTCCTCGGCAGCGTTGCAGTTGACGTCAAATGTATTCTGTTCCTGCTCCTTGTTCTTGTTCCGGATGCCGCTGTTGACGTCTATTACGTGCAATGCTTCTGTGTGCTCAATCACGAGATATGCTCCCTGCCTGATGGGAACCACCTTTCCAAATGAACTCTTGATCTGTCTCGTAACTTCGAAGTGGTCGAAGATAGGGGTCTTGTCTTTGTATAACTTGACGATCTTTTCCTGCTCCGGTGAGATCAGCGAGATGTATTTGCGGGTTTCTTCATAAATTGTCTCATCATTCACGTAGATGTTTGTGAATGAGTCATTCAGAAGGTCCCTGAGAATAGTGGTGGTCTTGCTGTATTCTGTGAACAGCAGTTGTACTCCCTTTGATTGAGCTAGTTTCTTCCAGGAATTCTCCCATTTTTCAATCAGAGACATCAGTTCTGCATCAAGGACAGCTGCGTTCTTTCCCTCAGCTGCTGTTCGGATGATGGCTCCATAGTTTTTCGGAAGAATACTCCTGACAAGTGTCTCAAGTCTTCTTTTCTCCTCTTTTGAGGAAATCTTCTGTGATACGCTTACCTTCTCGGCGAAGGGAAGCAGTACAATGTTTCGTCCTGCCAATGAAATTTCCGCAGTCAGTCGTGACCCTTTTGTCGAAATCGGCTCCTTGACAATCTGTACGATGATCATCTGTCCCGGAGTAAGCACGTCTTCAATACGTCCTTCCTTTTCGAGAATCTTGTCTGGCTTGATATGTTTGTAGATTCCTTTTGCATCCGTGTTCGGATTTATCCTTCTGACAAATTCGTCGAATGCTTCGAAATACAATCCCAGGTCCAGATAGTGTACAAAAGCCTCCTTCTCATCTCCGATGTCGACAAAGGCAGCATTAAGGGCAGGAAGAATCTTCTTAACCTTTCCGAGGTATACATCTCCTACTGAAAAGCTATGCCCCTGGCTGGACTCCTTGTTGAGCTCGATCAGCCTGTGATTTTCCATCAGTGCGATCGATACTTCCGTTGTACCTACGTCAACGATCAGATCCTTTTCAGACTCCATCAGGAATTTCAATGTTTAGAACTTTTTGAAACTAAAGAGGCCGACCCCCAGGCCAGCCTCTCTTTAGCAGACTGCTAAAATGGCAGACACTGCGGAAAAATTACTTTCTCTTCTTGTGTCTGTTCTTACGCAGGCGCTTCTTACGCTTGTGCGTAGCCATCTTATGCCTTTTATGCTTCTTTCCGTTTGGCATGGTTTATTAATTTATAAAGTGATACTTATTTAACTTCGTTTGCGAATACCTTTGCAGGCTTGAATGCAGGAATGTTGTGAGCAGGAATAGTCATGGTTGTGTTCTTGGTGATGTTTCTTGCTGCCTTCTCTGCTCTGTGCTTGATGATGAAGCTGCCGAATCCGCGGAGGTAAACAGGGTTGCCCTTTGCGAGTGAGCCCTTGACGCTCTCCATAAATGATTCTACAACAATCTGTACTGTAGCTTTCTCAATACCAGTTGCCTTTGCAACCTCATTTACGATTTCTGCCTTTGTCATAATATTATTCTTTTTTAAATTCGTTTT
>JAFQGK010000061.1 GCA_017398335.1 Bacteroidales bacterium | reverse complement strand
TCTGACGGCCTGTAAGCCAGCAGTTTTCCAAGGTCTTGATACCGAAAGAGCCAAATGCAAGCTGGTTTCCTCTCTGAGAGAGACCTTTCATGCGGCCTTTCTGCTGCCTTCTGAATTTTGTTTTCTTTGGTTGTAACATTTCTCTATTACTTTAAAATAAAAATTTTCACAACATCCCTAACTAATTGAGTATCAGCTGGTTGGGCGGAGTGGTCCTCAATTATTGGGTTGCAAAGATACAAAAAATATTTGAATTGCAAACAAAATTTATAAAAATCTACAACATTTTCGACCGGGTTTTTGAAAGGCTAAAACACGCATTTTCACCCACTTACACACTTTGTTGAAATTTTCTTTCGAGCATTTTCGACATCACTCGTTCGCGCCCTTCCGAAGCTTTCCAGCAATGAAAACACCATGGCGGTCAGAAGGGAATCCATCAAAATGATGCGTTTCCATTAAATTTGCATTAAATTTGCAGCGTAACGGCGCCACGAATGATGAAAAAACCTATATACATATATATGGTACTGCTGCTGACTCTGCTCCTCGGAGCGGGAGCGGACGCTTATGCACAAAGGTTCTGGGAGAAAAAATCCACAAAAAGCAAAAAAGCCAAAACAAGCGTACCGTTCCAGCCAGCCAGAGCAAGCGAGCCACGTGACAGCAGCAACATTCTAGAATACATCGTTGAAGATGGCGATACCATATATATAGATCACATCAGAGCCGCCAAAGTATATTCAAGGCTTCCGAAACAGAAAGGAAAGGACTGGAAAAAATATTACCGCCTGGTGCACAACTTCAGCAAGGCATATCCATATGCGCTTGTGGCTAAGAAACTTGTGGCTGAAGCCGATAGCACTATCGCTGCGGACAATCTAAGGGGAACAAAGAGAGAAAAATACATCAATTCCGTACAGAAAGAGCTGTTCGATGTATTCGAGGGCCAGATGAGGAAACTGACGGTCAGTCAGGGAGCGCTCATAATGAAACTTATCGACCGCGAGGTCGGAAAATCGTCATATAATATAATAAAGGGATATAAGAACCGGATGGCGGCAGGATTCTGGCAGGGAATCGCGAAGATGTTCGGAACGGACCTGAAAAAGCCATATGACCCGGAAGGAGAAGACAAAGAGGTCGAAGAGCTGGTAAAAATCTGGGAAGCAGACGAATTCTATCTGCTTTACTGGTCGCTCTTCTGGAAAGAGCCTCCGACAGTAGATATCCCTAAGAAATATCTGTAATCAGCAAACGCGAACGTCTGTACCGTCAAAAACGATGTAAGGAGAGCCCTGGATCCAATCCTTCAAGATATGGAACTGCGCACCTGACGGAAGCGTCATACGCACGTCATCATGATAGTGGCCGAAAATGAAATAATCGACCGGATTCTCAGAAGAATACTTCAAGGCAAACTGATAAAGCGGCTCCTCTGAGCCAGAAAATACATATTGCCCGCTATGGGACAGCCTGTTATTCTTTGACCAGTTATTACCGAAACGGAAGGCCAGCCACGGATGGAGCATGCTGAAAAGGACCTGTAGGAAGCGGCAATGGAAGACAGAACGGAGGAATCGGTATCCGAACGGCACCGGTCCAAGACCGTCACCATGTCCAAGGCAGAATCTCTTTCCTGCAATATCCGTAACATACGGCTGTTCAAGCCGTTTCATCCCTAACTCCTCAAAATAGGAATACGTCCATACGTCATGGTTTCCTTGAAAGAAAAAGACCTTGACACCACGGTCCATAAGATCGCACAATGCAGCAAAAACCCTGACATAACCTTTTGGGACCACATCCCGGTACTCATACCAGAAATCCCAGATATCGCCCAAAAGATACAGCGCGTCCGTCTCCTCCGCAGGAATTTCACGCAGAAAGGAAACAAAACGGGCCTCACGGGCAGCCGGGTCTTCCACATTGAGGCCCAGATGTACATCAGAAACGAAATATGTCAGATGTCTTTTATTCATTTTTATTTTTGTTTAGATTCCCGATCGGGTCGGGAATGACTGTAGTGCCTGTTTCCCGATCAGGTCGGGAATGACGGAGTAAGTGCGAGATTCCCGATCGGGTCGGGAATGACGGAGTAAGTGCGAGATTCCCGATCAGGTCGGGAATGACGCGGGTCATGCAAATATGAATATTGCCAGAGCAGCCAGAACACAATAGAGGGCAAACCAGCTCAACTTTGCCTTCTTGACCAATGCAATCATCACCTTACACGCCATCAGTCCGGACAAAAAGGCAGAAACGAATCCCAGCACAAGAGGAAGAGCTCCGACAGAAGACTCGGCAAAGCCACCTCCGACAATCTCAAGAAAAGCCTCACCGAGGATAGGCACCAGAACCATCAGAAACGAGAACTGAGCCATGACATCACGTCTTACTCCGCAGATCAGACCGGTAGAAATCGTCGTACCGGAACGGGACAGACCGGGGGCGACAGCAAAAGCCTGTCCCAGGCCAACAGCAAAAGCCTGCCAATATGAAATACCGTTACGATATTCCTTCGCCGTCGATCCGGACTTTCTGACCAGAGAGACTCCCCTGCCGGAAGCCATATCGGAGAAAAACAGAAGGACTGCTGTAACAAGCAAAGCTATGGCGACCCCTGTTATAGAGCCGAAAAGACTCTCGACGTAATCCTTGAAAAAGACGCCGACAATAAAAATAGGTATCATCGAGACGCACATCTTCAACAGATAATCCGTCTGATCATTGCATGAAAGAGAAATCGAGCCATCCTTACGCTCGACCTTAATGTCACTGAGACCACGGAAAAATCCCTTCAGAAGGTCCCAGATCTGCTTGCGGAACACCACTATGGTGCTTAACACTGTTGCAGCATGGACCAAGACCTCAAATGCAAGATCACCGGAAGCCTCGACTCCCAGAACCTCCCTTCCAATGACAAGATGTCCGCTGCTGCTTACGGGAAGGAACTCTGTAAGCCCCTGCACCAGGCCCAGCAATATCGCCTCAAACCACTCCATACGACTTAATCCTTGAATATACGCATTATGGCTGTAACCTCAATCACTATACCAAGAATGATGACAGTAGGAGCTGCGACAAGTCTACGGAAATCAAACATGGCATAATTGAAGACCTCCGGGTCCTCACTGCCGCCTCCCATCATGAGAAGGTATCCGGAAACCATCACGATCAATCCTATAAGCAAAATCTTGAGCCCTTTTCTGGTAATGGGCATCTTTTCATTGTTTTCCATATTCATCAGTAATATAATTCATCCTTGTTCAAAGACAGGAGCTTATTAACTACAAACCACGTGCTGGTCAAGCAGATGGCGACGCCACTCACCAACACTATTCCCATGACCAGCAGAAGAAGATCCAGACGGAAAATTTCAAACAGCTGGGCAAACTCGCTTCTCATGAAGAAAAGCATTCCTATAAGTACGATTATGGAGATAAATGCCGCAAACACTCCCTGAAAAGCTGACTGAACCAGGAAAGGAGCACGAATGAAGGAACGGGTCGCCCCAACCAGCTTCATCGTATGAATAGTAAATCTGCGGGCAAATACATTCAAGCGTACCGTATTGTTAATCAGGACGAAAGAGATAAACAGGAGGAGAGCTATGAAAATACTGATAACGAGAGATATCCTGCTGAGATTTGCATTAAGCGCATCGACCAGAGATCTCTGGTAAACGACCTCCTCCACATGAGGAGATGCCATGATCTTCTCCTTGACAACATCCAGGCTGTCTGCTGAAACATAATCGGCAGTCAAAGTGACATCAATGGAAATCGGGATAGGAGACGTTGTGAAGACATCCAGAAAATCCTCGCCGAGCAGGTCCGCCATCTCCTGCTGTCCCTGCTCCCGGGACACGTAGACGGAACTTTTGATGAAGTTTTCCTTGTCCAGACCCATCTTGAACTTCAAGGCATCCTCTTCTGCAACAGCCTGCTTCATCAGGACAGACACCTGCATATTCTCCTTGAAATAATCAGACACGCCTTTGGCATTCACCAGAAGCATGCTTGCGATACCCACCAGCAGAAGTACAAGACTGATGCTGATGACCGAAGACAAGTAGGCATTCATCAGCCTCCTGCGCATTATACTGTTATCTGTTTTCCCCATACCTCGATTCCAATCGGCCTCAAAGATAGTGAAATATCAAAAAAAATGCTTATCTTTGTAGAGATTTTGTCACTAAAAACAGCCGCTATGGGAAATTCTGTCAAAAGGGTATTATTCGTCAACTCGGAGATATTTCCATATCTCCCGGAATCCGAAATATCCAACATAGGAAGATACCTTCCTCAGGGCATTCAGGAAAGAAAAAAGGAAATCAGATCATTCATGCCGAGATATGGTTGCATCAATGAAAGAAAGAACCAGCTGCATGAAGTCATCCGCCTTTCAGGAATGAACATCATAATCAACGATGTGGACAGGCCGCTTGTAATCAAGGTTGCGTCCATCTCGGCTGCGAGGATGCAGGTATATTTCATCGATAATGAAGATTATTTCCATAGGAAGCAGGTATATCTGGATGAAAACGGAGAATTCTTCAAAGATAATGGGGAGAGAGCCATCTTCTTTGCAAGAGGCGTTCTTGAAACCGTCAAGAAGCTTCGTTGGGCTCCGGATGTGATCCACTGTCAGGGATGGATATCACACGTCCTTCCGCTCTACCTCAAGAAAGCATACAAAGATGACCCGATCTTCTCTAACAGCAAGATCGTGCTTTCTGTATATGACGACACTCCTGCTGCTGATTTCCCAGAAGACTTCAAGGACAAGATTCTGTTTGCAGGCATAAACGAAAAGGATGTAACTCTCCTCGAAAAGCCTTCAGGCATAAATCTTGCAAAACTCGCCGCCAGTCATTCAGACGGCATAATATACGGATCAGCCGTAATCCCGGAAGAGATCATCGAATTCTGCAAGGAAGCAGGACTCCCTGCCCTTGAATACAGGAAGGAATCCTTCGAAGACGGCTCATACATAGAAGATTATAACAATTTTTACGATCAATTGTAATGAATTTTGACTTCATAGGCAGAGCTTGTCGCTTGGCGGCTATCGGTGCGATACTGCTATGCTCTGCATCCTGCGTAGACATCAACGAAAGACTTGGAGAAAACTTCATACCCACCGATCAGCTGTGGGATGTATATGTGGAATCCGAGCCCCTCGACAACATTATACTGAAGACAGCGGACAGCCTTTCCGCCTTGAGCACCAGAAGAATAACTTTCGGCGCCATCAATGACGGTGTCCTTGGAACCACAAAAAAAGGTTCAAGCTTCACTCTCGTTCCTGTCATTCCTAATCTTGATCTTGGAGAGAACACAGTTGTACGTCAGTTTCACTTCAACGCCGTACGCGATACTCTGTCCACAATGAACGACAACGAGCAGAGAATGCTCCAGAATGTTTACGTCTACAGTCTTAAAAAGCAGCTCGACTCAACTATTCTTTACACTGACTCGTTCAATCCAGGAGTAAAGGCGAAAGGTGAAACCGAAGACAACAGAGACAGATTCATCGACTTCAGCAGATATATCACCTCTGGTATTCCTGTTTATGGCGGAGGAGACTCGCTCTCGTTTGACTTCAGCAAAGCATATGCACAGGAACTGGTGAATGGAATCAAGCTGTTCCAGTCAGAAATGAGCGACGAACAAAGGGATTCACTTGAGAATTATCTCAATTATATTCCGGGTATATACATCGAATGCGACAGCCCGATCGGAACCGGCGGACGAATCAACATGTTCGACCTTCCGCTGGAATTCGATGCTAACGGATACGTTTCAGGAAACTACTCAGAGCTCAAGATTACTGCCGACTACGGCGACAGAAAGCAGGTAGACACATCATTCCTCTTCATATACGGACCTTATACCTTCATCGGAGAGAATGCATCAAGTTCAGAAATTCCTACACAGTACGCATTCAACACAAGCGAGCATGCCTCAGACGCAGCATATAAGGAAGGCGTGCAAGCAACAAACGAGATTCTGGTTGAAGGCGGTTCGGGAGTAAAGCCAATCATCAAGGCAATGGATCTGAAGGAAAAGCTCCACATGATGATTGACAAGGCTGAAATCACTAATCCTGAGGAAGTTGTCATCAACAAGGCAACCATAACTCTTCCATACAATGTGGGAGGAGATTATGGAAAGCTTGATAAATATCCTACAATTCTCAGCCCTACAGTACGTTTGAGAAGCAGCGGTGAGAACAAATACGTGTCCTACGCAGGTCTCACTGATGCCAGCATAGAGAGTGAGAACCAGGGTGACATAAACAGATCGCTTTCAAAATATTCTCCAGACATCAGCCATCACGTACAGGAAATTCTCAAGCTTGAGAAGGAAGATGGTGAAAGCGATGCCGATTTCGAGGCAAGAGTTGCAAGCTACGATATATGGTTCCTGATCATGTTCGAGGAAATCACCGAATCATCAGGTTCATCAAACGCATACAACGACTACTACAACAACCTGCTATACAATTCATATTATAATAATATGATGTATGATCCTTACGGATATGGATACGGCTATGGTGGCTATGGCGGATATGGATACGGTGGTTACGGTTACGGCTACGGTGGATACGGTTATGGCGGATATGGATATGGCAGCAACTATTACAATTATATGATGATGGCTTCTGCATTCAGCTCGTCCTCTTCATCCGGTAGTGCAGAAAGTATTTCCATCGACCTTGACAAAGACAGATTCTACAGCGCCGTACTGAATGGTCCCGCAGCAGTTTCAGGAGAAGATATGGAGAACAGTGTGCCAACTATGACAATTACTTTCTCTGCTCCTAGAACAGCAGAATCCGCAAAATAGCAGATGACAACATATCATAAGAAAAAGGGCCGGTCTTTCGACTGGCCCTTCATTTATTTCAGACAAAATTATTTTGCGTTTACCTTGTCCTCAATATACTTAACAGCGTCACCTACAGTGGCAATCTTGTCACCAGCGTCATCATCTGGAATTTCAATTTCGAACTTCTTCTCAAACTCCATGATGAGCTCAACGATATCAAGTGAATCAGCTCCGAGATCGTTTGTGAAGCTAGCTGTCTCAGTAACCTCAGACGCATCAACGCCCAACTTCTCGACGATGATTGCCTTTACGTCTTCTGCAATATTTGCCATAACGTTAAAATTTAAGTTAATAATTCAGTATCTAATACACGTTTTTGCGATTAAAACTTTGCAAAGTAAATAAAAAAAATCCAAAAAAGAAAATTTGCTGAAAAATGCTACCCGAGATGTTGCTTAATCTTCTCAGCCAGAGCACTTCCGACCATGTCGGCAACCTCCTCTACAGAAGCAGAGATAATACCGGCGACACTACCGAAACGTAAGATCAGACGTTGCTCAGTCTTCTCTCCGACACCTTTGATTTCTCTGAGGGCGGAAGTTATCTGTGCCTTGCTTCTCAACTTCCTGTGAAAGGTGATACCGAAGCGATGTGCCTCATCTCTTATCTGCTGCAGCACCTTGAGAGCCGGGGAATTCCTGTCTATGAACATAGGATAGGGGTCTCCTACCCGATAGACCTCCTCCATCCGCTCTGCCAAAGCTATGACAGTCAGTCTTTCCGTCAATCCCAGTTCCGCCAACGCCTCATACGCAAAGGCAAGCTGTCCCTTACCTCCATCGATAACGACCAACTGCGGCAGATCATCCGGATTTTCCTCTAGCATACGGGAATACCTTCTGTTGACCACTTCCTTCATCGTAGCATAATCGTTTGCACCGACGACGGTCTTCACCTTGAAATGCCTGTAATCTTTCTTTGAAGGCACCGCATTACGAAAGACGACACATGCCGAAACCGGATTGGTGCCCTGGATGTTCGAGTTATCAAAGCATTCGATATGAACTGGCAGCTCCTTCATCCCGATCTGCCGCTGAAGCGACTCCATAACCATATTCTTATATGCATCGGGATCAGTATGCTCCTGCTGTTTCAGTGCATTCAGACGCATCTCCTTGGCATTTCGGGCGCTGAGTTCCAGAAGAGAAAGCTTGTCACCTCGAACAGGAACTTTGAAATCAACTCCATCTATCTCCATATCGGGGAGGAAAGGAACGATGATTTCCCGGGATAATTCTCCGAATTTGGACTGGATCTCACCGATGAAGGTTGCCAGAACAGACTCCTGCTCCTCTTCGATCATCTGCTTGAAACCCAGATTCAACGACTGGATGACAGCACCGCCGCGTATCCTCATGAAGTTTCCGAATGCTTCCGGGCCGTCCACAATAAGCGAAAAGACATCAACATCACCTATGACAGAATTCATTATCACAGACTTACTGTAGTGATTTTCAAGGGATTGTATCTTTTCCTTATAAAGCTGTGCCTGCTCGAATTCCATCTGAGCGGCCGCCTCGCGCATCAGCATCTTATAATGCTGTATTATTTCACGGCCACCTCCTTTAAGCAGAGACACAATCTCTTCTATATTGGCATTATAATCCTTTTGGGAGATACCACCTACGCAACATCCCTTGCACTTGCCTATATGGAAATTCAGACACGGCCTGAACTTTTTATGCAGGATGGCATCCGAGGTTATCTTAAGGTTGCACGTACGCAGCGGATATGTGCTGTGAATGAATTCAACAAGATTCCTGGCATGAACCACACTGCTGTAAGGACCGAAATAGCGCGACCCATCCTTTACAAGACGCCGAGTAAGAAACACTTTTGGGAAGTCCCCGGCACTTACACAGATCCACGGATAAGTCTTTGAGTCCTTCAGAAGAATATTATATCTGGGCTTGAACTGCTTGATAAGATTATTCTCAAGCAGCAGAGCATCTGCCTCCGAGTCTACCACCGTATATTGCGCATCAGCAATCTTTGAAACCATCACAGCCGTTTTCCTCGTCAGTCTCTCTGCCGGCACGAAATATTGCGCAACTCTCTTATGCAGATCTTTCGCCTTACCCACATAAATCACATTCCCCTCGGCATCATAATACCTATAGACGCCAGGGGAATGTGGAAAGAGCTTTATCTTGTCTCTGACATTCATTCAAACATCTTGATCTACTTTATACCATACTTGCGCAGAATCTTCAGAATCTTCGGAGATATGCTCTCAAGCATATATGTAAATCCAAGATCCGTAGGATGTGAACCATCCGATGTCGCAATATGCTCATCACCAAGAAAGTCATCCGAGGGGAGAAAATATATATGCTTGTCAGTCTTCATGCGCTCCTTTATCTCTTCCTCCGCAGCAGCCTGCTTGCGTGCCTCGAAATCCTCCCTCCACGTATCAAAGTTACGCGATTCACGACGCTCGGTCTGCATAAAGATGAGAGGCACTTCAGGGTGCGCTGCACGAATGATGTCCACAAATGCATCAAACCTCTCGTGAATGATTTCTGCCGAAGGATTGGAGAAAGCATCAAAAATGAACGCATCTGCCTCGATATCAGCAAGATACTCAGCATATTCCTTCTGCAGCTTCGACATTCCGCTGAATCCCAGATTGAAGCAATAGAACCCATTGTCACGGCCGAATCTTGCAGCATAACTCATTCCCGGCCGTGAGGCTGCCAATCCGTGAGTCACACTGGAACCCTTTATCACTATACGATGACGGAAAGGGTTCTCCAGAGGTTCGATATAAGAATCCTCGGCAATTCCGATGAAAAGCGAGTCAAGACGGTCATATAGAGGAAGGTACAGAAGACACTCCTTTCTTCCTGGAGCCATGGACTTGACAATGGTACTCTTATGAGATGCATAATCCGGTCCCTGATCCATCTGAGGCCTTCCTACACCGGCAAAGACCCATTCTCCGTTCTGTCTGATATACAGGTCCAGCCCCTTCTGGGCAATGGCTGTCATATTCTCTGAAGCATTCTTTCCTGAAGTCAGCCATTTTGCCTTTATGAACGGGCTGTCAGTCGCAAACAGCACTGCCAGACCTGTAGAGTGACAGGCGAATTCTTCAATGACGGCATCATTGAACCTGTATGCCGCAGTATCTATCCTGGTAAAAGACCTCGACGTAGGGATTGCCTTGCCGATCACATTGAGCTGCGCGGCATCATGATACTGCGTTTTCTGTGCATTCAGAGTCACAGAAACAAAGAGCAGTAATGTTATGAGAATATTCCTGACCACAGCTGCCTGTTCATTAGTGAGAGACTACTTTATATACTCTGCAACTGCTGCCTGGATACCCTCAAGTCCATGGAAGCCTCTCTTGAGGATAGTTCCGTCAGGACCGATGAGCATAAGGTGAGGAATACCCTCTACGCCATAGATATCTGTAGGCACGGCACCGCAGTTTGTAAGAACGGTCCAATCCATCTCGAGCTGAGCTGCTGTCTCGAAGGTGTGTGACTGAGGCTTCTTCTCCCAGACGGTAAGGCTGATAACATCCAGACCCTTGTCCTTGTACTGCTCATATACTGTTTTGATGTTCGGCATCTCTCTACGGCACGGTCCGCACCATGGAGACCAGAAATCAACAAGTACATACTTGCCTTTGCCAACATACTCAGAGAATTTCACTTCCTGCTTGAGAGGCTGAGGATCCATGCTCCTGTCATATCCATAAACATGCTCCACTGTAAAATCTGTAAACATCTTGCCCTCGGCAGTCGCTTTTCTTGCATCAAGTCCCTTCTTGAGATAAGCCACCTTCTCGTTTTCAAGCATAGACTCCGGCATATTCGAAATGATCTCATCCACCTGAGCGTCCTCAATCATTCCACGAAGATTCATAAGAACCTGAACGGCTACATCATTATCAGGATTCTTCTTCGCCGCATCAAGATTGAAATCCACATATCTCTCGACGAAGTCGTCGTAATACTCCTCGAGCTTCACCTGATCTGTCTTCATAGAGTCCATCATAGTCTTATACTCCGTCATCATAGCCTCATGAGCTTCCTCATAAGCTTTCACCTTCTCTTCTGCTGTCTGCCCGCAAGCTGCCATTGCTATCGCTGCGAATGCGAATAAAATTCTTGAAAGTTTCATATACATATAAATTTAATTTTTTACTCTTCATATCCTTCAGACTTCAAATATACGAAAATATTGAGTCTGCACAATACAAAAAAGGGCTGGCCTTGTGAGCCAACCCTTCGTAAGTATGTAGAGTAAACAATTACTTGTTGTCTCTGCGGTTGTTGCGACCACCACGACGACGATCGTTGTTGCGTCCGCCACGGTTGTTGCCACCCTGCTGAGCCTGTGCTGCAACACCTGCGTTTGGAGAGAGGTCCTTCTTACCGTAAACCTCACCGTTGCAGATCCATACCTTGATTCCGAGTACGCCTACCTTGGTGTGTGCCTCAGCGAGTGCGTAGTCGATGTCAGCGCGGAATGTGTGGAGAGGTGTACGACCTTCCTTGAACATCTCGCTTCTTGCCATCTCGGCGCCGCCAAGACGACCGCTGATCTGAACCTTGATACCCTCAGCACCTACACGCATTGTAGTTGCTACAGCCATCTTGATTGCACGACGGTATGATACACGACCCTCGATCTGACGAGCGATAGAGTCTGCTACGATGTGAGCGTCAACTTCAGGCTTCTTTACCTCGTAGATGTTGATCTGAACATCCTTCTTGGTTACCTTCTTGAGCTCCTCCTTGAGAAGATCAACTGCCTGTCCG
>JAFQGK010000060.1 GCA_017398335.1 Bacteroidales bacterium | reverse complement strand
ATTTAAACGCCCGTTTTAAAATGCGTGTAGCTACTGATAGAAATGTGTAGTGTAAAGATACACCCTATTATTTAATGTTTAACAACTAAAATCAACACTATGAAACGAAACTTATTGTTGATGCTCGCCTTGCTGATCTTAGGCATAGGCACCGCTTCGGCTCAGAAGACGATTACCGTAACCGGTACCGTCGTTGCCGAAAAGGATGGACAACCCATAGCGGGAGCATATGTGCTTGTCAATGGAACAACCATCGGTACAATCACAGATGCGGAGGGTAAATTCGGAATCAAGTCGGTTCCGGCAGATGCAAAAGAGATTATCGTGACATTCCTTGGAATGACGACCGCTTCTGCACCTGTTTCGGTAAATCCACTCCATATCGTAATGCAGGAAGATTCTCACTTCCTAGAGGAGACAATCGTAGTCGCTTATGGTACAGCTACGAAGAGCTCCTTCACCGGTTCTGCTGCCATGGTCAAGGCTGAGACTATCGAAAATCGTGTGACTACAAATGTCACAAACGCACTTTCCGGTACAACTCCAGGTGTACAGGTAATCGGTTCGTCAGGTGACCCTGCGTCAGGTGGTGCAAGCATCCGTATCCGTGGATTCGGATCCATGAGTGCAAGTAATGCACCTCTCTATATCGTGGATGGAATGCCTTATGATGGCTCGATTTCCGACATCAATCCAAGCGACGTAGAGTCAATGTCGGTACTTAAGGACGCTGCAGCATCGGCTATTTATGGTGCGCGTGGTGCCAACGGTGTCGTTCTCATTACTACAAAGAGGGCTCAGAGTTCGGATGCAGTTGTGAAATTCGATGCGAAATGGGGTTCAAACTCTCGTCTGATACCTCAGTATGACGTGATCAATGACCCTGCTCTCTATTATGAGACTCACTATAAGATGCTTTATAATTCGCAGGTGTATGCCGGCAAGACTCCGGCTGAGGCTTATGCTTTTGCTGATGCAAACCTCTTTGATGAGAAGAACGGCGGCCTCGGTTATAAGGTCTACTCTGTACCGGAAGGTCAGAAATTCATCGGAACCAACTTCAAGCTCAATCCTAACGCAACGCTCGGATATTCTGACGGTACATATACTTATATCCCGGATAACTGGTATGACGAGACATTCCACAACTCGTTCCGTCAGGAGTATAATCTTTCGGTAAGCGGCAGAAAGGACAAGTTCTCTTACTATGCAAGTGCAGGTTATCTTGATGATGGCGGTATTGTAAGCAATTCTGACTATCATAGATTTACAGCCCGTGTGAATGCTGACTATCAGGCAAAGAAGTGGTTCAAGGTTACAACTAACGTAAGCTACTCTCACTCTGATTCGAAGGCTGCTTCATACGATAGCGGATACGGCTCATCAGGAAACGTATTCTATATTACCAATAACATCGCTCCTATTTATCCGCTTTATGTACGTGATGCAGAAGGAAACATCATGTATGAGAACGGCTACAAGGTGTATGATGCCAACCAGACAAATTTCAAGCGTCCGAACATCATGGGTAATGCCGTTCGTGACAATGAGATCAACTCTAAGAAATCTTATGCTGATGTCCTGAATGGAAAGGTCGGTGTAGTGATTTCACCTATCGAGGGACTCGATATCACTGCCAATGCCGGTCTGATGAATGACAATACAAGATACAACTATCTTTACAGCGCATTCGCTTCAGGTTCAAGCGTTGACGGTCAGGCTAGCGTCGGTCATCAGAGAATGTTTGCGCTTAACACCCAGTACCTTGTGTCTTACAAGACAGATTTCAAGGGCAGCAAGCATAATTTCGATGTTCTCGCCGGATATGAGCTTTATTCATTGAAGATTCAGAGCCTTTCCGGATCGAACGACCATCTCTTTGATCCGACTGTAGGTGAACTTGGCAATGCGGACGGAACATCACAGAAGAACGTATCATCCTATACAGCTGATTATATCACTCAGGGTTTCCTCGCAAGAGCTCAGTATGATTATGACGGCAAGTATTTCATAAGTGCTTCATATCGTCGTGATGCATCTTCAAGATTCGCAAAGGGACATCGTTGGGGTAACTTCGGAAGTGTCGGTGCAGCATGGCTTATCAGCCAGGAAGGCTTCATGAGCGGAGCAGATTGGGTCAACATGTTGAAACTCAAGGCATCCTGGGGTGTACAGGGTAATGACAGCCTCTATCCGAACTCATCATCTGCGATCAAATATTACCCATATGCAGACAATTATACCCACTCATATAATGAGGAAACAGGTGACTATTCACTCACTCTTAGCTACAAGGGTAATCAGGATCTGACATGGGAGTCTTCACATGCATTCAACGTAGGTGTTGATTTCGAACTCTTCAACGGATATCTTAACGGAACGGTGGAGTACTTCTCACGTACTACAGTAGATCTTCTTTACAGCAAGGATGTTCCGCTTTCTTCAGGTAATCCTACAGGTATGTATCCTGTGAACGTAGGCTCAATCCGCAATAACGGAGTTGAGGTTACTCTCGGTGGAAACATCATCAATACAAAGAACATCCAGTGGGACTGGAACTTCAATATCAGCCACTATACCAACAAGATTCTTGCTCTCGACGAGAGTGTTGCTGAAAACGGTATCAGGGGTAGCTACTTCATCTATAAGATCGGCGGTTCCCTTTATGAGTCTTATATCCATAAGTTTGCAGGCATTGATCCTGAGACAGGAAAGGGACTTTATTACCAGAAGGTTCTCGACAAAGAGGGTAACTGGACAGGAGAGACCAAGACAACAGATGTGTTTGCTGATTCAGACCAGTTTGAGAACGGAAGCATCCTTCCAAAGGTCTATGGAGGTTTCGGAACGACATTGAGAGTTTACGGAGTAGACCTTTCTGTTCAGCTTGCATATCAGGCTGGCGGTAAGTACTATGACGGAACATATCAGTCATTGATGCACACTTCAAATGGTGTAGGAACAGCATGGCATAAGGACGCACTCAAGGCTTGGACTCCAGAGAATCCAAATACAAATGTTCCACGTCTTGATGGTGATACAAGTGTAGGTCAGACAGCTGTAGACTGCTACTTCATCAGTTCTAACTATCTCAGCGTGAACAATGTGACACTTGGATATACATTCCCTAAGAAGTGGATGGACAAGATCAAAGTTGCTGGTCTGAGAGTATATGTTGCAGGTGATAACCTTGCTGTAACATCAGCACGTAAGGGTGTCGATCCACGTTTCTCTGTAGGACTTGGTTCCATGACTTCAAATTCAGGTCTTAACAGCGGTGGATATGCAGCCATGCGTACAATTACCGGAGGTTTGACACTTACATTCTAAAAACAAGGAGGATATACAATGAAACTCAATAAATATACAGCGATAGCTCTTGCAGCGGCAACGCTCGCAGGATGCGGCAAAATGGATGAGATTACTCCTCAGGGAAGTGCTCTTCTTGAGTCTCAGGTGAAAGCTACCAATGTGAGCATCCCATCTCGAGTAAATGCCTCATTCAACGGTATGTATACCAAGATAGGTGAGCCTTTAAGCGTATTCGGCTCTTCTAATCGTCCTGATGACTGGGGCTTCCCTATGATGGCATTCTCATGCGATGTCGAGGCTGCTGACGTTATTCTCGCAGACAGCGGTTATAACTGGTTCTCGACTTGCGGTGAATTGTCTTCAAGAAATGCAGACTATGCAAACCCATATGTCCGTTATGCAGTTCCTTATAATGAGATTGCAGCTGCAAATGATGTCATCAAAGCTTATCCTGCGGATACAGAGGATCCTGATGCAATCCATCAGATCGCTCAGGCTCGTGCAATCCGTGCTTTCTCATATCTGAATCTTGCGCCTTATTTCCAGTTCAGCTATTCTACCGCTAAGGACAAGCCTTGCGTTCCTATCGTAACAGAGAATACAGTTGACTTTACAAATAACCCTCGTGCTACGGTTGAGGAAGTATACAAGCTTATCCTTGAGGACCTTACATATGCAATCGAGAAACTCGAAGGCTTTACACGTCCGGACAAGAGCCGTATCGACCAGCAGGTTGCTTACGGTCTTAGAGCAAGAGCATATCTGAATATGGGTGAGTGGCTCAAGGCTGCACAGGATGCAGAAAAGGCAGCAGAAGGATATACTCCAGCTACTATCGAGCAGCTCTCGGCTCCATCATTCTACAATATCGCAGAAGGAAACTGGATCTGGGGATACGATATGACTCTCGAAGTTGCGAAGATTTTCCCTTATGCAACTTCAAGTTCATGGATCCGTTCACTTTCAGGTGACAGCTACTCTGCAGCATGCCAGGTATATGCTTGTATCAATAATCTTCTTTATGAGAGAATTTCCGATACAGACGTACGTAAGGGCTGGTGGGTTGACAAAGACCTCAACTCTCCGCTCCTTGATAAGATCGTATGGCCTTACGATGGTGTGAACTACTCAGGACAGGAACTTGCCAACCTTCAGATTACAGATGTCAAAGAGGCATTCCTCCCTTACACTAACGTGAAGTTCGGAATGAATGTCGTAGGTGGTGTAGATAATGATGAGGACTGGCCGCTCATGCGTGTTGAGGAGATGATACTCATTCAGGCAGAAGGTTATGCCAAAGGTGGTGATGCAGCAAAGGCTAAGCAGATTCTTGAGTCTTTCGTGAAGACTTACCGCGATCCTAACTATGTGGCTGACGGAACAGGTCGCTCACTTGAGAACGAAATCTGGTTCCAGCGTCGTGTCGAGCTCTGGGGAGAGGGATTCTCGAATGGTGACACAAGGCGTTTGAACAAGCCGCTTGTCCGCTTCCATGAAGGCAAGGACAGCAATGTCCCTGATAACTTCAGATTCAATCTTACACCAGATGACGGCTGGTGGCTGATGAGATTTACCACAACTGAGACCAATACCAACCTCGCGATTGTAGATAATACAGGTGGAACTCAGCCGGTTAAATACCAGAACGGTAAACTTCTTGACGGTGTGACAGACTAATCATTCAAAAGGTAGTTATTATGAAAAAGTTTAACAAATACATATTTACTCTGGCAGCTCTGATACTTGCTTTCACGGCTTGTGTCAAGGAGGAAGGATATGAGAAAGGCGCGGCAGACGTAGAAGGATGCTATGGCGTATATTTCCCGGCACAGGAGGCTACCGGAGCACACACATATGATCCTAGCCAGGATACAGAGATTGTATTCACTGTGGCAAGAACAAACTCAGAGGGCAAGATTACTGTTCCTGTGAAGTATAAGGAATCGCATGAAGGCATCTTCAAGCTTGAAGAACTCGTATTTGAAGACGGTGCTTCTGAGTCTACTTTGAAGGTGACTTTCCCTGAGTCTGCAAATGGAACCGAGTATAAGCTTCAGCTTTCTATCGAGGATCCTTTGTATGCTTCACGCTACTCGGAGGGCGCGACCTATGTTGATTTCTCTGTGTTGAGGGTAGAGTGGATTGATTTCCTTAATCCTCAGACAAACGAGCCGGCTCTCGTTACATTCTACGAAGGCTGGTGGGGTGAAGTCCACACTGCAAAGATCAAGTATTATGAAGTGGATGGAGTTCGTACATGCGTAGCGACTTGTCAGGATGTTTATCTTAACGAAGATGGTACTCCATATCTGGATGAGAGTGGCAATCCTGTTCCGGTAGGTATATGGGGTGACCTTGTCGGTGTTACCTTCAACTTTATATGGAACACCAACCTTACAAATGCTGATGGATACCAGGTTATCGATGTCCAGAAGCAGTACTTCGGTTTTGACTATGCTGACTGGGGCTCGAAGCCTGAGTCACAGGCTGCAAATCCTATATATTTCTATGACTGGTTCCATTTCCTCACAACCGATGGAGGATATCCAGGCGGATGGCCTGACTGGGCTGGTTTTCTTGCAAAGAACCCTGGAACATACGATCAGTCTTATTATGATGGAAATGGTGGATTCCATTTCAATCTGAGGTACTACATTCCTTCTTTGAAAGGTGGATGGACTCCTGACACATTTGATGTTGTTGCCCTTGCTGACGGTTTTGTGAGAACTGATTACTCGATCGAACTTGTTGCAGGTCAGAGCGTTGAAGGACAGCTTCCTGTCAGAGTCAATGCCGGTGCAGATGTCGCTTCAATCAAATATGCTGTATTTGAGGGCGAACTCTTCCCTGGTCAGGTTGCAAACAAGGCTGAGGAAATTGCTGCCGGTACAGTTGAGGCTGCAACCATTACTGCGGCAGAACTTGCTGAGAACAATGTGCTCTCAGTTTCACTTCAGACAACAGGTGTCTATACACTCGTTGCAGTGGGATATGACGAGGCAGGAAATGTACAGGAAAATTCATCTGTGGCATTCTCTTACGTTGCTGCTGATGACGAAGTCCGTGTAGTGCTTACAGTAGGTGTTGGATCTGCGCAGAAATATGTTCCTGAAGGAGTTGACACGGATTATGCTCTCGAGTACTGGATGTATGGTTCAGACCTTGAGTATGTGAAGTTCGGAATATTCTCTTCAATTGATCTTGCTAAGGGTATGGAGGCTTGCATAGGTACTGTGGCATCGTCTGAGCCAGTTGATCCGGAAACTCTTGCAACAATCAATGATGGAGGTCTCGTAAGTGTCGTTGATGGACTGAATCCGGGTACAGAGTATTATCTCTTAGCTATTGCCAGCAATGGCTATGCGACAGAGTTCTTCCTTTCAGAAGGATTCTATACAACTGGTGAACCGCATCCGGTATATATGAATTTCAGCATGGCTGATATCGCTGACGAGTTGATCCCTGCTAATTCAGAAGGATTCTTCGGAACATATAATCACTATGCAAAGGTCGCTGATTCAAAGATGAATCTGTCTTCAACCAGAGAATATTGCGGTCAGGTCGTGATTTCTGACAGTGAAGTAGCAGATCTCCCTGCCGATGATTATGGAATCGTAACCGAATATGTTTCAGTTAAGGGAGTCTTCGGAGCTGCAGCTGAATACTACGGTTTTGATGATACAATGACAATGGAATTCTATGACGGAGTCCTGTATCAGTTGCCTTCTTATTTCGGTCCTTCGACAAATGGCAATTATTATATGGGTGTAATGTATGCTACAGCAGACGGAGGTCTTTATGGACATAATAATTCTTATACAATGTTGGGAGGTTTCGTTCAGGATGGATATCTGGCATTTGTTGATGCAACAGGTTCTTACGGCTTCAACGGATGGCTTGTCCGTGCTTTCTCAGATGAGGCATGCGCATCCCCTGTAGGTAATGTGGATTATATTGCAGACCTCCTCTTCGTAGATCCGGCTAAGGATGACACTGGTCTTGCACCAGAGGCTCCTCAGACTACTGCGGCTCAGCTCAATAAGATCAGCAATGCTCTCAAGCAGGGACCTACAAACTACGTTGAGACTCCAAGAGGCAACATCCGTTCGATTATCGACGCTGCCAAGAGCACTCCTGTTCTTCGTGGCCTGCTTACATCTATCGAAGGTCAGAGAGAAGCTAAGGCTGTTGCTTTCAAGGCAGAACTTTCTACTGAAAAGGTTCAGACTCCTTCAAGAAGAGATGCTATCATAAAAAATCAAAATATCAGCCTTCGTTAATCTGATATAAAGAATATAATCGAGGTCTGGCCAGTCTTCTCTGACCAGACCTTTTAATCTTAGCAGTAAGCATATGAGAAATTGGTTTAGGGTTATTCAATCTGCTGCAGCTTACTTTCTTATCTCCTCCTGCGTGGCTGTAGAAGAAGCGCAGGTGTTGCCGGACGCATCCGGAGAATCTCAGGTGATGACGAAAGTAGCCAAGTTCAACGACAGTTATGATACCGGTTCACTTCTGGTAAAATTCAATGCTGTCCCGTCTGAAGAAGTCGTAGAACGTATTGTTTCAGGTAATTCTTTCCAGCTTGAGAAACTTTTTCCAAGCACTCCCGGAAAGGAGGAACTTGAGGCACGCTTCGGACTTGACAGATGGTATATCGTCAGAGGGTTTGAAGAGTCCGGTCTGGATGCTGCGGCCAGGAAGATTGCCGGCCTTGCAGAGGTTTCGCTTGTTCAGTACAACCATCTTTCCAGCAGAAATTCTGATGAAAGACTGTATGGTGCTGATACAAAGGCATCTGCTGACGGTCAGATGTTCAATGATCCCCTTCTTGTGGACCAATGGCATTATAACAATACCGGAAATGCTTCCATTACAACAAGCGTAAGGAAAGGAGCGGACATCAATGTAAAGGATGTATGGGCCCAGCTCACATGTGGAGATCCGGATATCATCGTAGCTGTTGTGGATGAAGGAGTCAAATATACCCATCCTGATCTTGCCGCCAATATGTGGGTCAATCCCGGAGAGGTTGCCGGAAACGGGATTGATGATGACGGAAACGGTTATGTAGATGATGTCCATGGATATAATTTTGTCGATAATGGCCCGGTTACATGGGGCAAGGCAGGGGATTCGGGCCATGGTACTCATTGTGCCGGAACAATCGCTGCCGTAAACAATAATGGCAAAGGTGTGGCGGGAGTCGCCGGAGGTTCAGGAAAGAATGACGGCTGCAGAATCATGTCCTGCCAGATATTCAGCGGAGACAGAGGAGGTGATGTGGGCTCAAGCGTAAGAGCTATCAAGTATGCGGCGGACATGGGAGCTTCCATAATTTCATGCTCGTTCGGATATACAAGTGCATTTGCTTCAGACAATGCTTATATCAAGTCACAGGGCTCTGCAGAAATCGATGCCATACATTATTTTGAAAGTTCTCAGAATAATACTGTCCTGAATGGAAATATTGCTGTATTTGCGGCAGGAAACGATTCGCATCCGTATGCCCACTATCCCGGAGCATTCCACGATATAATAAGCGTTACAGCGTTCGGACCGGATTATCTTCCTGCAGAATACACCAATTATGGCCCTGGCTGCAACATCTCAGCACCTGGCGGAGAAAGCAAACTGCCACCTTTCACTACTTATCGTGCCCTGGTCCTTTCCACCGTTCCTTCGGAGGTAAAGGCATATTACGACGAAAGATTGGCCAAGACAGGTTTCGATTATGGCTATATGCAGGGTACTTCTATGGCCTGTCCTCATGTAAGTGGGGTTGTCGCACTTGCTTTATCATATGCGAAGAAACTTGGAAAGACTTTTGATAGGGAGGATTTCAAGGATATGATCGTGACATCAGCGAATGACATGGACCAGTATCTGAACGGTTCCAAGACATTCTATAATGGCTCGACCATGAGTCTGGCTCCATACTATCATAAACTTGGCACGGGATCGATAGATGCCTGGAGGCTTATGATGAAGGTGGAGGGTACCCCTTGCCTTACTGCTCAGATCGGTACAAAGCAGTGGCTGGATCTTTCGCCATATTTCGGTACGGCATCGACAAGCCTGACATATGTGGGTGTGGAGGTCGATGACGATGATTCTGAGGCATTGGGACTTGTAGAAACTCCTTATATCCAGTACGGCCGCCTGTATATCCATCCGACAAAGTATGGTAGCGGAAAGGTTACTGTAAGAGCTGTCGGTGGCGGTACAGAACTCGGAGGTGGAGACAATGTAGGAGGAATGGATGTGTCGTGTGAAATAGGTATCATTTCACGTTCGTTCAAGTCATCAAATCAGGGATGGTTATAGGAGGTTTGTTATGAGAAAGTTTAGAATATTGATTCTTGTAGCTGCAGCAGTGCTGGCGCTTGGATGCAAAAAGGATAAGAATGTTCCTCTGGATATTACCGGAGTGTGGGAACTTGCTGATATTCAGACAAAATCTGTCAATATCGGGGCAGAGGCCGTAGAGATTGTCATTACCTTCAATGCTGACAACACATTCAGCCTGTCCCAGAAGATAGGTTCAGAGGCAGGGCGTCCTGATGTTTTCACGGGAGTATGGCAGTTGACTGACCGTACCTTGTCCGGAAAATATTCGGATGGAAAATCCTGGGGAGCAACCTATGAGATTTCTGTGGAAGGAACAGTTCTTACAATGACCCCGGATGTCTCGGATGCTGAGACATATATTTATCATAAGAAGTAACATACCACCTCTTTATAGGGTTATCCGCATCTTTCTTCCGGAAAGGTGCGGATTTTGATTTGGGCGTTTCTCGGTTGTAGTGTGTTAGTTATTAATGGTTAAAAGAAACGTCTATGAAAACGAGCAGAATCATTTTTGCTGCGTTGTCGGTTATGTTGTCTGCTGTTGCGTATGGCCAGCAGATTACGGTGACCGGCAATGTCACGGATGCGTCAGACGGGACGGGAGTCCCATATGCGTCCGTTCATCTTAAAGGTACGATGACGGGAGTCAGTGCCGATCCGCAAGGAAGTTATTCGATTACGGTGCCGTCAGACGGGGTGCTTGTGTTCTCTTCAATCGGATATCTGACAATAGAAAGGCAGGTTGCCGGTCAGAAAACGCTTTCGGTAGCCTTGGAACCGGATGCACAGATGCTTGACGAGACCATTGTCGTTGCGTTCGGTACTTCGACAAAGGAATCCTTTACCGGTTCGGCAGCTGTGGTCGGGGAGTCTGAGATAGCGAGAGTCCAGTCTTCGGATGTCACAAGGGCACTAGATGGTGTGGTGGCAGGTGTGCAGATGACAACATCTACAGGAACATTAGGATCTTCGCCATCCATACGTATCCGTGGTATCGGAACCATTTCCGGCTCGGTCGACAAGGAACCGCTCTTTGTCGTGGACGGCGTACCGTTTTCCGGTGATCTCAATAATCTCAATCCATCCGATATAGAATCGATGACCGTACTCAAGGATGCTGCGTCCAATGCATTGTACGGCGCTCGTGGTGCAAACGGAGTGATAATGATCACGACAAAGAAGGCGAAAGGACGCGGAGCGACCGTCACTCTCGACGCAAAGCTAGGGTGGAATACCAAGGCTCTCCGCAGCTATGAGACAATATCGGACCCTGCACAATATTATGAGATGCATTACAAGGCTTTGTACAATTACTATGTGGACAAGCAGGGTATGTCTCAGGCCGATGCCGGTACTTTGGCCTCTGAAAGAGTTGCCGGGCCGGTAAGGGGTGGAGGTCTTGGCTATCAGGTGTTTACGGTCCCTCAAGGTGAGGCGTTCATCGGTCCTGACGGTAAGGTAAATCCTCGTGCGGTTCTTGGCAATGTCGTGAACCATAACGGCAAGGACTATCTTCTTATACCTGATGACTGGATGAAGGAGGCCTACCGGCAGTCTCTCCGACAGGAATATAATCTCAGTGTCGCCGGTGGAGTCGACAAGGCTTCTTTTCTTGCTTCATTCGGTTATCTGAACAACAAGGGAATCATTGACGGGGCCGATATGTACAGATATACAGCCCGCCTGAAAGCGGATTTTCAGGCGAAGGAATGGCTTAAGGTCGGCGCCAACGTGTCTTATACCAATTATGATTACAATAATGGAAATGGGGAGGAGGGAAGTGCCGGCTCTGTGGGAAACGTGTTCGGCTTTGCGGCTTCCATGGCTCCGATCTATCCTGTCTATATACGCGATGCTTCCGGAAATATAATGACGGACAGCAGAGGACTCCTGATGTATGATTTCGGTGACGGAAAGAATGCCGGAATGGTACGTCCGAATGCACCTAATGCCAATGCGTTGAGACTCATCACTCTCGACAGGAACATTTCGGAAGGCAACGCCTTCACAGGAACGGCTTATGCTGAGGTGAAGTTTCTGAGGGATTTCAAGTTTACCTTTAATGTAGGAACAGGTGTGGATGGCGTAAGGCATACGTCTATGAACAATATGTATTACGGTCAGTTCGCTACCAACGGTGGAACCCTCTACAAGGAGCATGAACGCCGTTTCTATGTCAATCTTCAGCAGCTCTTGAATTATAACCGTACTTTCGCCGGAGTCCATAATGTCGATGTACTGCTCGGTCATGAGACATACAGCAGGAACACGGAGACTGTGTCGGCATACAAGACCAATATGTTTTCCATTGATAATCTGGAACTTGGAGGTGCCGTCATTGACGGGCAGCAGGCCGGGTCATCAAGGACTGAGTATAATAACGAGGGCTATTTCATCCGTGCCCAATATGACTATGCAGACAGGGTCTTTGTCAGCGGATCATACAGAAGGGATGCTTCCTCGAGATTCCATAAGGACAGAAGGTGGGGTGATTTCTGGTCGGCAGGGGCCGGATGGGTAATCAACCATGAACCGTGGTTCAAGGCCTACTGGGTCGATCTTCTCAAACTGAAGGCGTCAATCGGATCTCAAGGCAATGACGGCATTCCCGATTATCTGTATGTGGATACCTACGAGATCTCCAACAATGAAGGTGATGTGGCGGTGGCTTTCCGTACCAAAGGAAATCCTGATATAACCTGGGAAACAAATCTTAACTTCAATACCGGAGTGGATTTTGAACTTTTCAGCGGACGTATTCGAGGTTCGGTAGAGTATTTCTACAGAAAGACCAAGGATATGCTCTTCTTTTTCAATGTCCCTTTGTCACTGGGCTACAGCGGCTACTATGACAATATCGGTGATATGAGGAATTCCGGAATAGAGGTGGCTGTAGATGCGGTTCTTCTGCAGAGGAAGAATGTCGTCTGGGATGTGAATGCCAATCTGACTCATTATACCAACAAGATAACCATGCTTCCGGAGGAACATAAGAAGATGGAGGTAGAAGGCTTCAGAGGCTATCAGAGCGGCGGAAGGTATTATGGCGAAGGCCTCCCGATATATACCTTCTATATGCCGAAATATGCCGGTGTGGAGGTTGATACCGGCCTTCCGATGTGGTATCAGGAAAAGAACGGGGAACGTGTGACGACTACCGTGTATTCAGATGCGACGGATTATCTATGCGGAGATCCGACTCCTGATATTTACGGTGGTTTCGGTACATCTGTCTCTTTCTATGGCTTCGATGCTTCTGTCCAATTTACATATTCTGTCGGAGGATTGACCTATGACTCCGGCTATGCGGCGCTGATGACCCCTCCCGGCAGTTCGACAGGTTCGAATATCCACAAGAACATGCTGCAGGCCTGGACACCTGACGATACAGATTCATCAATCCCGCGTTTCCAGTATCTGGATGAGAATATCGCCGCCCAGTCGGACAGATTCCTGACAGATGCCAGCTATCTTAATTTTCAGAGCGCTCAGATTGGATATACCCTCCCTCGGAAGATTACTGATAAATTCAAGGTAAGCAGACTCAGGGTCTATGTCCTGTGTGACAATATATTCTATTGGTCGTCCCGTCAGGGACTTGATCCGAGATATAGCTTTACAGGCACGACGAATTATGCTGTCAATTCGCCGGTAAGGACCCTTTCAGGTGGTGTCAATATTACTTTCTAATGGAGGAGATGAAAATGAAAAATATTTATATTCAATATGTTGTGTTAGCGTCTGCTGTATTATTGTCGGCAGGCTGCATCAAGGAAAGTCTGCCACAGGGAAGCGTACAGACGCAGGAACAGGTATCCGGGTCCGAGTCGGCATTGAAAGCTATGGCCAATGCCATCCCAGCTTCGATGATGACTTCCAATGTGCTTGGGTGGGCTTCGGCCAGCATGTATGGCGATCATACGGATTTCGGCATCGGAGCCATACATCTGAGGACGGACTTTATGCTTGAAGATATGGTGACGTCCGGTGATAATCCTTATTACAACCGTTTCTATGCATATATAATGAATAGAAGCCAGGGAGAAAGATATATCTATTGCGCATATTTCTGGCAGTGCTATTACAAATGGATAAAGGCGGCAAATGATATCATATCCCTTGTCAATCCTGAAACGGCAACGCCTGAAGCGGTTCAGTATCTGGGACAGGCATATGCCTACAGGGCAATGTGTTACCTGGATCTGGCGAGACTCTATGAACCGAAGGAGAATGCTTATACGGATGTGTCTTCGATATTGGGACTGACTGTGCCGATCGTTACTGAAGGAACTGGAGAGGAGCAGGCTAAGAACAATCCTCGCGCTTCGCGTGAACAGATGTATGAATTCATTATGTCAGACCTCTCTACTGCAGAAGATCTTCTGGATCCGGCTGTCAGGAACTATACATTGCCTACATTGGCGGCGGTTTATGGCCTGTATGCCCGTGCATGGCTTGAGAAAGCTTACTGGTCGGAGGATGCCGAAGCTTTTGCAAATGCGGCGGAATATGCCCGCAAGGCGATTTCTGCCAGCGGAAGGACTCCTCTGACTCAGGAACAGTGGGAAGATCCGGTCAACGGATTCAACAATGGTGCAGCGTCAGATTCATGGATATGGGGGTTGACGACTTCCAGTGAAAATACTATCAATATCGTGACATATACGGCTCACGTTTCTTCCGAAGGAACCTGGGGCTATGCTCCGCTTTCCCAGATATGTGCGTCACGTCGTTTTTATGATTCAATAGCCAAAGGGGACTTCAGAAAACATTCGTGGCTGGACCCGCAGTATATTGCAGCACCGGAAGATGCTTCTCCTTATGATTACAGATTTTCAGGGACAGATGCAGATAAGGTGAATTTCCTGAAAGGAACGGAGATGAATCCTCCGGCAGTGGATTATCAGAATATCAAGTTCAGACCTTATCAGGGCGAGTGCAGCGATTATGCGACGGGCAATTGCGCCGATCATCCTTTGATGCGCGTTGAGGAAATGCATTTTATTGAAATGGAAGCGGTGGCACATTCCGATGTGGCGGCAGCAAAAGCCTTGCTTGAAAAGTTTATGGACACGAGAGTGACTGATGGAAGCTATGTCTGTGCGGCTTCGGATCTGGATGCTTTTCTGGATGAGATGCTTTTTCAGAAGAGGGTTGAATTCTGGGGAGAAGGTGTGGTCTTTTATGATTACAAAAGGCTTGGGAAAGGTATAACGAGAGGTTATCCGGGCACCAATGAATCATCAGTATATGCCTTCAACAGTGACGGCCGGTCTCCTCAGTGGAACATCGTTGTGACGAATGGGGAATTTCAATATAATACAGGTATTGATACTTCTACAAATAATCCGGATCCGTCAGGAAAACTCATACTGTGGAACGGTCAATGAATAATAGTAAAATAATTATTTGATTGTCCATATAAAATCGTATCTTTGCTGCTTGGGAAAATCTAGCTTTAAAGAGCGTGAAATGCACATAATGCTCTGTTTGCCAGAGGATTATGTGCTAGTTTATGGGTTTTGCTGTAATCCAAAAAGACAAAATATTAACAATTATAAACAACCAATGAAAAAAATAAGGCTTATTCTTACTGTGTTGGCGGTTATGATATCCAATCTGGCTTTTGCCCAGAATCTGACTGTGACCGGTAAAGTCAAGGATTCATCGACTGGAGAACCTGTGCCTTTTGCAGGTATCCAGCTAAAGGGTACGATGACAGGCGGAATGACTGATGGAGATGGAGTCTATTCTATTCAAGTCCCTGCAGATGGTGTCCTTGTATTTTCATCAGTAGGTTATAAGAACGTGGAGGTGCAGGTAGCAGGTAAGGCCCAGCACGATGTTTCCATGGATCCAGATACCGAGACTATTGAGGAAACCATAGTTGTGGCGTTCGGTACAGCGACGAAAGAGTCCTTTACAGGTTCTGCAACAGTGGTGAAGTCGTCTGATATCCAGAAGACGCAGTCATCAGATGTGACAAGAGCTCTGGAGGGTATGGTAGCCGGTGTACAGATGACCACTCCATCAGGTTCGCTGGGAAGTTCTCCTTCCATCATGATTCGTGGAATCAGTTCTATTACAGCGGGAACCGCCCCTCTTTATGTTGTGGATGGCGTCCCTTATTCCGGAGATATGAACAATCTCAATGCAGCGGATATAGAATCGATGACTGTCCTTAAGGATGCCGCTTCAAATGCTTTGTACGGTGCCCGAGGTGCGAATGGTGTCATCATGATCACAACCAAGAAAGCCAAACTGGGAGAGGCGAAGATAAATATTGACGCTAAGTGGGGAATCAATACAAAGGCCCTGGAGAGCTATGACTATATTACCGACCCGGGATTGTATTATGAGACACATTATAATGCCTTGTACAATTACTATTGCTATGAACAGGGTATGACGCCGGAAGAAGCGAATCTGAAGGCTGCAACAAATCTTACAGGTCCTGCAACCGATGGCGGTCTCGGCTATCTTACATTTAATGTTCCTGCCGAACAGCGTCTCATCGGTACTAACGGCAGGCTCAATCCTAATGCGACTCCAGGCAGAATCGTGAATTACAAGGGAGAAAGGTTTCTCCTCCAGCCGGATGACTGGATGAAGGAGGCTTACAAGACTTCACTCAGGCAGGAATACAATGTCAGCGTTGCAGGTACTACAGGAAATGCACAGATATTTGCTTCATTCGGTTATCTGAACAATAAGGGTATTATCGATGGAGAGGACATGCAGCGTTATACTGCACGTATCAGGACAGATTATCAGGCAAAGGATTGGCTGAAGATCGGAATGAATGCCGGATACACCAACTTCAACTGGAACAATGGTAATGGAGATGCTTCAGGAAACATTTTCAGCTATGCTACGTCAGTTGCTCCGATTTATCCGGTCTATGTGAGGAATGCGGACGGCAGCATCAAGATAGACTCCAATGGTCTGGAGATGTATGACTTCGGTGATGGAATGAATGCCGGCCTGTCCCGTCCTATCAATGGTAACATGAATGCCCTCAGGACGGTCACTCTCGATACAAACAATTCGGAAGGAAATGCCATCAACGGCACCGGATACGTCGAAGTCAAGTTCCTTAAGGATTTCAAATTTACATTCAATGCCGGTATAGGAGTCGATGAAACAAGAAGCACTTCGGTCAGCAATATGTACTATGGCCAGTTCGCTGCAAATGGAGGAATAATCTCGAAGAGCCATGGAAGGTCCTTCTATCTTAATCTCCAGCAGCTTCTCAACTGGGACAGAACCTTCAATTACAAGCATCATGTCACTGTCCTTCTCGGACATGAATGGTATAAGTCAACGGGTGTCAATCTCGGTGCTCAGAAGAGCAAGATGTTCTCGCTTAACAATACGGAACTTGGAGGAGCTGTAATCGATATGCAGGCAGCAAGTTCCGCATACAGTCAGTACAACAATGAAGGATATTTCCTCAGGGCTCAGTACGACTATGAGAACAGGATATTTGCAAGTGCATCCTTCCGTAGGGACGCTTCGTCAAGGTTCCATCCTGATAACCGCTGGGGTAACTTCTGGTCGCTTGGCGGAGGCTGGATAATCAATTCGGAGCCGTGGTTCAGAGTCCCTTGGATTGATATGCTGAAACTTAAGGCATCCATCGGTTCCCAGGGTAACGACAACATCTCGGACCTTCTCTATACCGATATGTATGCAATAACTAACAGTGACGGAGAGATCGGTATCAAGAGAGGCTCCATCGGTAATCCGGACATCACTTGGGAAACCAACACCAACTTCAATGCTGGTTTTGATTTCGATTTCCTCAGAGGAAGGATCTCCGGTTCGGTCGAATATTTCTACAGACTTACTTCCGATATGCTTTATTTCGTAACGATTCCGATTTCGTACGGATTCAGCGGTTATTATGACAATATCGGTGATATGAGAAACTCCGGAATCGAGTTTGCGGTGAACGGTGCTGTGATTGACAGGAGAAACTTCCGTTGGGATGCATATCTTAACATGACTCATTACACAAATAAGATCATCATGCTTCCGGATACGCATAAGAACCGTGATATCGAAGGTTATAAGGGATATGCGTCAGGAAACAAATATGTAGGAGAAGGTCTTCCTCTCAATACTTTCCTTATGCCTAAGTATGCCGGAATAGACAAGACCAACGGTCTGCCTCTATATTATAAGGACGTTCTGGACAAGGATGGAAATGTGCTTGGACAGACTTTGACTTCAGAATATTCCGAGGCTACAGAATATCTGTGTGATGATCCGACTCCGAAGCTCTATGGAGGTTTCGGAACTTCTTTCTCTTTCTATGGATTTGATATCTCGGCATCTTTCACATATTCTGTAGGTGGACTTTCATATGACTCCGGTTATGCAAACTTCCTTGAAGCTCCAGGCGGAACAGTTGGAAAGAACTTCCATGTGGATGTGCTTAATGCATGGACTCCTGAAAATCCGGATTCAGATCATCCGCGTTTCTACTATGGCGACACCGACCTCAGTATAAACGGTTCCTCAGACAGGTTCCTTGTGGATGCCAGCTACCTTAATTTTCAGAATGCTCAGATAGGATATACATTCCCTTCAGACCTCACCCGCAAGGTGAAGGTTGACAAGATCAGGATATATGCTACTTGTGACAATATCGTATACTGGTCACGTCGTCATGGTTTTGACCCTCGTACAAGCTTCTCCGGAGGTACCAGCTATGAGGGCAACTCGCCTGTAAGGACGATTTCCTTTGGTCTGAACATAATGTTCTAAATTGATTAGGTTAGGTATGAAAAGAATATTAAATGTCATTTTATCAGCTGTTTGCGCTGTACTTTCTGCAGTATCCTGCATTGAGGAGACGATTCCTATCGGAAGTTCTGTAACCCAGGCACAGGTGTCGGCATCTAAGTCTGCCTTGAAGTCGATGATAAATTCGATTCCTGCGACTCTGTATGCATCAGGAGTTGCCGGTTATGCCAGCTCTTATGGAGACCATACGGATTTCGGTATACCCGGAGTCCATCTTCGCATGGAACATATGTTGGAGGATCTGGCAACGATGTCGGACAACCCATATTACAACCGCTTCTATGCGTATGACATGAATATGGCTCAGGGATCCGAGTACACTTATTGTGCTTATTTCTGGGATTATTACTACACGTTGATCAGACTTGCCAATGACGTGATCGCTTCCATGAAGCCTATCATTGATGAGAATGGAACGGATCAGGAAGATGTCGAGTTCAAGCATATTATCGGCCAGGCTTATGCCTACAGGGCATGGTTCTATCTCGACCTTGCAAGACTTTATGAACCAAAACTGAACAAGTATACGGATGTAAGACATATAGCCGGTCTGACTGTCCCTATCGTTGATGAGTATACGACAATCGATGACACCAAAGGAAATCCAAGAGTTCCGAGAGAGGAGATGTATAAATTCATATTTGACGATCTTGCAAGGGCTGAGAAATATCTTGACAAATCAAAGACAACCTTTACGGCTCCGACTCTTATGGCTGTCTATGGACTTTATGCCAGGGCATATATCGAGCTTGGTGCTGCCTATAAGGAGAATAAGGGAGTGAACCCTAATCCGGATATTCTGCCTCTGACTCAGTATGAAGCATATGCAAAAGCAGCGGAGTATGCCAGAAAGGTGATTGATGAAAGCGGCAAGACACCTCTGACTCAGGCTCAGTGGGAGGACCCTTCCAACGGATTCAATAACGGTACATCGCAGAATGCATGGATATGGGGTATAACGGTTTCTTCCGAAGTCCTCAATAATCTTTTGACCTATATCTCTCATATGTCGGCAGAAGCCGCCTGGGGTTATGGAAGATATGCTCAGTTTGGCTCGGCTAGTGCCCTTTATGACCAGATTCCGGATGCCGATTTCCGCAAACATTCATGGCTGGACCCTGAACGTACTGATTATTATGACTATAAGTTTGCCGGAAGCGAGGAAGATCGCGATAATTTCCTGAATGGAGCCCAGCCGGCAAAGTCATATGTGGCTCTCAAGTTCCGCCCCGCTCAGGGAGAATGTTCGGATTTCAATATCGGAAACGCGGGAGATTACTGTCTGATGCGTATTGAGGAGATGTATTTCATTGAAATGGAGGCAAAGGCAAATCTTCAGTTTACAGAGGGAGTGAAGCTGCTTCAGGATTTTATGAAGGAGTACCGTTATTCAAGTTATGACAGGAATCCTTCGACATGGGAGGATTTCAAGACTGAGTATATGCTTCAGAAGAGAATAGAGTTCTGGGGCGAGGGTATTCTGATGTTTGATTACAAACGTCTGGATGTAGGTATCAACAGAGCGTTTGCCGGTTCAAACCATCCTTCTGTATTCCGCCTTGGGGCGACAGAAGGACGCTCTCCTCAATGGAATATCGTGGTGACTCGTGTTGAGTTCCAGTCAAATACTGCTATCACAGATGAAACAAACAATCCGGATCCGTCAAACAAGATCCCTATGGCCGAAGAATAATCTGATAAATTTCCTACGACGATGAAAAGACATTTCATATATTTTATGACAATCCTGATTTCTCTTGCCGTGGTATCGTGTCAGGAGGAACTGAGATATCAGCCGGGAGAAGCGGATAATGAAAATTGCTATGGGGTATATTTCCCGGTTCAGTCAGGCACAGGAGATATTCAGATAGAACCGACTGACCCGACAGTATTTACTTTCAAGGTGAGGAGAACAAATACAGAGGGCGACCTGAATGTCCCTGTCAAGATAACCGATCCTGCTCATGTGTTCTCGGTCTATGAAATAGAATTCAAGGATGAGGAACCGGTAGCTGATCTTGTCGTTACCTTCCCTTCCATTGAAATCGGTGTTACGTATGATTGTACTCTGGAGATTGATGGAGACGAGTATGTCTCAAAGTATTCGAAGAACAGTTCTTCAATTCAGTTCAGTGTGACAATGATTCAGTGGAATTCACTGAAGGGACCGAATGGTGAGTTGACTGGAAAATATCGTGATGCAGTCTTTCAGGATTGGTTCTCAGTATCCAGCAAGGATTATGAACGGGATATCGAGATTCAGGAAAGAGACGATATGCCCGGATATTACAGGATGTATGATGTGTACAACAATGCATATATGTCCGGAATATTCGGAGGAAACATGTCCTCTAACTGTGTGTACCAGTCATATACATACGTTGATGCAACCGATCCGGATAAAGTATGGATTCCTACTTTCAAGTGTGGTCTTATCCTGCATTCCGATTATGGTGAGGTTTCGATAGGTTCTTATGTGACTGAGAATGCGGCTGATTTCGGCGCTTCAATTACTTCAGTATATGGAAAACTTAGTGAGGGTGTGATAGAATTCCCTTCAGGCTCTCTTCAGATGAAGCTTGAGCTTATGGGATGGTATTCTGCCAATTCTTCAGGAAATCATCGTATTATCCTTCCCGGCTATAGAGCCAAGGAATATGATGTGGACATGACTGTAGGTGTTTCCGATCAGAATGGAATGATTCCGGTGGATGTTGATTTCGGACGTGATATCACTCAGGTATGGCTTTCTGCCTTCGAGGGAACGATTACTGAAACAGCGGCAGCGGCCAGGGCTGAGGAAATGGCACAGGGGCTGATCACCGAGAATGTCAGGAAGCTCAAGAAGGAGGCTCAACTGAATCTTTCTTTCGAAAAGACAGGAGTTTATTCGCTTGTTGCTGTGGGATTCGATGCTTCTGGTAATATCCGGAAGTATTCAAATGTAAGTTTCGGCTATCTGAATGCCGAGGATGCCCGTGGTGACAGAAAGCAGGTGATTCTGTCATGTGGTCTTACGGTCTCTGATAAATATGCTTCTGAAGGACTTACATCGAAGAATTCTCTGGAACTTTATATCAATGGCAAGAATATTCAGCGCATACATGCCGGAATTTATGAAAAGAGCGAGTGGGATAAGAACCCGGATGTTATTCTCAGTGAGATGAAGGAGTACCAGATGAACAAGGCCAGTCTGGATCTTGTGAACAGTACAGGTCTCTCCTTGAAGCAGGGTTACCTTGTTCCGGGCACCGAATATATCCTTGTAGTGGATGCTTATAACGGTTACAGAGAGAAAGTCTTTACGGCATGCAGGTCTACAGAAGGTAAATGGGATGCCCGTCTTGCACAATATGATCTTTCGGATATCAGTCAGGACCTTATTCCTGCCAACCTTGATGGCTATTGCGGTGAGTATCGTTATTACGCCATTGAGAATGGAATGTATTCAAGGGAATACCTTGGAGATGCTATCATCTCACCAGGTTCAGGAAGTATGCCAGGTTATAGTTATGCGTCGATTTCAGGCCTTTTCCCACATGCGAGAAAGAATTTCAACATGAAGGAGGACAAGATGACCTTCGTTTATCTTGACGGCTTCCTTTATAATTTCGAACAGGCATTCGATCATTTTGTGTATGAGGGATCTATCTATTATCCTTTGGTATATATGTATACGGCATCCGGTGCGTTATATGGAGGTAGAGTAGGCCTTTTGGGTGGATATGTCAGCGATGGTATATTTGCCATCGTGGATTCCGGACAGTTCGCTGACTATGGTGAGGAATGTGAGGGACTGGCTTTGCTGGCATATGCCGATCAAAGCCATACCATGATGAACGGCCTGCTTGGAATTGTGACCGATATGCTGCTGATCAGACCCGATGTTGATGACAGGCTTATAGCGGAGAACGGTATGCTCGTTACTGAAGAAGATGACGAGGAGGAAGATGAAACCGTCACAATGGGCCAGATCGGACAGTTCCATAATCTGATAGTGAGGGGACCTGTCAACAATGTCGAAACATTTGACGGCTTTATAAGATCGGCTGCCGAGCTGGCGCGCTCAGGAAGGTATATCAAGAATTATCTGGATCTCAATGCTCTTCCGGTGAATGAATTCCAGATGATTCCTTATAACGGTCTTGAATCAACTGGTTTTGAGGCAGTTGAAAGATAACAACCAGAAATTTAAAGAAGATTATATATGTTAAGAAAAACAGTTGGTACCTTGATTGTGGCATCTGTTATGATGGCAGGGTGTGCGGAAACCGGTGGACCTGTGTCAGGGGATACCGGAATGGATGCCGCTTCTGCGTATGCTGCAAAGGTAGTCAATTCCCCTGAGGATGCTGATGAGGAGACCATGCTTCTGATGCTGAGTGAGGAACTGGTTCAGGAACTTGGCAGAGGCGCATCGGATCTTGCGTTTGAGGAGGCGTGTGAAGATACTGGTGTAAAGCATCTGGAGAGACTTTTCGTGTCAGATAATGCTCTTGCCCGTTCCAAGGGTCTTCACAGATGGTATGTTGTAACTTTCGAGGACAGGCAGAATCCGTCGGCAGTGGCAGAAAGGTTCGCTTCGGTTGCATCAGTAGAACATGTGCAGTTCAATACTGTCGTGCAAAGAAATTATGGCAGCGAAGGTACTCCTTACCGTTATGAGCCAAAAGCATATGGAGAGTTCGACCTTCCATATAATGATCCCCTTCTTCCAGACCAGTGGCATTATGTAAATAACGTAGACCTTAGTGTTGCCCAGACTTCACGTGAGGGAGCCGACATCAATGTCAAGGAAGCCTGGAAGCTATGCGCCGGTGATCCGGAAATCATCGTGGCAGTATGTGATGAAGGAGTGAAATATACTCATCCTGACCTTATAGATAACATGTGGGTGAATGCAGGCGAGATTCCCGACAATGATATCGATGATGACGGTAATGGCTATGTGGATGATATCCATGGCTGGAACTTCCTCAGTACTTCCGAATATCCTAAGGACATCACATGGAATGAAGATGGTGATAGGGGACACGGAACCCATGTGGCCGGAACCGTTGCCGCTGTGAACAATAATGGAATCGGTGTGGGAGGCGTTGCCGGAGGCTCCGGCAATGGTGACGGTGTCAGAATCATGTCTTGTCAGGTTTTCTCTGGAAATTCATCCGCAACCGTGGCCTCCAGAGCCAAGGCATATGAATATGCCGCAAATAACGGGGCCTGTATCCTTCAGTGCTCTTTTGGACTTGCCGGCGGTATGGTAACTTCGGACGGCCAGTTTGAACTGACATACGGCGTTGAAAAAGTCGGCTTGGATTATTTCTTTAATTACAGGCAGCCATATTCACCGGTAGATAAGAATTTCGTGATCTTTGCTTCTGGAAATGATGCCTATCATCTTGCCGGTTATCCGGCGGCACATAGGGATTATATCGCAGTAGCAGCTTTCGGCCCTGACTACCTCCCGGCTGTATACACTAACTATGGTCCCGGTACGAATATTTCTGCGCCAGGAGGCGACTCGTCAATCAACATGACAACAGAGTCTGACAGAGCGACAATACTTTCAACGGTGCCAAGCGAGTGCAAAGAGTATGATACAGATTATGGATATATGGAGGGAACTTCCATGGCGTGCCCTCATGTGTCTGGAGTTGTAGCTCTGGCACTGTCATATGCAAGAAAATTAGGTAAGGAATTTACTTATGATGACTTCCTGGCAATGATTTATACCTCTGTGAACAATCTTGACCATTATATTGAGACTTGTTCCAAGGTTGCCAATGGAATCAATTTTGACCTTACTCCTTACTGGCGTCAGATGGGTACAGGGGCAATCGATACATGGAGGCTTTATATGCAGATTGAAGGAACTCCGAATCTGGTGGCAAAGACAGGTGAAATGACCAAGTTGTCTTTGAATGAACCAATGGGTGGAGCGGCAGCGAATCTCACCTATCTTGACATAGAGATCAGTGATGAGGCTAGAGATGCTCTTGGATTGGAGGAAGAACCGTTCATAAAGAACGGCAAGCTGAATATCTGCTGTAATAAGAACGGCTCGGCAAAGATAAGAATACATGCCATCGCAGGAGGTGATGTCCTTGGAACAGAGGGTGTCATGGGTGGAACCGCTTTCTCCAAGGAGGTGTCGATAGTGTCTCGTGAATCAGGAATGGCCAAGAATGGAGGATGGCTATAAAATTGTCGGTTATGAAAGGATTGATCAATAAAATATTCATTGCAGTAGTGGCGGCTCTGGCCATGGTTTCATGTGTGCAGTCAGATGAGATGCTGTTGGAAGATGTTCTCGGAGACTGGTATTATGAGTCAGCAGAGGCCGATATGCCTCTTCAGATATATGTGTCCTTCGCAAAGGACAGGAGTTTCCAGCTTTTCCAGAAGGATGGAGAAGGCGCATTCAGAAGATATGTCGGCACCTATACTTATGACGGCACTGTCCTGAATGGAGTATATTCCGACAAGGTGCAGTGGAAAGAGGCCAAGATGGTTTCACGTGAGGGAGATATACTCGTATTGAAGGGAGTCGATTCAGGTGAAACAATATCATATGTCAGGAAGACAATACCGGCTACAGTAAGATACCATTATTCTGATGCATTGAAGTCTATGGCAGGTGAAGAACCGGTTCTTTGGCTATAGGCATATTCATATTACTCCGAGTGCCCTCGGTCTTACAGGACATTGGCTCCCGAAAAGGGAGGAGACCCGCAGGCGGGGAGAATCCTGTAAAACCGAGGGCACTCGGAGTATCCGGAACAGCAGACGATTATCTGCTGCGTTTCAGCTTTTCAATATATCTGTCGATACGTCTGATTTCAGCAGGAATGTTTATGTGCTGCGGGCATCTGTTTACGCAGATTCCGCATGCTGCACATCTGTCGGCCTGACGTAGTTTAGGTACAGCTCTGTCATAGCTGATAAGATAAGCTCTCCTGTCTTTCCTGTACTCATCGTCTTCTTCATCATCGTTGATGAATCCTTCGTTCACGCATTTGTTGTAATGCATGAGGATCGAAGGGATGTCAAGGCCATAAGGACAAGGCATGCAGTATTTGCAGTCGTTGCACTGAATGAGAGGATATGTGCTGAGCAGGACGGCAGTCTTTTCAAGAAAGGTCATGTCATCATCTGTCAGCGGCTTGAGTGGCGAATATGTCTTTATATTGTCCTGAAGGTGTTCAATGCAGGTCATTCCGCTAAGGACGTTGAGCACCCCTGTGTGCGTACCAGCGAACCTGAACGCCCAAGAAGCAATGCTTCCTTGTGGATTCCTTTCCTTCAGAAGGTCAGCTACATGATCCGGAACGTCAGCCAGTCTTCCTCCAAGCAGAGGTTCCATAATGATGGAAGGAATACCTCTTTTGTCAAGTTCTGCCTGTAGGTAGGAGGCGTTCGTATTGCGCTTTGAGGCGTGGTTCCAATCCAGCCAGTTCAGCTGGATCTGCACAAAGTCCCAATGATATTTGTCATGGAGAGCCATCAGCTCGTCAAAACCTTCCTTGCTGCCATGGAACGAAAAACCGAGGTTCCTGATTCTGCCGGCCTCTCGTTCTTCCATAAGGAAGTCAATCAGACCGTTGTCTTTGAATCTTCTGTTGAACACGGCTTCGCTGCTTATGCTGTGAAGCAGATAATAGTCAATGTAGTCTGTCCGGAAGGCTTCCAGTGAATTTCGATACATGTTTATGCCATCCTCTTTCCTGGCTACACCCCTGTGGTTGGAAAGCTTTGTCGCAATGAAATAACTGTTTCTGGGATGCCTGCTCAGAGCTATGCCTGTTGCTGATTCGCTCTGTCCATGAAGATATACGGGGGCAGAATCGAAATAATTCACTCCGTTTTCAAGGGCATGATCGACAAGACGGTTAACTGTCTCCTGATCTACCACATCCTTTCCATCTTCTCCCTTTATCATGGGCCATCTCATGCAGCCATATCCAAGAATGCTGACCTTGTCGCCTGTCTTTGGGTTAGTGCGGTATGTCATTGTTCCGGTAACAGACCCGGTGTCATCGTTGTCTGTCTTTTTCCTGCCGGTGCATCCGGAAAGGAAGCCGGCGGAACCAATGGTGAGTGCTGTTCCTCCTGCAACCCTGATGAATTCTCTTCTATCAATATTTTTCATAGCCTACTTCGTTTTATGAACTTCGTAACCTTCTATATGAATGGCTGTGAACGGTCGTGCCGGACATACATTCTCGCATGCACCGCATCCGATGCACTTCTGCTCATTTATGGTCGGAATCTTCAGAGAGTTTTCATCCGAAGGATCTTTGCGGACCATCCTTACTGCCTTGGCAGGACAGTGTCTGGCGCAGTTGCCGCAGTTTACATTATCTGTATTGACTATGCAGTTGTCAAGATTGACTATAGCCAGTCCTATCTGAATCGACGATTTCTTCGCTCTGGTGACCGGATTTATGGCGCCGGCAGGGCATACTTCGGAGCAGAGTGTACACTCAGGGCGGCAATAACCTCTTTCATATCCCATTTCCGGAAGCATCAGAGTGTCAAGTGATGCCGACGGTCTTAATACATGGTTAGGACATACGCTCACACATAACTGGCATGCGGTGCAATGGTTCGTGAAGTTCTTCAGGCTAAGAGCTCCTGCCGGTACAAGAGGAGTGTTCCTTACCGGTTTTTCAGCATGAGATATCATTGCAAGCCCTCCGTCTACTTCTGCCTGTGCCTTTGCTGTTGCTGCGGTTGTCATTGCTATGGCACCGGATGCTATGAATGCCCTGCGTCCGTTATCTACATTCTCCTCTTTCTTTTCGCTCTTCTTCCCATATCTGTATGCAAGGTGAACAGCTCCTTCCTTGCATGTATCTATACAATCCATGCACGCAACGCATCTGCTAAGATCGATCTCGTGTTCCTTCATGTCAATACATGATGCCTTGCACCTCTTCCCGCAAAGTCCGCAATTACGGCATTTTTCAGTGTCAATGGCAGGTGCAAAGACGCTGAAACGTGAAAGGAATCCAAGGACTGTACCTACCGGACATATTGTGTTGCACCAGGTCCTTCCGTTTCTCCACGCCAGAACGAAGATTACCACAAAGGTGACAGCCGCTATTATAAATGTAGGAATCGAACGCAGCCATACCTCAGTGCTGTAGAAAGCGTAGCTGTCTGCTCTTTCTGCAATCCACGCAAAGAAATTGTTCGCCCATTGGTAAATCGGAGCAAAAAGATTAGCTGCAATTCTTCCGTAGGCACTGTATGGAGCAATCAGAATTGCTAACGAATGCGCGCCCAATGCAAGACCTATGATGAAAAGCACAAGCACGGAATATCTCAGCCAGTTCTTTGCAGGAGAATACCTGAAACGGAATCTGTTCTTTTTCTTCGTCCTGCCATGAATCCATGAGATTATATCCTGCATGACTCCGAGAGGACAGATGATGGAACAATACACTCTTCCGAACAGGAGAGTAAGGATGACCAGAACTGCAACAACCCCGATGTTCAGGGCGAGTACAGCCGGCAGGAACTGAATCTTTGCCATCCATCCCAGCCAGGCATGGAGACTTCCTGTAAAGTCCAGAAACAGCATTGTAATGCATAGAAAGAATGCTGCTGCAAGAATTATTCTTATTTTTCTTAGCATAGTTATGTTTAGTTGTTGTCTTTTTCAAATCTGTCCAGCGCCGCTCTCATAAGTTCCCGGCCGGCTTCCGATATATCCTTGGCTCTGGCGTAGTCTCCGATTTCGTCATATGCATCGAAAGGCATCTTTACGAGAACATCAGGCTGGTATCGTTCTGCCGCGACCTTTGCAAGAGCATGGTTCATAATAGAGAATGTGCGCGAAAGAATGCTGTAATAATTGTTTTCGTAGCTTTCCAGACCAGGTTCGATCTCTTCTGAATTCAGGTGGTGACTTAAGATCTTATATCCTTGAGCACCGGCAAGGCGGATCTTGTCGAGAACCGACAGAGCATCATTATGCCGCACGGCATTTATGATTGTCCTGGTCTCCAGATCTAGCTGTCTTTCTTCGAGTTCACGTGCCTGAGTCTGTTTCGCATCGGTAATGAGGGTGTTCCTGATTCCTTCTACATCAATATCGTTGACGTCAAATGCAACCAGAATATCCTTTCCGCTTCTGGCAACCTTATCGATCGGCATCGTGTTTACTATTCCTCCGTCGACCAGTGTCCTGAAGCCATATTTTACCGGGCGGAAGAGCGAAGGAATCGAAATGGAAGCCCTGACTGCATCGAACAGCGGACCTTGATTGAAAACGACTTCTTCACCTGTGTACAGGTCGGCTGCTACTGCGCAGAACGGAATCTCAAGGTCTTCGATATTTACGTCCGGAACAATTTCCTTTATGGCAGAAATGACCTTGTCACCCTTTACAAGATGATTCTTACTGATTGATATGTCCATAAGGGAGAAGACCTTCCATGCGTCGAAGGTAAACAGCCAATCCTTGACCTCCTCAAGCTTTCCGGCAGCGAAGATTCCCCCGATAAGAGATCCGATAGATGTTCCGGCTACAGAGGTTATCCTGTAACCTCTGCGTATAAGCTCCTCTATGGCCCCTATGTATGCCCATCCTCGCGGTCCTCCGCTGGAGAGGACAAGTGCAACGTCCTTTTTCATAATGGCAAATATAACAAAAAAAGAGCCCGTCAAGGCTCTTTTTACATTAATTCATAATTGCGCATTCGAAATATTCCTTGAAAATCCTCATCGCACGGTCCAGCTGTTCCGGAGTATTGGTCTTCGTGTCTTTCAGTTTATATTCCTGCCCCATGGTCTCATATTTATGGACACCCAATGTGTGATATGGAAGAATCTCCAGACGCTGGAGCATCCGGAAATCCTTGAAATGTCTGCACAGAGCCCTGATGTCTTCTTCCGAGTCGCTTATTCCAGGAACCAGTACATATCTCAGCCAGAATGGCCTTGAATTGTCCTCCAGCCATTGAGCGGTCTTCAAGGTCTGGGCGTTGCTTCTTCCTGTCAGGTTTTCATGCCTTTCAGGATTTATCTGCTTCACGTCCAGAAGAACAAGATCAGTAAGGCTCAGCAGTTCCTCGACCTGGGGATTCCATATTCCTCCGTTAGTGTCCAGACATATATGTATTCCTTCTTCCTTGAGACTTTTGCACAGCGGAATGAGTTCCTTTGCCTGCGCAGTCGGCTCACCTCCGGAGAAAGTGATTCCTCCACGTCTACCGAAAAAAGGCTTCTGGTTCACTGCCATCCGGATGATATGTTCCGGCTCTGTCGGAGTTCCTCCGTCAAATGATATAGTGTCGGGATTGGCGCAGTAGAGGCAGCGGAAAGGGCAGCCCTGCAGAAAAACGACGAGCCTTAGTCCCGGCCCGTCGTATGTTCCCATTGATTCGTAAGAATGTACCTTTATCATTAAAGTGATTCGTGGAATGTACGTGAAATTACTTCAAGCTGATGCTCGCGACTGAGCTTTGTGAAGTTCACAGCGTAACCGGAAACTCTGATTGTCAGCTGCGGATACTTCTCTGGGTGCTCCATTGCATCTTCAAGCATCTCCCTGTTCAGAACATTCACATTAAGGTGGTGCGCACCTTTTGTGAAGTATCCGTCCATCATTGTGATGAGGTTTTCGATCTTGTCTTCATCAGTAGGACCGAGTGACTTAGGTACGATTGAGAATGTATTCGATATACCGTCCTTCGAATCATAGTAGTCAAGCTTTGCGACAGATGAAAGTGAAGCGATGGCACCATGGGTGTCACGTCCGTGCATTGGGTTGGCACCTGGGGCGAATGCTACACCTTTCTCTCTTCCGTCAGGAGTAGCTCCGGTCTTCTTTCCATACATCACATTTGATGTGATGGTAAGAAGTGAAAGTGTCGGCTGTGCGTTTTTGTATACAGGAAGCTTGCTGAGCTCGTTGCTGAAGAAATGAACAAGTTCCCTTGCCAATGTGTCCACGTCGTCATTGTCGTTTCCGAACTTAGGGAAATCTCCTTCAATGCTGAATCCGTCAGTAAGGCCGTCAGCATTGCGGTGGGCTGTCACCTTTGCGTACCTGATCGCAGAAAGAGAGTCTGCTGCAATCGAGAGACCGGCTACACCATAAGCAAGGTTGATGGTCGGATTGGTGTCGATGAACGCCATCTGCGACTTTTCATAGTCATATTTGTCATGCATATAGTGGATGATGTTCATCGTTTCGTTGTATACTCTTGCGACCTCGTGAAGAACCTTCTTGTAGTTGCTCATTACCTCATCGAAGTCAAGCACGTCGCTCTTGAGAGGCTTGATGCCCTCAATCATAAGGGTTCCGGTGTTCTCGCATCGTCCTCCGTTAAGTGCAAGAAGAAGGGCTTTTGCAAGGTTTGCACGTGCTCCGAAGAACTGGATTGCCTTTCCGATTGCCTGATATGATACGCAGCATGCGATACCATAATCGTCGCAGCCTCTTACCTTACGCATGAGAGAGTCGTTCTCGTACTGAACGGAACTTGTGTCAATCGAAACCTTTGCGCAGAAGGTCTTGAAGCCTTCCGGAAGGTTCGGATGCCAGAGGACAGTCATGTTTGGCTCCGGAGCAGGTCCGAGGTTGTAAAGTGTCTGAAGGAAACGGAAAGATGTCTTTGTCACCTTGTGCTTTCCGCCAGTAAAGCGTCCGCCGATGGATTCTGTGATCCATGTAGGGTCTCCGGCAAAAAGATCGTTGTATGAACCCATTCTGAGGTGACGAACCATTCTGAGCTTCATTACGAACTGGTCGATAAGTTCCTGAGCGAATGTCTCGTCGATAATGTTGTTGTCCAGATCGTACTGGATGAAGATATCAAGGAATGAAGATACGTTTCCAAGTGACATCGCAGCACCATCCTGCTCCTTTACAGATGCAAGGTATGCCATATACACCCACTGTACAGCCTCCTGAGCGTTAGTCGCAGGTCTGCTGAGGTCAAGACCATAGTATTCTCCCATTATCTTGATCTCGTTGAGAGCCTTGATCTGGTCTGCAACCTCTTCGCGGAGTCTCACTCGAGCCTCTGTCATAGGACCGGTAAGGTTCTTGAGGTCTTCTCTCTTGGCTTCGACAAGTCTGTCTATTCCATAAAGGGCAAGTCTTCTGTAGTCTCCGATAATACGTCCTCTCGAGTAATTGTCAGGAAGACCTGTAAGAAAACCGAGAGATCTGTACTTCCTGATTTCTTCAGTATACACGTCGAATACGCCATCGTTATGCGTCTTGCGGTAGTGTGTGAAAATCTTCTTTACTTCAGGATCGAGTTCGATGCCATTCTCCTTGCATGCCTTATCAACAACCTTCCATCCTCCGAATGGCTTGATAGCCCTTTTGAGAAGTTCGTCAGTCTGCAGTCCGACAATCAGTTCGTTCTCCTTGTCGATATAGCCGGCTGCATGTGAAGTGATTGTTGAAATTGTGCTTGCGTCAATAGAACGGACGCCTCCGTTCTGTCTTTCTTCCTCCAATGCCTCAAGGCACTTGTCCCAAAGCTTCTTGGTACGCTCTGTCGGACCGGCGAGGAATGATGCATCTCCATCATAAGGCGTAATGTTGCTGTACACAAAATCAGCAACGTCAATTCTATGGCTCCATCTGCCATCGTTGAATTTTTGCGTCATATTTTTCATCTCTATCATATTCGGGACAAAGATACTTCCAAAAAGGGAAAAAATCAATCCCCTGCAATAGCTATTTTCATAAAATGACGCACTTTTTTACATGTTTAGCTAAGTGCCTGTATATTAATGATATGAGAGGCTGGAACGGCGAAGTTCCGACCTGTTCCGTTGACGCTTGGAATCCTTATTCCGCAGCACTTTCTCCGGCAATGAATCTTACCTTGCTTGCAACTACTTCGTAATAATATTTTTCAGCACCATCCGCAGCTGTATATTTGGTAGCCCTCATCCTGCCGGTCACATGTACCGGCATACCTACTGATATCTGCGAAAGATCCGGCATTTCCCTGTTGCTCCATGCAACTACATTATGCCAAGTGGTCTCGGAGACTCCGCTTCCATCCCTGTTCTTGTACAGGAAATCGGTCGCTAGCGAGAAATTAGCAACCAGAGTTCCGTTGAATGTGTTGGTCCTGACAGTACCTACACGGCCTTGAAGTTCGATTCTGTTGATGTGTTCCATAAGATTTTCTACATTTTGATAAACATTTCCTCCCTACATCTTATGCGCGCTATATAGGTTGGTGGCAAAGTAAAGGAAAAATCATCTTATCTTTTCATTCAGGACAGCTGCGGAAGCAATGTTTTTCTTTTTTTTATCACTTTGCAATCTTTTTTATGATGCAAAGATTTTTTTATGTGTCCTGATGATTATAAAAAAGAGAAAAAAGGATTATAAAAAAAGCAAAAAGCCGGATTCTGCTATTGCCCTCTATGTTTAGTCTGAGCAAATTTGCCATATGAATCTATATCTATGGAATATCAGAAAATAATCAGACGCATTCCCAAATGTCTGGAATGCGGACACAAGATCAGCTATGGAAGAGCTGACAAGAAGTTCTGCTGCGAAAACTGCAGGAACCGGTACAACAATGCACAGATCAAGGCTGCAAGATCCTACAGGAGGAGGGTAATGAAATCAATGGCAGCTAATTATGAGATTCTGGACAAGCTGCTTAAAGCAGGAGTAACGTCGATGGATCTTTTTGATATAGTGAATCTGGGTTTCTCTCTGGACGTTATGACATCTCACCATCGGGTACGGAGACACGATGAATATGCATGTTTTGATATAAAATATATAATGACCCCGACCAGAATCAGCGGCATAATGAAAATTTCATTAAATTTGCAGATTGGTAAAAAACCGAAATATTAATTTTTCAATTATGATAAAAAAACTGATTCTCGCGGGCGTTGCGCTTGCATTTATTACAGGTTGTAAAATGGAAAATCCGTTACTTTCCGAGTCGAAGGCACCTTTTGGTGCACCGGAGTTCGACAAAATCAAGACAGAACACTATCTTCCGGCATTTGAGACAGGTATCAATGAGGCTAAGGCCGAGATCGATGCAATCGTAGCAAATCCGGATGAACCTTCATTCGAGAATACCATCGAGGCAATGGAATATGCAGGACAGACACTCAACAAGGTTGCCGGTATATTCTATAATCTCATGGAAGCTCATACAAGTGATGAGATGCAGGCGATAGCGGAACAGGTGTCACCGATGCTTACCGAATATTCGATGTATGTGTCCCTCAATGCGCCGCTTTTCGAAAGAGTAAAGAAGGTGTATGAGAAGAAGGACGAACTGGGGCTTGATAAGGACCAGATGACTCTTCTTGAGGATAATTACAAGAGTTTTGTAAGAGGAGGTGCGAACCTTTCTGACGAGGATAAGGAACTTTACAGCAAGTGGTCCGAGGAATTGTCTCTTGCTACTCTCCAGTTCAGCAAGAATGTCCTCGCAGCCACTAATGCATATACTCTTCATATTACCGACAGCGCGGATCTTGCCGGTCTTCCGGAGTATGCGAAGGTGATGGGAGCTGAGACTGCAAAAGAGAAAGGCCTTGAGGGATGGGCATTTACGCTTGACTACCCAAGCTACGGACCATTCATGAAGTACAGCACAGTGAGGAATCTCCGTGAGGATATGTGGAAGGCATACAATTCAAGGGCTTTCGGTGGCGAGTTTGATAACTCCGAGGTTGTAAAGAAGATCGTCGACCTCAGAATCAAGGTTGCCAATGTCCTTGGCTATGAAACATGGGCTGACTATCAGCTTGAAGAGAGAATGGCAAAGGACAGGAAGACTGTTAATGAGTTCATCAGCCAGCTCCTCGAACCTTCAATGGAATTTGCACGCAATGACGTCAAGGCTGTATATGATTTCGCAAAGAAGAACGGTTTCGAAGGAGACAAGCTTATGCCTTGGGACTTTACATTCTGGTCTGAGCGCTATCAGGAGGCAGAATATTCTCTTAATGCGGAGGAACTCAAGCCATATTTCAGACTTGAGAACTGCATTGATGCGGTGTTCAGTCTTGCCAACAGACTTTACGGTCTTGAGTTCGTGGAACTTGACAATGTCCCTGTTTATCATGAGGATGTGAAGGTTTATGAAGTCAAGGATGCGGACGGAAGACATATGGCTCTGTTCTATGCAGACTTCTTCCCAAGAGCAAGCAAAAGAGGAGGAGCGTGGATGACGGACTTCCGTGGTCAGAGCATCAGGAACGGCGTTGAGTACAGACCTTTCATCAGCACTGTGATGAACTTCACCAAGCCGACAGCTGATACGCCGTCTCTTATTACACATGATGAGTTCACTACATTCCTCCATGAGTTCGGACATGCACTTCATGGCATCATGGCAGAGGGACGATATCCGTCGCTTACCGGTACAAGCGTGGCACGTGACTTTGTGGAGCTTCCTTCACAGATCATGGAGAACTGGGGATTCGAGCCTGAATATCTCAATTCTTTTGCAAAACATTACCAGACAGGTGAGCCTATCCCTGCCGAACTGATCGAGAAGATCGTTGCAGCAAAGAATTATCTGGCAGGTTACGGACAGGTACGCCAGCTTCACTATGGCTACCTTGATATGAACTGGCATTCACTTACCGCACTCCCGGAGGAATCGGCAATGGAGTTCGAACATAAGGTTCTTGCTCCGTATGCAGTGATGCCTTCAGTAGACGGAACAGGCTTCTCGACCTCTTTCTCACACATCTTCTCCGGCGGATATTCAGCTGGATATTATTCTTACAAGTGGGCGGAGGTGCTCGAGGCGGATGCCTTCTCTCTCTTTAAGGAAAAGGGAATATTCAATCAGGAAGTGTCAAAGTCTTTCAGAGAGAACATCCTCTCTAAGGGAGGCTCTGAGGATGCTTCGGTTCTCTATAGGAATTTCCGTGGTCATGATCCTGAACCACAGGCTCTTATGGAGAAATTAGGACTAATCAGGAAATAATCTGAACTTATATCGCTATGGCTATTTTTAACAAGGACCGTAAGTACAAATGGGAGTTTGACAGCATAGGCGGAGCTTCCCGTGTAAGAATTAATTCAGGTGAGGATATCGCTCATCTTGATGAACTTGATCCTAAGATGTGGACAGTATTGTCATGTCCGGTAACAGGATTGGAAATAGAAGAAAAGAGTCTCCTTTATGTGGATTCTGATGGAGATGGCAAGATCCGTGTCAATGATGTGATCGCCACTGCCAAGTGGATTACTGCAGCACTCAGGAATCCTGATGTCATCCTGAAAGAGGAGGGCTCGGTTGACATTGAAGAGTTTGACAAAGAGACTGAATCAGGTCTGAAGCTGTACAATTCAGCGAAGCAGATTCTTGAAAATCTCGGTAAGGAAGGAAGCGTGATCACTCTTGCAGATACAGCTGACATTGCTGCGATCTTCGCCAAGACGCGCTTTAATGGAGATGGGGTGATTACTCCTGCATCTTCTGACAATGAGGATGAAAAGGCTGTCATAGCGGCAATCATCGCTACTCTTGGTGGTGTGCCGGACAGAAGCGGCGAGAATGGAGTCAATGCAGAACTCATCGAGAAGTTCTATGCTGCTCTTGCTGAGTATCTGGCATGGCAGGCGTCAGCGGTGGAGGCGCCGTTCGGAGATGCTACAGAAGCGGTTCTGGCTGCATACAATGCGTTGGATGCCAAAGTCAAAGACTTCTTCCTTCGCTCAAGACTGGCAGCTTTCTCGCCGGCAAGTACAGCAGTGCTTGACGTGCAGACTGCAAGAATCGAGGCCATCAGTGCTGAAAATCTCACATCTAAGTCTGTAGAGATAGCTGAGTATCCTATTTCAAGGATTGACGGCAAGGCGGAGATTGACCTGTCTGCTCCTGTAAATCCTGCTTGGGCAGCTCAGTTCAATACAGTGATATCTGCAGCGGCAGCTGACAAGAAGGTTCTCGTTGAGGAGGATTGGAATGCGATAGGAAGCCAGCTCGCAGCATATGTGGCGTGGAAGGGTGCCAAAAAGGGCGAAATCGTCGAGTCTCTGGGACTTGATACCTTGAAGAAATTTGCTGAACAGAATGCAAAGGGGGCTCTTCTTGCCCTTGTGGCCCAGGATGCAGCTCTCGCCGAAGAGGCTGGCAACATCCAGTCTGTAGACAAGGCACTTTATGTTCTCCGTGATTTCTACAGGCTTCTCAGAAACTTCGTGACTTTGACTGACTTCTATTCGAAGGACAGGAAGGTAAGCGCGTTGTTCCAGTCCGGAAAACTTATTATCGACCAGAGAGAGTGCCGCTTCTGTATGAAGGTTGCTGATATGGCCAAGCACAATGCTTCGGCTGCAACCAGCGGAATGTTCCTTGTATACTGCGACTGCACAACGAAGACCAAGCCAGGCAAACTTTCAATCGTTGCGGCTGTGACCGTGGGTGATGTCGGCGATCTGATTGTAGGCAAGAATGCTGTCTACTATGATAATTCGGGTCTTGAATGGGATGCAGTGATCACCAAGATCATAGACAACCCTATAAGTATCGCACAGTCATTCTGGTCTCCATACCGCAGAATGGCAAAGACTGTTGAGAATCTTATCAACAAGAGTGCTGCGGACAAAGATGCAAAGATGATGGCAGATGCCACAGCGAAAATCAATGCCGCCCCAGCAGCTCTTCCGGCTGATGGTGCAAAACCGGCAGCAGCTCCGCCGTTTGATATCGCTAAGTTTGCCGGTATCTTTGCTGCCATCGGTATGGCTGTCGGTATGATAGGATCGGCTCTCGTTTCCATATTCGAGGGACTTAATGCACTTCCTTGGTGGAAGCTTATCCTTGTGTTCGTGGCAATTATGCTTGTTGTTTCTGGCCCTGCCATGATATTGGCATGGCTTAAGCTTCGTCGCCGCAATATCGCTCCGCTTCTCAATGCAAATGGCTGGGCAGTCAATGCAGCGTCCAAGATCAGCATTCCTTTTGGCGAGACTCTTACAGATATCGCTAAGTTCCCTAAGCTTAAGCTCAAGGATCCTTATGCAAAGAAGGGACTTGCTCCTTGGAAGAAATGGGTGATCTCGCTTTCAGTAGTGGTTGCGGTTCTTGGAGGCCTGTGGCTTGCAAATCTTCTTGATTGGGCAGGTTGTACATCTCCGCTTCCACGCTTCAACAAGACAGAGGTTGTGGTAGAGGAGGCTGCAGCTGATACTCTCGCAACTGATGCGGCTGTGGTCGTAGAAGAGGTTGCAGCAGAAGCTGTTACTGCTGAGTAGCGATAATTGATATCAATGAGGGCGACTAAATCACTTATTAGTCGCCCTCTTCAGTGTTTGAGACGGATTCTGTGTGTCAGTCATTTGATGTCGAAGTCGTCTCGATGAGGACGACAGGACCGAGGAGACCGGATTTCTGAAGTGGTTCTGTACCGTTGTAGAATTCGGATGATACGTATGATGACCTTTGTGAAGGATCCTTCATTGCATCTCCTATCAGGTGGTTGACCCATAGATTCGTGACCCTGATTTCCAGTTCGATATTCTTCTTCCCTTTTATGTAATCGGTAATCTCTGTCTTGAACGGGGCTTTCCATAGGGTGCAGACCTTCTGTCCGTCAATGAGAATCTGAGCAAGATTATATACTTCTCCGAGGTAAAGGAAAAGGTTTCCTGTGAATTCAGGGATATCTACCTTGCTTATGTAGCTGCGTGTGCCTGAGAAATATCTGGTTTCCGGATTCTCAGTCCAGCACCCCGATCCTTCGATGTCAAGCTGCTTCAGGACAGCTGATTTTTTCTCCGGAAGCGTGAAAGATTTCTCGTCTGTCTTCTCCCTGAGAACGATAAAGAAAGCGTCGTTTGGCTCGAAATCAAGATTTACCACTGTCCTGTCTCCATCAAATCTATATGTCAGATCCGATATTTCTCCATTGACAGGGTTCCATTTCTGAGGCTTCAGACCATGTGTCCTGAGAGAAATTTCAGCAGTCTGAGGCTCGGAGAAAGGGGAGTTCACCCAATATATATGTCCGTCAGACAATTTTCTGTGTACGACTCTTATTCCGTTTCCGTTCAGGATAATCCAGTCTGGAGCTATGCGGGAAGCCGGCATCACATCTTCAAGCCATTTGCCGCCAAAGACATTGGCTCTGCCTGAGAACCATATATCCTTTACTATTGATTCGAATTCGCGGCTTGAATCATACATGCTTGCTGCTGTAGAAGGAATCTGCCCGCAGATGATTACACCTCTGCGGGCCAGCAGTGCAATCTTCTTGAGAACCTCAAGTGACATTTTCTTACAGTTGCCGTCAAGGCAGATAACCTTATATTCCTTGCCGCCGCCGGTCACAGCCTTATTATCTATAACGGAAATTTCAGAGAGAAGGGCATCCGGATTGATGAAGTCGAAATCATAGCCCTCCGGGATTTCAGGGAATGAATGACTGTAGAGTCCGGTGATGTTGTTGTCTTCTCCATAGTACCAAAGGATGTCACTTACATGTTCGCCCTGTCTGAGCATATAACTGCTCCTGGCGAGATAATCAATCCATGCACCGGCACTCTCCGCCCAGGTCTCGTGTCTGGTGAACCACTGACCATATACGCCAAGTCCCAGACCCGGCTTAAGGTTGTCGAGAGGCTGATGGGCACTATCGTGTATTACAAAGGAATTCAGTCCGTTGGCGATTTCCGTATCGGCTGTCCATTTGATGTTGCCGGGGTGGAATCTGTATGCTTCCCCTCCTGCTCCTGTAGCTGTAAAAGATTCTGCAGCAACCACTTCTTTGCCGTAGATATGCGCTACAGATGATGATTCTCTGATGTCGGATATACCTTCCTGTACTCTGTTCTGGGTCCCGACTTTTCCTTGAATCCAGATTTCAGACATCGGGAAGTCGCAATGGCTCTTCATGGACATTCCGTCTGCAATGAAGGCTCTGCCGTTGCCATGTGATTCCACATAGCAGCCCTTCATTCCGTATTCTTCCTTGACAAGCTTGTCAAGAACTGCGAAATTCTCCTCGAACAGTTCACCGATTGTCTTTCTCCAGTCCCAAAGGAAGCGTTCGCTCTGTTCCGGACTATGGAGGATCAGTCCTGTGAGAACAGGATACCAGAGAAGGGGATCATAACCTCTTCTCTGGATGAATTCTTCGCGAAGACGTGGAGTCCAGTTCTGGTGTGCGGCTTCGTAGCTGTCCACCAGAACATAGCTGATACCATTCTCTCCAAGTTTTCCATCTACTGCATCCTTGTTCATGTCCAGATAGCTGCGGAAATGACGCTGCCAGGCTTCTTTGTCAAGTTTGTCGACTTCCAGTCCGGTCGCCTCAGGAGAGGCCGGGTGATTCTGCTTGCCTGTAAGAGATGCACCGAAGCGGTATATCCTCCATCTTCCCGGAGGAGCTTTCCAGATAAGTTTTCCCTTTTTGACCTTGTCGGAAAGGTCAATTACATTACTGCAGATCTCGTCATCTGCAGCTGGTGTAGGGTTCAGTTCAATGTCATGTGCAGAGCCGAATCCTGCCTTTTCTTCGACATGATTGATCCTGGTCTGTGGATAGATCACGAACTCTGCGATTTCGGAATATTCAGGGTCAGGAAGCCTCTCCTTCATTGTGTAGTGATAGGCACTTACCGGATTTTTGTGCTTGAGACGGAAATGCTTTGCCGTGATCGGCTCGAAAGAGATTGTCTGGCGGAGTGCATCTCCGACCGGTATTCCGAATGCAGTGGTGAAATGGATTCCGTCGTCACTTATCTGAAGGGAATCTTCGCAATGCGCCGGAAGAGAGTGCCTTTCGTTGCGGACAATGTCATTTATTACTGCCAGCGAACGTATTGTCTGTGGTTCCGGGAAACTGTACTGGATCCATGCATATCCGTTATTGCCGGCAGGCAGCCTGCCGGTGTCCGACAAGTCTCCATTTGTCAACTGCTCGAGTGTGAATGAACCTCCGCTTGAAGAAATGACTGCTCCGAGTTCGGAGAGTGTCCTGTAATTGTCGGGAAGCCGGACTGCAATCACGGCAATGTCAGAGTAGGATTCACCTATGGCCTCGCCTGAATCTACGACTGACGGTCCTTTCTTCATCCCGTAATTCTGGAATTTACCGGTTGTCATGTATGGCTCAGGGAGGACCGCCTTGACTTTGCAGCCGCCTTCGACAGTCATCTCTCTCCACACGACTTTCTTCATGGCTTCCTCGGGCTTGACCCAAGGTCCTCCTGTGGAACTGAAGCCTGGGGAACTTGGAATCGTCACTTCCAAGCCAAGCGAGTCGGCAATGTCAATAGCATACTTGAATGCATCCTTCCATTGCTCTGTCATATAGACAAGCCGCTCCTCCACGACCTGTGGTGTGGAGAAGCTGGCGTCGAATACATGAAAACCTCCAAGACCGATCCGGTCGAACCATTCGATGTCCTTGCGTATTCCATCCTTCGTTATGTTTCCGTTCATCCAGTGCCACCAGATCTGTGGTCTGGCATATGAAGGAGGAGACTGGAATCCTTGTTCTAGTGAATTCTTGTCGGACTGGCCCACGACTGTAAGGCACATCAATGTTGCAATAAGGGCAATGACGAGTCGCTTCATCGGTCTTTGGCTAAAGGTTTATTTAAGTACTTCAGGAAGGAAAGAACTGAGGATCAGCACTGCAATTCCTGAAATAAGGACAATGATGGTCTTCTTAGAGCATCCCTTCCATTCTTTCAGGATGATTCCCCATACGTTTGAGAATGTGACGTTGAGAGCCATCAAAATGCAGAATGCCAGGGTGTCCATCGCGCTTCCGGACTCGAAGAAACTTCTTCCAAGTGAAAGGCCGAAGAACTGGCTGTACCAAAGAAGTCCTGCAAGTGCGCAGAAAAGGATGTTGGAGGCCCATACGCTGCCGTCTTTGTAGTCTGAGAATGTCCTGTTCCTGCCGTTCTGATAGAGGCAGTAAGCGGCATTTGTAATGAATCCTCCGATTGTTACAAGGAGGGTGGCCGGCAGCGTACGGAACATAGGGCTGGTCAGTTCTCCGAAATTGATATCCTTTCCGAACTCAAGTCCTACATTGAAGCACCCGCTCATGAATCCTGCAAGAAGTGCGATGGCAAGTCCTTTCGGGAAATTGAAATCCTTTACAGCTTCCTTCTTTTCTTCTTCGGAAAGAGATGCCGCCTTCATTCCTCCGGCAACGCCGATGATGGCGATTCCGATAAGAGTGACGATAACTCCGATGATTACGGCAGCTGTAAGCGACTGAAGTGCGTTGAGTTCAGGAAAAAACACGTTCAGGAGTACAGGACCCATGATTGTACCTAGTCCGGCACATGTTCCCAATGCGATCGACTGGCCAAGAGCCACGCCAAGATAACGCATTGAAAGTCCGAAGGTAAGTCCTCCGACACCCCAAAGGACTCCGAAGAATATTGTCAGCAAAGATTCTTTGGGTGCGGATGTATAAAGGTCAATCAGGTTATGACCCTGGGGTACGGCAAGTAATGCACCTAGGACTGGGAATACAAGCCACGCAAATATTCCCTGGATAAGCCAGTAGCTCTCCCAGCTCCATTTCTTGATCTTGTTGATCGGCACATAACAACTTGATTGACAGAATGCGCCGACTGCAATGATAAGCAGACCTATGAGAGTGTTCATCAGAATGCGATATTATAAAGTTCTTCTATGTCTTCTACTGATGTAGGACGTGGATTGCCACCTGTGCAGACATCATTGAATGCGGCCACTGCGAGGTCGTGAAGGTCTTCCTTCTTCACACCTATCTCGTGAAGTTTCTGAGGTATGTTCACGCTGATGGAAAGGTCGCGTACAGCCTTTATTGCAGCAGCAACTCCTTCATCCACGCTCATCCCTTCAGTGTTGACACCCATTGCCTTTGCGATACCAAGGTATTTCTCACGTGCCGGTGAATCAGCATTGTATTCCATTACATATGGAAGTAGGAGTGCATTGGCTACTCCGTGTGGCGTGTCGTAGAATGCTCCAAGCGGGTGAGCCATGGAGTGGACGATTCCCAGACCTACATTTGAGAATCCCATTCCTGCTATGTACTGTGCTTCAGCCATTCCCTCGCGTGCCTTCACGTCGTTTCCATTCTGGACGGCATTGTAGAGGTGCTGGTGGATCAGTTCTATTGCCTTGTATTCAAACATGTCGCTCATTGTCCATGCGCCAGGGGTGATGTAGCTCTCGATTGCATGAGTAAGGGCGTCAAGACCGGTGGACGCAGTAAGACCTTTAGGCATGCTCATCATAAGTTCGCAGTCTATCACAGAGCAGATCGGAATGTCGTTAGGATCCACGCATACCATCTTCTTGCGGTTCTCCTCATCTGTGATCACGTAGTTGATGGTTACCTCGGCAGCTGTACCTGCAGTAGTCGGTACTGCAAATGTCGGCACAGCCTTGTTCTTTGTAGGAGCAACTCCTTCAAGTGAACGTACGTCTGCAAATTCCGGGTTGTTGTTGATTATTCCGATGGCTTTAGCCGTATCGATTGATGAACCGCCTCCGAGGGCGACCATGCAGTCTGCTCCGGATGCCTTGAATGCTGCAAGTCCGTCAAGAACGTTCTTGATTGTAGGATTCGGCTTGATTTCGCTGTAGATCTCGTATGGTATTCCTGCATTGTTCAGTACTTCCTCGATCTTGGCTGCTACTCCAAACTTGATGAGGTCTTTGTCTGTCACGAGGAGGACCTTCCTGAAGCCTCTTTTGGTGATTTCATCTGCAATGGCAGTACGGCAGCCTGCGCCGTAGTATGATGTCTCGTTTAGTATTATTCTGTTCATGGTCTTATTGGTTAGATCCCCGGTCAAGCCGGGGATGACGTTAGTATCATATTCAAGATGACGTTAGTGTCAAGCCGGGGATGACGTTAGTATCATATCCAAGATGACGTTAGTGTCATGCTGGGGATGACGTTAGTGTCGTGCCGGGGATGATGTTGGTATTATCTGCCGGCAAGAACGGTCTTTTCGTATTCCTTGATGGCTCCGATGATGTCATTTCCTACAGGAACGTTGTTACGTACGCAGAATTCGTCGTATACTGCATTCCACGGCATGGTCTTACCCTCTTCGATGAGCTGGAGTACCTCGAATGTGTCACCGGCAAGTTCATGCCTGCTGATGAGGTTCTGTGGCTCAAGAAGGGCCTTGGTCATACATTTTTGTGCGGAACGTGAGCCGATTACATATGCACCGATACGGTTGATGGATCCGTCGAAGAAGTCGAGGCCGTAATGAACTTTCTCGAGTGCGCCGGCGCGTACAATTTCAGCGAAGAGCTCCTGAGTGGTGTCGTCCATGATTGTCACGTGGTCTGAGTCCCAACGTACCGGGCGGCTGACATGGAGCATCAGCTCAGGGATGAACTGCAGAAGGGCAGAGACCTTGTCTGCAGGAGATTCGGTAGGATGATAATGGCCGGTATCTATGGTCATCATCATATTGTTCTTTGCTGCATATGCTGTGTAGAAATCCTGTGAGCCTACAGTGAAGCTCTCGAGGCCCATACCGAAGATCTTTCCTTCGATGCAGTCCTTCATCCAGTCCTTCTTTTCAGCGAAGATCTCGTCAAGGGATTTCTTGAGAGTTTCACGATAGAGATAGTGGTTTACCGAAACGTCCTTGCATCCGTCGTGTACCCATGTATTCATTATACAAGGATCATTCTGTGCTTTACCCATAGCGTCTGCAATCTCGCGGCAGCGTTTTGAATGCTCGACCCAGAATCTCCTGATGCCCTCGTCCGGATTTGACAGTGAGAGGCTTCCGCTCTTAGGATGCGAGAATGAAGTTGAGTTGAAGTCAAGAGGTGTGTTGTTCTCCTTGCCCCATTCGATCCAGCTTTTGAAATGGTCTACTGTCACTTCATCACGGTCAACGACCTTGCCTTGGAAGTCTCCGTAGATTTCGTGAAGGTTAAGTCTGTGGTTTCCAGGGATGAGGCTCTTTGCCTTGAGGATATCTGCGCGCAGTTCGTCGATGTTGCGCGCTGCGCCAGGGAAGTTTCCTGTCACAGCGATACCTCCGTCCAGTGAGCCTGCCTGCACTTCGAAGCCCTTTACGTCATCAGCCTGCCAGCAGTGCATGCTGAGGTGGAAATTCTGAAGTTGCTCGAGAACCTTCTCTGTGTCGATTCCGAGTTCTGCATAACGTTCTTTGGCGATCTCGTACGCCTGGTGGATTAGTGTTTCTTTCATAATATTGTGGTTTTATATCGTTCGTATTCGGTATTCCATTTTTCTGCATCTTCAGGAAGATAGGTCACCAGGTCTACTGATGCACCTGAAATCTCCCTCATTCGAGTCAGCGTGTCGACTGCTCCGGAGGCCTTCAACTGCATCAGAACGTTGCCGAGTGCCGTTCCTTCTACCGGGCCGCATATCACAGGCATATTCAGTGCGTTTGCTGCGTATTGCATCAGATATCTGTTCTGAGAACCACCTCCGATTACGTGAAGTTTCCTGATAGGGAAGTCACACATTGTCTCAAGAATCTCAACCACCTGACGATAGCGGAATGCCAGGCTTCTGAATATGCATCTGCAATAATCAGCAGGTGTTTCTGGCGCCGTCTGCCCTGTGCGGCTGCAATATTCTCTGATTGCCGCTGTCATTGATGACGGGTTGGAGAAGGATGGGTCATCCGGGAATATGAGACCGTCATAGGTCGATGATTCGCAAAGTGCCACTAGTTCTCCGACAGATGATGGAGCATCCTTGAATTTCTTTCGGCTTTGTTCGAACAACCATAAGCCGCATATGTTCTTCAGGAATCGTGTCGTGCCCTCAATTCCTCCTTCGTTGGTGAAATTTTCGCGAAAGCTGTCTTCGGTTATTATGGCTTTTTCTGATTCAATGCCAAGAAGTGACCAGGTGCCGCAGCTTAGATATGCGTATTCTTTGTCCTTGGCGGGCACTGCAGCTACGGCAGATCCGGTGTCGTGCCCGGCAACGGCGACCACTGGGACCGCTCCCAGTCCGGTTGCCTCCTGTACCTGCTCCGTAAGAGTACCTGCGACTGTGCCGGGCTGTGTCATTACTCCGAACTTCTCGCGCGGAATTCCCAAGGCTTCCAGTATTTCTGTGTCAAGATCGCCGGTCATCGGATTAAGCATCTGTGATGTCGACGCTACGGTATATTCGCAGATCGCATTTCCTGTGAGCATATATATCAATGCATCTGGAATGAAGAGAATCTTGTCTGCGTGTTCCAATGCCTGACAATTGTTGCGTTTGATTGTGTCAAGCTGGAAAAGTGAGTTGAAGTCCATGAACTGGATGCCTGTGCGCCTGTAAACCTCATCGGCAGGCATCTTGGCGAAAAATTTTTCCTGAGCGCCTTTTGTATGCTGGTCCCTGTAGCAGTGAGGCATTCCTAGCAGCTGTCCGTCTTTGCCGAAAAACGCGAAGTCGCATCCCCATGTGTCTATTCCGATGGAATTGACCGCAATGCCTTCGTCTGCGACCGTCTTGAGTCCTTTCAGTATTTCATTGTAAAGATTGGCTATGTCCCAATACAGATGTCCTCCAAGAGGAATCATCGGGTTGGCGAATCTGGTCACTTCCTTCATCGTGACCGTTTCCCCGTTGTATGTGGCGAGGATCGTTCTGCCGCTGGTAGCTCCCAAATCAACGGCGAAATAGTGTTCTAGTGTCATATACTTGGTTTTTTGCTTCCTGTTACATGGCTGAAGATGTGGCTATATCTGCCTTGTGGATGCTAAGTTAACGAAAGAATATGACGAACGACTTTGAAAAATGATTTTATGACTGCATTTTATAGAGCCTGCTCCTGATTGAGCCCTTGCGTGAATGTGCGATATTGTAGCGGCGTCATGCCTGCTACCTTTCTGAAAGCAGTAAAGAAGTAGTCTTTGTTTTCATAGCCAAGTTCAACGGAGATCTCCTTTATCGGAAGATGCGTGTTTGTGAGCATTTCCTTCGCCATGTTGATTCTTACCTGCTGGATATATTGGGAAGGGGCAAAACCCGTGTATTCTTTGAAGATCTTTCTGAATCTTGAGTAGCTCATGCAGGACATTGCAGCCAAAGCTTCAGGTGTAATAGTGCTGATGTTTTCGTAAATGGCAATCTTGGCAGTATTTATACTGCTTCCTACTGAACTGTTGAAAGCCAGATTTCGGCTCAGATAGACAACCATTCCCAGAAGGTACCCTACTATACCAGCCAGTGCCTGCTGATAATTGGCTTCCTGCGCTTCTGCTATGATTCTTGCCCTCTTGTAAAGGGATATTATCTCTTCATTGAGTCCGACATTGTAAACCGGGTTCTCTCTTGAAAAGAACCCGGTGTTTACCCAGTGTCGTATGATGTCACCCTCGAATCCTATCCAGTATTCGTTCCATCCGGTTTCCGGATCCGGGTGATAATTGTGCCATTCTCCCGGGAACAGCATGAACATCTGACCTTCCTTAATCTCCCATTTGCCGCCATGCTCACTGGTGAACTTCCCGCTTCCTCTGGTTATGTAGAGCAGCTGGTACTCGTTGAGAGTGCGTCCTTTTTCCGTATTGAACAGGTATCGTGTCGGATGCAGCTGCGGGGGATATGGCTCGTTCATGCCTATTAACTGCTGACCGACCGAATTTATGGAGAGCCCCCATAAATGGTCGGTAGCATTGGTAGTTATATACTTTCTGTGAAAGTTAGTGTTCATGGGAGATGCAGTGTCAGAGGATAATGGTTATCTGAGGTATTTGCTGAAGAACTGCCAGATCTCCTCGCATGTATCCATATCCTCAAGTCCCCACTTGTGCTTGCCATCAACGATTTCGTAAAGGCGTACTTCCACATCCGGACCACCCTTCCATGCCGGTGTTCCGCCTACATGACGATGCAATACAACCTGATTGCGCTTCTTTGGAAGTTCTGTCTTCTCGGTGTGGGTGCATCTTGCCTTTGCTGCCCAAACGCCTACTGCCATAGGAACTGAGATGTATTCACCCCAGCCGCCTTCGTTCTTGAGATCGCCGTGCCAGTTGGAAGTCTTGTCCATTGTGCCGTGTACCTCCATAAGCGGAACAGCCTTCTTGTGAGGGTTCTTCTTGTATGACCACTCCATTGTCAGACCTGCGATAGGAGCGTATGCTGCAAACGCATCCGGACGCTGCGCTGCCATCTGATAGCACATTTCGCCACCGTTGGACATACCTGTAAGGAAGGTGTTCTGCTTCTTGAATCCGTACTTCTTCTGGAGATATCTGGCAAGATCGCAGAGGAAGTCTACATCATTGGTCTTGTAGTCCTTCTGGAATGAATATCCTACATTCCAGCAGTTCTTTCCTTTTCCGTCCTTTGCTCCCTGTGGGTAGCATACAGCAAATCCGTGCTTTCTTGCTGTCGCAAGCATTTCCGGTCTGTAGCCTTCTGCCTTTCCGCCATATCCGTGAAGAACGAACACAAGAGGAGCGTCCGGCCTGAGATTCTCAGGAATGTAGAGCCAGTAGCTTCTTTCCATTCCCTGGTGTCGGAATTCGTACTTTTTGGTCTGCGGCTGATGTTTCTGCGCCGCTGCATTGAATGATCCTGCGCTCAAGAAAGCGAGAAGGATGACGAATAGAAACTTTTTCATCTTTTATCTGTTATGAATGATTCTTCTTTAGGGAATTCTGTGAACAAAGATAGAAATTTAATTTTGTATCTTTGTATGCGGAAGCCCTTTTGAAGGCATAAGATGAAAAGAATAGTACTGTTTTTCTGCTTATATCTCACGTCATTCTCCGTTTTTGGACAAGGATGGAAAATTGACTACAGCCTGACATCAGCCACGGCTGTAGGAAGTTCCGCTGTCCTTCCGTTCTGGGCCAGGACAGTCAAGGGGGGATATATGCCGGATGTGACTTCTACGTTGCTGTCTGGTGGGGGAGATGTACTTTATATGGCAAGTAACGGGCTGTACTTCGGGGCAGGTGCCAATCTTGTGGGCTGCATTGCGGCAGGAAGGTCGGTGAGTGATTCCAGGGTTACGGGCCTGGTAGACAGACTGTATCTTTCCGCCGGATGGCGTATGCTTCATGCGGACATCGGCCTTAAGCCTCGGCAGCAGGAACTGTGCGATCTGTCGCTGACAGGAGGTGATATCATTATGTCCGGCTATGCCAGAAACCTTCCCGGTGTGAACCTATGGTCGGACTGGATATATTTCGAGAAAGGGCATTGGGTAGGAATAAAAGGTAATTTTGCTCACTATCAGATGCTGGACAACAGATATGTCAAAGGTACCTTGGTCCACAATAAGTCGCTTGCACTCAAGGTGGCGTTGGGCAGAAAGGTGGATCTGGAAGCAGGACTTGACCATTGGGTACAGTGGGGCGGCGTGTCTCCGGACCACGGCACTCTTCCTCACTCGTGGAAGGATTACTGGAGAGTCATCTTTGCTCTTCCCGGGGGAGCGGATGCGCCTGATGGTGACAGACAGAATGCTTTGGGCAATCATCTTGGCAGGGAGTATGTGCGCTTGAGGTGGAGGGCAAGGAAGTTTGTCATGACAGCCCAGTATGATATGCCTTTCGAGGATGGAAGAGGCGCAATCAAGATCCAGAATGCCCCTGATGGAGTCTATTCCCTGATCTTCAATCTTAACGACAGAGGTGGCTTTGTGACGGATGTCCTATATGAATATGTGCATACCACTTGGCAGTCCGGTGATGTTCATGACAGACCGGCAACGGAAGAAGAGATGACCAAGGTCTATCCCGACCACGTGGATGCCTATTGGCAGAGACCGGACGACTTTTATTATGGAAGAATCGTCTTAGGCGGTATGGACACCTACTTCAACAGCCTGGATTATAAGTCAGGATGGACTTACCATGGGAGGATAATCGGATTGCCCCTGATGACTCCGGAGGCGGTGGGAGAAGATGGGAAGGTTCCGGGTGTAGTCAATAACCGTATACGTGCGCATCATGTGGGACTGAAAGGAAATGCAGGTATGCTGCCTTATTGCTTCAAGGCTACATATTCATCCAACTGGGGCAATTTCGGCATGTCCGGCGATTCAATATTCAACTCCCGACCATGGCAGCTTTCTCTTGCTTTGGAACTGGATTTCGGACGCGTTGTCACGAATCTGCCGGTATCTCTTTCTGTCGGTGCATACGGAGACATCGGTAAATTATATCAGAACTGTTTCGGATTGACCATGAAAATCTCAGCTTCCGGATCTAAAAGTCCGGTCCCTGTCCGCCGATAAGAAACTCCAGGACTTTATCCCTAGGGTGGAATGGTCTCAGATCGTCCAGCCTCATTGATTCAACTGCGACCTGCATTATCTCGTCTTCGGAGAGTCCTGTTCCGCACTGCTGCTTTTCAAGGAAATGGATTCCGGCTTCGATGAGGACGCGTTTGGGAACAAGACCTATGATCTCCGTTCCCGTAACTTCGAGACCTCGTTCCATAGCTGCTTTGCGAACCTGTTCGAAAGCCTTGTGCAGAGGGGTAGCGTCTATGTCGGTAATGTTCATTGAAACCTGTGCAATGCCGTATTCTTCAATGAACCATCCAATGGCTTTACATCCTTTGAGCCTGCCGGGAATTGCTTTCCCTTTTTCTCTTACGTCCCGTGCGATCTCGTTAGCCAGTTGGGCAGACGTGGTGTTGAGGTTGAAATTGACTGCTATCAGAAAATTGCGGGCTCCGACATTTACGGCTCCGGCTTTGGCAGCCTGTTCCGTATAGGTCTCAGGCCCGAAATCCGGACGACGTTCCGGATCTGCCATCTTGGCGGGAAGGGCCTCATATTCACCGGAGCGGCACACCGCAAGATTCTTGCGCTCAGGCTTGAATGCTGCAGCTTCATAGCAGTAGCATGGAATGCCGAGTTCCGTGTATATGCGCTCTGCAAGTTTTCTTGCAAGCAGTGCGCATTCTTCTAGAGTGATTCCGGAAACAGGAATCAGAGGAAGGACGTCAGTCGCACCCAGGCGCGGGTGTGTTCCGTGGTGTTTCCGCATATCGATAAGTTCTGCAGCTCGCCGTACTCCATGAAAAGCAGCTTCCACAACCTCTTCAGGACTGCCGACAAAGGTAACCACGGTCCTGTTTGCAGCCTCTCCCGGATCAACGTTCAGGATATTGACCTTTCCGCCATTCTGTATTGCACAGACAATGGATTCTATTGTCTGTCTGTCGCGTCCTTCGCTGAAATTAGGTACGCATTCTATCAGCCTTTCCATCTGTTTGCAACTCTGTTTTCAAAACTTTTATAAAGTTAGATCATTTCGATTAAAGAAGTGTTATGTTTCAATAAAAAAGCAGGCTGACCGTCATTTCTGACTGATCAGCCTGCTTTGCCATATCGTATTTAGATTAGAACATTTCTGGCTCGTTGTTCTGCTCGTGTGACTCAGCTGGACGCTCACGACGCGGCCCGCGTGGACCTCTGTCTTCGCGGCGTGGGCCACGGTTCTCGTCACGACGTGGACCTCTGTTGTCGCGACGGTCATTGTCACGACGTGGACCACGGTCACCGCGTGGCTTGCGCTCAGGCTCAACATAGCCTTCAGGCTTCTCTATGAGAGCCTTGCGTGAAAGTCTCATCTTGCCTGTCTTTGCGTCGATCTCGAGCAGCTTCACGTCAACCTCGTCACCGATGTTGAGTACGTCCTCTACCTTTTCGGTCTTGTTCCAGTCGATCTCCGAGATGTGGAGAAGTCCTTCCTTGCCTGGGAGAATCTCGACAAAAGCACCGAACTCCAGGATTGAAACTACCTTTCCATGGTATACAGTGTCTACTTCTGGAACTGCAGTGATGCCATTGATCCATGAGATAGCTTTGTCCATAGACTCCTTGTCAAGTCCGAAGATGTCAACGACACCCTTCTGAACGCCGTCGATCTGCTCCTCAGTGATAGTGATGGTTGTGCCGGTCTCACGCTGGATCTTCTGGATAGTCTCGCCACCCTTTCCGATGATTGCACCGATGAACTCACCCTCAACGATGAGCTGTACCATACGTGGAACAAACTCCTTGTACTCTGCACGTGGCTCGCTGATGGTCTTCATCATCTCGCCCATGATGTGCATACGGCCCTGGCGTGCCTGCTCGAGAGCTTTCTCGAGAACATCATATGAAAGGCCGTCCACCTTGATGTCCATCTGGGTTGCAGTGATACCGTCCTTGGTACCTGTAACCTTGAAGTCCATATCTCCGAGGTGGTCCTCGTCACCGAGGATATCGGTAAGGATTGCATAACGCTCGTTAGGATTGTCCTTGTCTGTGATAAGACCCATCGCTACACCTGCTACAGGCTTCTTGATCTTCACACCTGCATCCATGAGGGCAAGGCATCCTGCACATACTGTAGCCATCGATGATGAACCGTTTGACTCAAGGATGTCTGAAACTACGCGAACTGCGTATGGATTCTCCGGAGCCATTGGAATCATTGGCTTGAGGGCTCTGTATGCAAGGTTTCCGTGTCCGATCTCACGACGGCCTACACCACGCTGAGGACGGGCCTCACCTGTAGAGAAAGGAGGGAAGTTATAGTGGAGTACGAACTGGTCGGTGTCCTGGATGAGAACCTCGTCACGCTCCTTCATATCGAGCTTCGTTCCGAGGGTTACAGTCGAAAGTGACTGAGTCTCACCGCGGGTGAAGATTGCTGAACCGTGAGCGCAAGGCAGGTAATCTGTCTCACACCAGATTGGACGTACTGTAGTAGTGTCACGGCCGTCGAGACGTACGCCCTCGTCGAGGATCATGTTTCTCATGGCAGCCTTCTCTACAGCGTGGTAATATCTTTCGATCATCATTCTCTTCTCTTCCTGCTCCTCTTCCGGAAGTGTTGCGTAGAACTCCTCCTTGAGTGCCTCGAATGCGTCTGATCTTTCGTGCTTTGCTGAGCCTGACTTAGCGATGGCGTAGCATCTGTCGTAGCAGAACTCCTGGATTGCCTTGCGGAGATCCTCGTCGTTCTCCTCATGGCAGTATGCTCTCTTTTCAGTCTTGCCTACAGCTTCGGTAAGCTCCATCTGAACCTTGCAGTGCTTCTTGATCTCCTCGTGAGCGAACTTGATAGCATCGAGCATGTCGCGCTCGCTTACCTCGTTCATCTCACCCTCTACCATCATGATGTTGTCATATGTTGCAGCAACCATGATGTCGAGGTCTGCATCAGCCATCTCGCTGAAGTTAGGGTTGATCTTGAGTTCACCCCCGATTCTCGCAACGCGTACCTCTGAAATAGGACCTTCGAAAGGAATGTCACTGACTGCAAGAGCTGCAGAAGCAGCAAGACCTGCCAATGCGTCAGGCTGGATATCCTTCTCTGCTGAAATAAGGTTTACGTTTACAAATACTTCTGCGTGGAAATCCTCAGGGAACAAAGGTCTGAGCGCTCTGTCTACGAGACGTGCGATAAGGATTTCATAATCAGAAGCCTTTCCTTCTCTCTTCATAAATCCGCCAGGAAAACGACCTGCGGATGCATATTTCTCCTTGTAGTCCACCTGAAGTGGCATGAAATCAACATCTTCCTTTGCGTCTTTTGCGCAAGTTACTGTTGCAAGGAGCATTGTGCCGCCCATCTTGACGACAACTGAACCGTCTGCCTGCTTGGCAAGCTTACCGGTCTCGATTTCGATTATCCTTCCGTCGGATAGTTCGATTGTCTTTTTAACGATATTCATTTACTTGATTTTCAACCCGCCTCCCCCTATGGGAGTCATTATTAATTCCATCTGTTCCGTCCATACGAAGCCTTACCGGCTTCTAGATATAGTTACGTCTATATATTGTGTGCTCCTGTTGCGCCGCAGGTTGATGTGTTAGCGCTAAGGACGCTTTCTTGCGTAAAAAAGGGGGAATGTACCTGTGCGGTTTCCCCCTTTCGTCGTTTCCTACTATAATGTAGCTTATCGACGGAGACCAAGCTCCTTAACGATAGCTCTGTATCTCTCAATATCAATCTCCTTGAGGTAGTCAAGGACACGACGTCTCTTACCTACAAGCTTCAAGAGTGAACGACGTGTAGAGTAGTCGTGCTTGTTGCTCTTGAGGTGCTCGGTAAGATGAGCGATACGGTAGGAAAATAAAGCCACCTGGCTCTCTGGAGAACCTGTGTCAGTATTAGACTTTCCGTACTTCGCGAAAAGCTCCTGTTTTTTCTCTGGTGCCAAATATTCAGCCATCTTTAGAAAAAATTAGAGGTTAATAATAATTGTCATTGCATAAAACCTGCAGATTGCGGATTTTTGCGGCGCAAAGATAGATATAAATTCCGATAAAACAATCTGTTGCCACAAGATTATTTCATTTTATCTGCAATAAATAAAGGGTCCGCCAGTCTGCGAACCCTTTATCATATATTCAAGTCCATATGGACCTTTGTTCAGATTACTCTTCGATTACGAGAGTGAATGATGTGAATGGTGGCTGAACGCTGTACAGACCATCCATTGAAACACCGATAGTGTAAGTTCCAGGAGTGTTGGCAGTAAATGTACCGTTAGATTCGGTGATCACATTACCACTGACTGGAGTACCGTATCCGTTGGTATTGTTCCATGATCCATATACATACGCCTGGAATCTGAATGAGGTCTTGTTTGATGCACCAGCAGGAGCTACTGTGAGTCTGCTTGTGTCAAATGTCTCACCAACCTTCATTGTGATGGTCTCAGCGTCAACTGACACGCTTTCTACGAGCGGAGCCTGCTCGACCACAACCTTCATTGTAGCCTTTACCTCAGGGTTAGATACTGAAGTAGCAGTTACAGTGTACTCGTTTGACATGTATGGGTTGAAACCGTCAGCATATATCTGGCCGTCAGTTACGACAAGTTTCTCAGGAGTAGCACCAGACACCTTCCATGTAAGAGCCTTGTTTGAAGCATTCTCAGGGTTTACTGTGTATGCGAAGCTTACAGTCTCGCCTTCAGTAATAGTAATAGTCTCTGAAGGAAGTGTGATTGAAGTTACAGGCTGGATAACAGTAACCTTAACTGTAGTGTAAGGTGGCTGCTCCATAGTGTAAGGGTCGTTAGAGTAGATAGTGATGATAGTCTCACCTGCAGCCTTTGCAGTGATTACACCGGTGCTCTGAACTACGCTTGCAACGCTAGGGTTGCTTGAAGAGAAGAGGAACATCTGTGAAGAACCCTCAGGGAGCGCAGTTGGGTTGAGAGTAAGAGTCTCACCTACAGAGAGAGTAATCTCAGCGTTCTCAACAACAACAGAGGTTACGTTGATAGGCTTAACGACAACCTTAGTAGAAGCGCTTACAGAAGGATTGCTCTTTGAAGTAGCAGTAACAGTGTACTCGTTGCTTCCAGACATGTTGTAGCTGTTAGCAGTTACAACACCGTCAGCGCTTACGCTGATCTTCTCAGGAGTATCAGATCCGCTTACAGTCCAAGTGAGTGACTTGTCAGTTGCGTTCTCAGGACCTACGACAGGGTTGAGGCTTGCAGACTTTCCAACGTATACCTCAACAGTCTCAGGGAGAGTGATTGAAGTTACAGGCTGGATAACAGTAACCTTAACTGTAGTGTAAGGTGGCTGCTCCATAGTGTAAGGGTCGTTAGAGTAGATAGTGATGATAGTCTCACCAGCTGCCTTTGCAGTGATTACACCGGTGCTCTGAACTACGCTTGCAACGCTAGGGTTGCTTGAAGAGAAGAGGAACATCTGTGAAGAACCCTCAGGGAGCGCAGTTGGGTTGAGAGTAAGAGT
>JAFQGK010000059.1 GCA_017398335.1 Bacteroidales bacterium | reverse complement strand
GTGACTGTCTGCTTATCAGTAAGGACGTTGCCAAGAAGATCTCTGACTATACTGTGACGGAGGACTCTTCCGTTAGCGTTATCGTTTTGCCTTTCAATTGTCTGCAGGATGTTGCCGTAAGCATCATAGTAGAACACCCTTCTGTACATATCCGACGATACACCGTTAGAGGTGATTCTTGCAAGACGCTGGCTTGTCAGAAGAGATTTCGTTCTTGTGTCATTCGAAATTCCTAGTCCATCAGCGCTGAAAGACTCCGATGATGACAAATTAGTCGGGTATGCATCGTATATATTCTCAAGAAGGAGGGCTCCGCCTTCGGATGAATATAACTCGGGATCTGGTATTTCATCATCATCAAAGGCGGCCTGATAAGACTGGACAAGAGCGTGGTTCTGAGTGCCGCTTCCGGTAAGGAGACGTTCCGATCTGACCCTGCCAAGATGGTCATAGTAGGTAGCAATCCACTGACTCTTCTCACGCAGAAGGCCGTTCTGCCTCATCACCTGATTGCCACCCTTATCGTATACAAACCACTCCTCCGAGCACGATGGCAGCCTGCGATAGCTCATCCTGCCTTCTCCGTCATACGCATAGACATAGGCATAGTTCTGCAGCAGGGAACTTGACCAATTGTACTCTGTTCCTTCAGACAGGCGCTTCACTCCCTCAGGAGTCACCACGGCGCGGAGAAGGCCTCTGACGTCGTAGCAGTAGAGGGTCCTTACCCAGCCGTCAGGACCGCACGACTCCTGCATCACTGTCCTGCCGTCCAGGTCGCTCCATACGCGCTGCCTCTCTCCCGACGGAAGAACGGTCTCCACTCCCGTCAGGGTGTTCGGCGCATAGTGGCCCGACAGCACGAACTCGCCGGTCGACTCTACATAGTCCAGGATAGGGACATCCGTAGGGCCGTTGCCTCGGTAGTGTGTGCGTGCGGAGCGGGACGTGTCGGCATACTCCTGGCCCTGGAGATGCTCTCGAAGGACTCGTCCTGATGAGCCGCTTTCGTATACAGTCTCGGTATAGCCTCTGATGTCGTTCTGGTTGGCTATTGATGGATAAAGCCCCTTATAGAACGACTGTTGGCTTGCATGTGCAGCTATATCAAATGCACTGTTGCCTGCCTTTGGATACGGAAGATAATCTCGCACAGAACGGCCAAACACATCATGTGAATGGATCTTCACTATATCATCAGTACCTGTTCCGCGGCCGTTGATCATCACGGACTGCCGGGCATAGCCCAGGCCGTCATAGTAGACGATGTCCTCGTAGGAGGAACCGTCGCTGTTGTAAGTCTTCGTCAGGATCCAGTTGAGGGTGGTGTCATACGGAGATGACGGCTCCGGCTCCGGCTCGGGCTCGGGTTCTGGCTCCGGCTCGGGTTCCGGGTCAGGTAGAGGCATTCCCTGCTGGCAAATCACAAGCTCGGCGCCGTTATGACCGAAGTTCAGGTACCTGTCACCGTAGCCCGTGTTCACATCCATCCTCAGGCGGACTGTGTAGGACTCAGACTCCTCCTTGCCAAGCTCGTAGATCTCGGCCCACGTGATGCCGGCGGACTCGAACTGCGAGTTCAGGTCATCCCAGACCTCACCGGCGTCGGAATGCTCCTCGGCATTGACCGTGTCGAATACGTAGGAAGTAGTATCATAACTGAGGTTGACACGCCCGGTAACGGACGGGCTGCCCATGTCCTCGTGCCAGATGAACTGACCCCAACTAAGCTGGGGTAGCAGCATCAGCACCCATAGGAACAGGTGTCGTAATATATTGCTCATGGTTGTATCAGATTATTGTTTTGAGATACGATGTTGTATATGTACTGCATCAGGACAGTATTGCCGTTCATAGTGGATTCTGCCAGTCTGTTGCTCTTATCGTAGCTGTAGGTGTATATTCGCCCCGACGGATCCGTACATTTAGTCACACCGACCAGAGGATCGTGCTCCCAAGTTGTCGCAGAAACCCCGGAAAGCGAGCGCAGGTATGATTCATTGGCTGCAGAGAGCCCTCCCTGATAGACCGATGAAAGCCTAAGCTGACTATGAGAGATGCCTTCTACTGCAGCAATCGGATAAAGACCGCCATATCCCCAGACATAAGCTGTCTTTGTGCCACGCTCGTCCGTACTCTCAAGCAGACGTCCCTCGCTGTCGTATTCGTCAAACGTTATCTTAGGCTTATACTCCAATGCCCCATCATCCGTTGTTGCTGAGGTTATTACAGCCTGCTCCATATATGACGGAACATACAGGTCCGGATATCGCGATCCACCCAAATGAGTATAATGGTATTTGTCTGCTCGGACAACGACACCATCCACTTTCGTCACCACTTTTGTTACCAGAGTCGGGATGTCATTATGATATGACAACATTGTCTCTACGGTACGCCCTCGGGAGTCCGTATGGGTTGTTCCGATGAATCTGCCTGAGGAATCATAGTTCTTCTCGGAGAGCTTGCAGGAGATGACTCTACCCTCTTCATCATAGGCGCATTCAGACTTGCTGTCCTGAATTACTGATGCAAACGAATAAAACAGTTTGCTTGGAAAACCCAGCTGCACCGTATATGCCTCCAATGAAGTTACGCCATCGGGATAATGGATATCATAGCTTATGGAATCCTTCATTATCGGCTTGGACATGTCATCAGAATAGGTTGTGCGCGTCAGAAGGCGGCCACCTATTCTGGACTGCTCGTTGCTCTGAATCCACTGGGAGTGGCGACTGTTCTCGAGAGAGCTGCAATTATATTCCCAGTCGTGGATATTGATACTGACTCCCACATCATAATTGTCACGTGCATTGATGTGATACGATGTATGATAAGTATATTCTGTGATTCCTTTATGCTGAGAAGCATCAGGGTCATATACCTCCTCAATAACCCTAAGGTATTCGATATGAGGAAGACCTGAATAGGTGAAGTCATTTGCAGAGCTTACGGTTTCCCTGTCAATATTTAAGATGTTAGTTGTGCTTGCCAAATACTTTGAATAGATGATCGGACGCCACAGCAGACAGCCAGATGACTTGCCGTCCTTGTTGATGTAACTATAATCCGTCCGTCTGAATTCCTCACCGACTGCAGAATAATCACTCATTGATTTGAGCCTTACGCCTGCTCCATTGTAGTTCTGACCGTCCGGCTGCAGATTGAGGTTGCAGGCCGTGTTCAGATGGTCTTTGGAATATGTGTTCTGCTCATAGGTGAATTGAGTCCATCCGCCAGTAGGATAGGTCAGCCTGGTCAGCATTCCATACTGGCTGTGTGACACTGACGGCTGCCGCATGGTCAGCAGAAAACTGTCACTGCTTTGTGCCGTATACATATCAGGCAGAAAATTGGATTCCGTTGTCGTGCCGTTATAGAATCCGTACCAATCTATTGCATAGGTGTTGGTTGGAGGCATTCCTGATGCCGGCTCGTCGTATTCAAAGACATAAGTTCCGCTTTCGGAGAGAGTGATGTTGTCAAGAAACGTCACACCCAAGTGGGACGATGAATAGGTTTCTCCCTTATGACCGTCCGTGTGATAAGAGAAGCTGCATGATCTGGTCGTATCGTTTGCAGACAGATCTATCACGCTGATACGGGAGAGATTCCTACCATTATATGAAGATCCTTTCCTGAGGCTTTGCGGCGAATAATCAAACGCGAACCTGATCTTGCCATCTACCGTTATTTCAGTCAACGGATAGTTCTTAACCGTATTGCACGTCGGGAACTGATTTGACACATCAAGATACTCGTACCTCGAAGCACCATCAATGGGTTCACCATTAATATGGTCTCGGACGCTTCGCAATTCCCTTGTATAGTCCTCATATACCTTAAACGGAACCAGAGCGTCTGTCCAGTAGTCAAGTCCATATGAATATTCCACGCGTCTGCCATTGGGAGCCTCAATGCTGCTCAGTTTCCATGTGTTGGTGATGAACTGGTTATCCTCGCTGCCTCGCGTGTTATAGCTTGCAGATTTCTCCAAGACATCAAAATGATAAATATATCTGTCGTCCGTGGTAATAGTAAAGGATGTGATCAATGATCCGCTGAAAGTCGCATCCAGTTCATAGAATGCGGCTGCTCCACTGGTGTCAAAGAAAATGGCTTTGCCATGTGAGTCAAACACAAAAGAGCCGTTATGACCTGGAACGGTGAATTGAAAGACATCGGGAGTCGTCTCGATGTGTTTGTAAAAAGGATCATCAGAATCAACATTAGGAGACAGGGTTGGCATGAATTCAGCTCCAACTTTGAAATCCAGAACGCAATCCAGATGATAGTATCCCTTGTTGTCTGTCGTGTCTGCCTTGAACCAGTAGGAGTAGCCGTACATGTCTGGCTCAGGAAAAGCGACATCTCTGTCATTGTCCCCATAAAGCTTATTTACAAACTTGTACAGGTCTTTGTTGGATGGTGGAGAGGCCTCATCCACAACACCACGTACTTCGCGGGAAATAAATCCGCCGGCATTCAGACTCCAGCCAAGTCCCATGACACCATAAGGAACATTGGGCCTGTAACCTCCCGAACGATATGAAAATGAAATCGGTATCTCAAAGTCATCGTCAGAATATGTGTAGAACGGAATCTCTATTGAGATCTCTCCTCTATATAGGTTCGCCTGTGGAGAGGAGTACTGAATCATTGAAAATGCTTCAGGAGAATTTGGCAAAGGAAGTCCTTCACTGAAGAGGCTGAGCTTCCTGCTCTCCGCAAAGTCAGTCATTCCGTCAGAATCCTCCTGAGCATACACCCATTGACAAGACAATACAATGATAAATATATATTGTATAAACCGCTTCATGGCTGTTCCTTGTTATGCTATAAAGCTATGATGTTAATCGTAGAAACTACAGGTCTATGTAGAAAGTTCCTTCATACCTCTCTCCAGAGTGAGTTGTATAGACAATCTCATAAACGCCTGGACTAGGGGTAATGGAAAGAAAATGGACATTGGTTTGAGAAGAGTTGAATGTGTCTGACCACATTTCCCCTGTGGAGCAATTCTGCGCAGTAACTTCAATCACTCCCAGATCTGCAGAAACAACAGTCTGAATCCCTTCAAGAAATCCATAATAACATGCATTAATGCATTCGGGACTCAAACTGCGTTCGTTTATTCCTTTAGGAACCTTTTTTACAGGTATTTCCTTTACTACATCTTTATCTTCCGCATTGATATTCAATGCGAAGAATGGCAGCAGCACAGCCAGAAATAAAAACATCTTTCTCATAATGAATATATTTAAAAACATTACAAAATTACGTAACGGGAACCCTATTGAACGTAATTTGACACATTTTTCGTCTTTCAAAACGAGAAAAATCAAGAACACAAACCCTTGATAATCAATTAGTTATAACTCACAAAATTTTTGCAGTCTTTCAAAAATCATAACTAATTGATAATCAGAGCCTTTTAAATAACGAAGAGAATGAAGATTCAGGACATCATTTCAAGGAGTGTAGTCTTTTGAACAGAATCACTTTCCTCTATATAACGCTTTATACGACTTTTTCGGATATATATTGTGTTTACAGAAGTATCTATAAGTCGAGAAATAGTCGTTGCATCAAATCCTATGATAAGATAACGGAATATAACATAGTCTGTTTCTTTCATTTTAACATCCCGCCGGATTGTGGTCATCACTCCATTCAGGTCAGCATCAAGCATCTCTTCGAATCTGACGCGTTCCTGCATTTCTGCTCGGAGCTCATCTACCATGGAGACCACTTTGGAATACATTTGCTTTTCAGCATTGTCTTTGCCCTTGAACTGAAGGTAATTGTCACATAAGTCTCTTATATTCTCGAATCTGGATTTATATAATTCAAGATATTTTCTTTTAAGAGATGGTATGTCTTTCTTTCGGAGTTCGTTCAGCTGACGAGTTATCTCGTCTACATATTGCATATAGTTTTCCTTTTCTTCCTTATACTTTCTACGTTTCACAATAATCACAGCAGAAAAAACAAAAATGAATAATAGAGATGCTGTCAGCACTAAGTAGAAAATTAATGCCCTGATCTTTAATTTATATTCAGCAATATCAGACTGAGCCTCATGAAAGTCCCTCTGAGTCAACGATAACGACTGACTCAATGCTCGAGCAATGACTTTATTATCAAGTTCACAGGATTTTTCAAGATATTCAAGGGCGGACGCCTTGTCTCCGTTATTTTTTGATAGCCTGTATTTCCAATAAGCCGGTGCAGATGTTGTGTCCATAGTCTCCAACTGAACTACTAAATTCTGCGAATCTTCCTGCCTGCCAAGCTGAGACAGCACCAACGCATAAGCCCACCAATCCTTGGTTGTCATGTATTCATACCCGAACCTTTCAAATGCTTTTTCATACATAAGCATGATCTCTTCCGGTTCGGAATCCTGTTGATTGACCTTCAGGTAAGCATAAGAACATAATGTGTTTCCCAACACCCAATCACTTGCATTATCTTTTTCCATCAGTTGACGAAAAATCGGCTCCGCTTGTTCATACTTTCCTTGATTCATATAAATACACGCAAGCCTACATAAAGACACATCCATAAGGCGCTCGTTCTTTATTGCCGAATATATTTCATAAGCTTTTTGGACGCAATTCAACTCTTCTACATTGTTATACGTGTTACTGTATGTATGGCCCTGAAGGCTATTTATCATACCCCAATAGAGACTGTCAGAAAATTCCGCAATCTTTTCTGCCTTTGTTAATTCGAGAATCGCCCTATCATAATCCTGACTGTAATAATATGAAAGGCCCAGATAATACAAAGCCCTTGCCTTGTATTTCCTGTCACCATGTCTGTCATACCAATTCAGAGCAACAAGAGCAAGGGAATCATCAGACACATCTATATAATTCTTGTCGAGTGCCATTGCAAAAAGGAGAGCATGGTGTGAACGCAACTTTCTTGATTTCAGCAGATCACGATCGATGGAGTCCAGCACGGTCAAAGCGCTGTCCGGACGTTCCCTGATATAGGATTCAACGTCATTCAGCGTCCTTTCTATATTTTTAGACGTACAGGAAAGAAGAAATAATACTGCAAATGTAAAAAGCAGGGAGCTTCTCATAAGAATTATATTTTATTGCAATATAACTATTATTTTCTGATTATTGATTACCTTTGTAAATATCAGAATTAAAGCAACCATTAAGGTTCAATAAAATACTGTTCCCTATCGTCACCACCCAAAATTCCGACATTATTTCTGACTGATAGGGCGATAGGTGGTTCTGCGTTCTTGGCGCAGGGCTGCCTGTCTATCAGTAGGCCGTCGGAAGCCTATGGGTGGTGCGGGAAGTCCTGCGCTATTTTTACATCCAATAAGGAAAGCAGATGTATTTCTCATAATATATTTAAAAACACAATCTTACGCCTATAAGGCAAATGCATCTGCTTTCCATTTATATATCAGCCATTCCATCTCCGGTTGTGCCGATGGGGAGGAGGCGAGCGTTGACCTGCCGCAGGCAGGTTGTATTCCGCGAGCCGACCTCCATCGGCACAACCGGATGTAACCGGACGGATGTGATAGGAAGGATGCAACAGGACTGCTGTGACCGGATAAAAAAAGAGGACAACCTGAAAAAGTTGTCCTCCCTTTGTATGCAGAATGAAATTAGTCTTCCTTCTCTTCCTCGAGATATGCCTTCAGGAGCTTCTCCTGTACATCACCTGGAACAGGCTGATAGTCAGCGAAGTCCATTGTGAATGTAGCGCTACCTGATGAGAGGGAGCTGAGAGTTGTCGAGTAACGGTAGAGCTCTGCGAGCGGAACGCGAGCCTTGATAGTATCGAATCCCTTGTCAGTACCCATACCCTCGATGAGAGCACGACGGTTCTGAAGGTCAGACATACAAGCACCCATGTACTCGGTCGGAGTGAGCACCTCAACATTGTAGATTGGCTCCATAATCTTCGGACCAGCTGCACGGAATGCCTCCTTGAATGCGTTACGAGCCGCAAGAACGAATGAAATTTCGTTTGAATCTACCGGATGCATCTTACCGTCGTAAACGTAAACGCGGATGTCACGAGCAAGCGAACCTGTAAGAGGACCTTCGCTCATCTTCTCGTTGATACCCTTGAGGATAGCAGGCATGAAGCGCGCGTCGATAGCACCACCTACGATACAGTTGTAATACTCGAGCTTACCGCCCCAAGGAAGGTCATACTCTTCCTTACCCTTGATGTTGAGGACAACCTCTTTTCCGTCCACCTTGAACTTGTTGCCTGGATCAACACCCTCCTGATAAGGAGCGATAAGGAGATGAACCTCACCGAACTGACCTGCACCACCTGACTGCTTCTTGTGACGATAGTCTGCACAAGCAACCTTAGTGATGGTCTCACGGTAAGAAATCTTAGGAGCCGAGAACTCGATCTCAAGCTTGTTCTCATTCTGGAGTCTCCACTTGAGGGTGTTCACGTGCTGCTCACCCTGACCCTTAAGGATTGTCTGCTTCTGCTCCTTGTGGTACTCGATGATGTATGTAGGATCCTCAGCTGCGATCTTAGCCATAGCCTCGCTTACCTTCTCCTCATCCTTAGCATCCTTAGCCTTGACAGCACAACGATACTTGTAGTGAGGGAACTCGATCTCCTTGTATGCTATGTCAGCACCAGGAGCACAGAGAGTCACATTGGTCTTGGCTGCACGAAGCTTCACAGTACATCCGATGTCACCGGCCTTGAGGTCAGTAACCTTCTCCTTCTTCTTACCTGCAACAGCGTAGATTGCTGTGATTCTTTCCTTGTCACCTGTCTCAGGATTCTCGAGGTCAACGCCCTCTGTAAGCTCTCCTGTCATCACCTTGAAGTAAGCAACCTCACCAAGGTGCTGCTCAACAGCTGTCTTATATATAAAGAGCGATACAGGAGCATCCTGCTTGCACTCATATGTTTTTCCATCCTTAGTCACGCATGGACGCTCTGCTGGAGAAGCTGCCACGCGGATAGTGAACTCCATAAGACGCTTCACTCCGATGTCCTTCTTTGCAGAAAGGCAGAATACCGGCATTACAGCACCTTCACGGATACCGATTCCGAGGCCCTTTCTGATCTCATCCTCTGTAAGCGAGCCCTGCTCGAAGAATGTCTCCATGAGAGTGTCGTCATACTCTGCCGCACGCTCGATGAGTTCATTTCTGAGTTCCTCAGCCTCTTCAAGGCGGTCTGCAGGAATCTCAAGGTCCTCACGCTTTCCGGTGTCACCGGCAAAGCGGTAATATTTCATCTTGAGGACGTCAATGAAACCGTCGAAGTCTGGACCTGTAGTCACAGGGTACTGGATTACAACCGGCTTGTTTCCAAACGCCTCCTTCATTGATTCAAGAGTAGTCTCCCATGAAGCCTTCTCACCGTCGAGCTGGTTGACAGCTACGATCATAGGGATGCCATACTCCTTTGCATAGCGTGAGTAGATCTGAGTTCCGACCTCAACTCCCTGCTGTGCATTTACAACAAGCACTCCTGTATCGCAAACCTTGAAAGCGGAAACTGCACCGCCCACGAAGTCGTCTGCACCCGGAGTGTCAATTATATTGAACTTTGTGTCCATGAACTCTGCATAAAGCGGAGTCGCATAGATGGACCTCTGGTTCATCTGCTCGATTTCAGCATTGTCCGATACTGTGTTCTTTGCCTCGACAGAACCTCTTCTATCGATTACTTTACCCTCGTAAAGCATCGCTTCAGATAACGTGGTCTTACCTGACTTGGTGCTACCAAGCAGAACCACATTACGGATGTTTTGAGT
>JAFQGK010000012.1 GCA_017398335.1 Bacteroidales bacterium | reverse complement strand
GTCATGTCCGGATCCCCGATCAGGTCGGGGATGACGGTTTGGCTGGTTCAGTTCCCCGATCAGGTCGGGGATGACCATTGTATATCGGGGATGACCTTTAACGTCATGCCCGGCTTGACCGGGAATCTACTCCTTCTTCAGGGCCTCGGCAGGGTTGGTGCGGGCGGCACGGAGGGTCTGCCAGAGGACGGTCGTAGTCGAGATCAGGAGCGATATGGCCATGGCGATCAGGAAGATCCACCACTTTTCCCCGAGCTCAAGCCTGTAGCTGAACTGCTGAAGATATCTTTCGCTTATCCATATGGCTGGAAAGAGACCGATCAGAATGGCCGTGGCAATTATCTTCAGGTATATGACCATACAGCGTCGGAGCTCACTTTCTGTACTTCCTCCAAAGACCTTATGTACTGCTATCGGTTTTATGTTTCCGGAGGCGTAATGAACGCTCATTGCAAGGATGGCAAGGCATGAAAGCATGATTGCAACGAGCATAAACAGCTCAAGCAGGCGCATGTCCTTTCGTGTACGATCATATTCCTTCTTGTTAAGGTCCTTGATGAATCCATATTTGAATGCTTCACGTCCGTATTGCAGTTTGTATAAAGTCGTAACGAGGCTATCAAGTATATGCTTGTGTTCGGGAGTTTCATCCACTTCGAGTATATAACCTCCCCAGGAAACATCTTCCGGAGCGAGAACAGTGACAAGACCAAGGCCGTTGAAATTTTTATTCAGGACACTTGTAACCGGCGTATCCTGAAATATACCCGTAACTTCTGAAGTCATGCCGTTGAATCCCGGCGACGTCCACGTCATATTCTCCGGACCGACATTGTGATGATTTGCAGCACTTTCGCTCATCCATGTGCCATATGGATTGCCAGGCTTGAAATCATGTGTGATCTTGAAACCGAAAATTCGGAACGCAGTGCTGTCGCAGAACATAAGGCTAAGCGAATGGTTATCCGCATAATTCGCCGACATTCCGAAATATCCCGGGTAACCCGTCGTTTTTCCGATGCTTCGCACGAATGGAAGTCTCTGAAGCGCATCAAGAAGGCCTGAAGCATCGATGTTCGTCCTATAGATGCCATCAGTATTTGCATTCATATCACGACCTATCATGTGACGCATCTGCATTTCCATTGTTATTGAAGTGGATATCATGATGAATGAAATAACGAACTGAAGAGCTATGAAGATTGCTGACATCGGTTTCCGGGTCCTGGTGCTGCTGGTAATCTTCATCTTTGTCGTGGCCAGCGATACTGCAATGCCGCATATTGCGGCAGTGGATATGACAAGGATTAAGTATGAGCATATGTATTCCCATCCAAATGAAATGATAATGGGTATTTCAGCCTGAAGAAGGCCGTTTACCGGATCTATCATCAATGAAGCCACAAGAAGGGCGATTATGAAGGTAACTGCAGTGAATGCAAACGATTCAAGGATGGTCCTTAAGAATTGAAATCTGCGTTCAGCTCCAAGTATATGTCTGACTGCTATCTCCTTGGCCCTTTTCTCGGCATTAGCTACATTCAAGTTCACGTAATTTATGACAGCAGATATAAGAAGAAACAGGACAACGATGCTGAAAATCACGACTCTGTCACGACTTTCGCATTTCAGACCGCACATACCGTCGTTCATCTCTGAAAAGTAAAGATTGTCCAATCTTATGATATTTGCCTTACCTTCCCTAGTATATTCGATGAGCTTATAAAACTCCTTGATCTTTCCGGAAATCTTGGCTTCAAGTTTTTCAATATCAGCGTCTTCTCTTACTTTTATGAATGTCATGACAGAACTGGAAACAAAATTATCCCTCTGGTTTACAGACAAATCAGTAAGAATGATCTCGAAATCGTTGAATACACTTGAAGAAAAGTCCTCGATTATGCCGGCTATTACCACTTCCTTATTATCATCAATCAGCTTCTTTCCGATTACTTCTTCCATTCCATGCCTGCGGGCAAAGCTTTCAGTTACCAGTGCATTGTTCTTCACGTCCAGCGCTTCAGGACTACCGAACATGAACTTTGCTGGAAATAGTTTGAAGAAATCCTTTCCGATAACCAGTATTCCTTCGTCGGAGCTGATCTCGCCTTCATATTTATAGGAGTTGTAATAGTGCTTAACACAGACAGCTCTTTCAATTTCGGGGATGGCGCTGTCAAGTTGATCGGCCAGATAGTCGTAGGAGTATGTTTTGGTGTCAACCCCAACCAGATATATTCTGTCCGAGTCAGGATAATGATTGTTCACTGCTGTCTGCTGCTTCACGTAACATGTGAAGATGATCACAAACGCCAGCGTGATGCTCAATCCTACCACCTCTATGGCAGTATACAGCTTGTTTCGGCCCAGAAATCTCAGATAACTTTTCATTGTTCTTATTTTGCGTGGCACATATATGCCTGGGTTTCAATCTCTTAGGGTGTGATGCCTGCTGCGTTTTGTCGCAGGCGTCTATATCTATGTCATTGACGGACAGCGGTTTATGTGTCGCGGTGCAAAGCGAGGATGGCGTTACAACTCGTTCTTGACGTCGCTGACGATCTCGCCGTCGAAGAGATTCACGATTCTCTGCGCGCAGGATGCATCTTTTTGTGAGTGGGTCACCATTACGATTGTAGTGCCTTCCTTGTTGAGCTCGGTCAGGAGATCCATCACTTCCTTACCGTTCTTCGAGTCAAGGTTACCGGTAGGCTCGTCGGCGAGTATCAGCTTGGGATTCGAAACGACTGCACGGGCGATGGCTACGCGCTGCTGCTGACCTCCGGAGAGCTGCTGAGGGAAATGCTGCGCGCGGTGGCTGATATTCATTCTCTTGAGCATCTCGGTCACGCGAGCCTTTCTCTCAGATGAACTGATATTCAGATATCTCAGCGGAAGCTCTACATTTTCGAACACGTTGAGTTCGTCAATGAGGTTGAAACTCTGGAACACGAAGCCGATGTTGCCTTTGCGGAACTTGGTGCGGTCCTTCTCCTTGAGTTTTGCAACTTCTTGTCCGAGAAGCATATAGCTTCCTTCTGTAGGGTTGTCAAGAAGTCCCAGGATGTTCAATAGGGTAGATTTGCCGCGTCCCGAAGGGCCCATTATGGCAACGAATTCACCGTCATTGATTTCGAATGAAACCTTGTTCAATGCTGTTGTCTCGATCTCCTCTGTACGGAAGATTTTGCTCAGGTTGGTTACTTTAATCATATCTTTATAGTTTTATTTAATGTTTCTTACAGATCCCCGATCAAGTCGGGGATGACTGTTTGGTTTGGTCAGTTCCCCGATCAAGTCGGGGATGATGGCTTGGTTTGGTCAATTCCCCGATCAAGTCGGGGATGATGGTTTGGTTGGTTCAGTTCCCCTATCAAGTCGGGGATACTTTGTAAGTCGGGGATGACTTTTAACTGTCATGCCCGACTCCGATCGGGCATCTACTCCTTCTTCAACGCCTCTGCCGGGTTAGTCCGGGCAGCACGAAGAACCTGAATAAGGACAGAGCCAATGGTGATTGCGAAAGATATCACTGCACATGCTGCATATATGATCCATATATTTGTGACTTTGTCTGCAGAGTATTTCATTATGGTTGAGAACGCGACTGCAGCAAGCGGGATGGCAATAAGGTTGGCAATCAGAGTTATTCTTATGAATGTCTTCAGATTTCTCCAGATTTCCGTGTTTTTCGTGCCTCCGAAAGTTTTGCGTACAGCTATCTCTTTCTCGTTTTCGCTCGCGAAATACATGCTTATCCCAGAGAGTCCCATGATTCCTAGGATAATCAGTATGCCCAGAAGTTTGACGAGCAGACTGTTCAATGCCTTGTGCGGTGCCAGATCTCTTTCGTTGATTTCCTTTATATAAAGCGATCTCATTCCGAAGTTCATGATGTCAGTCGTCTTGATTCCGGTGATATTCTCATATACGGATGCTATGACTTTGCGTGCCTTTTTATGATCACTGATAGTCTTGATCACCAGCTCATCGGAATTTACGTCATTGCTGACAACCACAACCATCGGAAAATCATTTATGCCGTTTTGTCCTCCCTGTGACGGGATGTTCTTGATCATGCCGGCTATGCGTATGTCACCAAAATTCTTATGAAGCACGTTACGGAACTCATCGGGATAAAGTCCGGATATCCGTTCTGCCTCCGGAGTCATCCATATCCCGTAATAGTCTTCCGGGTCATTCATCGAGATTATCTCGAAACCAAATATATCAAAGGACTCTTTTGTACATTTGATATAGCATGCTCCTTTCCGGATCTCGAAATCTGCGTCAACAAATTTTGCCTCCGACGGTATTCCGGATGTCTTGCCAACTGAAATGATTTCCGGATGTTTCTCGAGTTCCGATTTAAGCGTCTCAGAAGGTATTCTGAAGTCAGGCATAAGACTGAATACATCCTCAATGCCGCAGTTGTACTCCATATTGACCTCCTTCCTATATTGTGCATTCAAGACCAGTGTGAGAGCAAGGACTATTGTTGTCAGAATGGTCTGTATGCAGATGAAGACCTTAGTCATCCTTTTCTTGCTATAGTATCTGAAACTGCCTTTTACGATGTCCAGAGGTGTGAATCTTGATACTATTATTGCCGGGGCAAGACCTGTGATGACAGCCACCACAAGTATAAATCCGATATAAAGACCAATATCCGCCAATGAGTATCCGACAGCAATATCGCATTCACCTTCAATGGCATGGAAGAAGGTGTTTATCATGTCGGTAGTAATACCGGTCAGCAGTAGTCCCAGACCGAGACATATCACACTCATAGTCAGTGATTCCTTGAGGAACAGGCTTATTATGTCTGCGCGTCCGGCACCTATGAGTTTTCTTGTTGCGGTCTCCTTTGCCCTTCTTGTAGATAAGGCGACATTAAGATTGATATAGTTGAGAATAGCAAAGAGCAGCAGTAATGCAGCAATTATTGACAATATGATGAATCCGCTTCCTCCGATATCCCTCAGCTGGTATGTTCCTTTTTGAGTGATCTGCCTGTATGGAACCAGATCGTATTGCTCCGGCCTCTTCCAGCTATACTGATTCTCGAATTCCCGGTCATCCATCGGACCCCAGTATGTTGCACATGCTTTCTGTACCTTCTCTTTCAGATGCTCATAGTCTGTTCCGTCCTTTGCCTTTATGAGGGTCATGACAAGAATATTCATATTAGTGTATGGCATATCCTTTTCAGACAGCTTTTCCTTGCGGGGAATCATCATCATATATTCCCTGAATCTTGGGTCGGTGTTGTCCTTATATATGCCTGATATCATATAGCTCTCTCCGTCAAGATCCATCTGCCTTCCGATCACAGGACCACTTTCCGCCAGTTCGGTTGCGAAGGATTCGGATACGGCCATTGTGGTCATGTTGTCTGTGTCCAGCCCGCCTTCGATGAATTCATGCGGAAAGAAATACAGATAGTTCCTGTCGAACATGATGTATGGCACCATCTTATCCTCCACCTGAAATGTCTGGAGAGCAGACAGATGTGACGGTGAACTGACGATCTCGACTTCCGGTATATTCTCCTGAAGATATTTTCCTATTCCCGGGCTTGAGGTCTGCATACGGCTAACGCAAAGACTGTAGATGTTCTCATGATCCGGATGCGAGCGGTTGAGTCTATGCACTCTGCCCATATAGCTAAGTGTCGGCAGGCATATCGCAATCGCGACACTAAGCCCCACGATCTCGATGGCTGTGTACAGTTTGTTTCGGCTCAAAAATCTTATGTAGCTTTTCATCGTTGTTATTTTACGCGGCACTTATGTGCCTGGATTTCAATCTCTTAGGGTATGATGCCTGCTGCATCTTGTAGCAGGCATATATGTCTATGTCTTTGACGGACAGCGGTTTAAGTGCCGCGGTGCAAAGCCGCTCTTTCGTCATGTCCGGATCCCCGATCAGGTCGGGGATGACTGTTTGGCTGGTTCTGGTCACCTCAGATCCCCGATCAGGTCGGGGATGACGGTTCAGAAGATCAGCACCTCGTTGTCTCCGAAATGATCATATCCCGAGGTTATCACTTTTTCACCGCATGCCAATCCCTCCAGCACCTCATAAAACTGAGGGTTCTGCCTTCCTATACGGATCTCGCGTCTTACAGCCTTGCCTCCTTCAGGAACTACTACATATATCCATTTTCCTCCTGTTTTCTGATAAAACGTGCCTCGTGGAATCAGCAGGGCCTTTTCCGGTTGGCCGAGCTGCAGGTTCAGATAGTATGTCTGTCCGGTCCTTATATTATGAGGCTGCTCTCCGCTGAACTTAAAATCCGCCTGGAACTTGCCGTTGCGCACCTCCGGATACACCTTTCGTATGACAGCGTCATAGGTCTCGTTCTGTCGCTCAAAAGTCGCTCTGAGACCCGATGATATCCTGTCGATATAATGCTCGTCGATCAGTGCCTCGATCTTATAATTGTTCATTGCATTTATCTGTCCTATCTTTTTCCCGCTTCCGACCGCTTCCCCAAGAACAGTTTCGAGAAGGCCAAGTTCACCGTCGATAGGAGCCTTTACGGCTAGGTTTTCTTTCCTTTTACGGATTCTCTGCATATTGATCTTCATATTCTTAAGACTTTCCTGCATCTGCCTGATCTGTACGTTTCTGTACAGGCTGTCCTGCTTTGCCCGCGCTATGGTGACTTCAAGCTTCTTGCAGAAGAGGGTATAGTCCTCTTCGCTGCGCAGATATTCCTCTTTGCCGATCAGGCCGTCGTCAAAAAGTCTTTTCTGCGAATCCAGAGCGCGGCCTTTGCGCTTGACGTCCGTCTCCAGCTCCAGAATGTTCAGACTTAGCTGCATCTTCTCCTGCTCCATCTGTATCATCGTGTTTCTCAAGGCATTCTCCTTTTCTGCCAGATTCGCCTCTGAACTCAGAATCTCAAGGTCCAGGTCGTCATTGCCAAGGCGGACAATTACGTCACCGGCGTTTACGTGCGAACCCTCTTCTATCAGAATCTCCTCTACGATTCCTGATTCGCGGGGGCTCAGCTGCACGGTGGTCATAGGCTGGACCTGACCGCTTATGCGGATATAGTCGTTGAATTCACCATCAGTTACTTCGCTGACAGTCAGTGTGTCACCATTCACTCTCAATGTGCTGGAGTTGTCGCGAAATATCAGCCATAGGATGAATACAGCCATCAGCCCTCCAAACCAGTAGGGTAGTGCTTTACTGCTGAATATCAGGGCTATCCCTTTTTTCTTTTCTATAGGTCTGTCCATCTTTTCGGTTTTAGATCCCCGATCAGGTCGGGGATGACGTTTGCTGTTTTGAGATTCCCGATCAGGTCGGGGATGACGTTTGTTGTATTGAGATTCCCGATCGAGTCGGGAATGACGTTTGTTGTTTTGAGATTCCCGATCGAGTCGGGAATGACGTTTGTTTCGTCATTGCCGGCTTCGACCGGCAATCTGTCGGGGATGACGTTACATTATCATTTCGTTGACGTTAATCTCAAGGTCTCTGCCCTGGATGAAATCGTATAGTGTGTACTGTCTCAGGGTATAATAGAACGTCCAGTAGTTGCTTATGTCGTTTATATATTGGCGCAATGCACTGTCATTCTCTGTCTGAGCCATATTCAGGTCGGTCACGGTAGCGTTGCCTTCCCGGAAACGGTGCATTGTAAGTTCATATCGCTCCGAAGCTACCTTCATTGCCCTCCTGGAGACCATACACTGCTGCTTCTGATTGTTGAATTCACTCACGGCAGTGAACATCTGTCTGCGGAAGTCATTCTCTGCCTGAGTCACCTGCGCCTTGACGACTTCCTGAGCGGCTTTTGCCTTCTGCACCTTACCTTTCCCAAGTCCCCAGTCGAAGATAGGAATCCTGAAAGTGATACCCACCACTTCCTGATCAAGCAGATTCTTATATGCCTGAGGGAATTCCGGCCCGGTCTGTGACATTCCGAAACGGGCGTTGAGGGCAAAGGAAAATCCTCGTGATGCCTTTGCATGTGCCACAGCAGATTCTGCATTGAGAAGACTGAGCTCGTTGCTCAGGCAGAAACTTGAATTATTCAGTGACTTGCTCATCACCAGATCGTAATCCATCTGTATATCTGGCAATTCAGACTCTATGACCGGCTCGATTTCAAATGATTCGTCATATCCCAGGAGCGAATTCAGAATCATCTGTGCCTCACGCACATCCACTGCAGATTCATTGATGGATATGCTGTCGTTGAGCATTCTCAGCTCCAGCTGCAGGTATTCTGCACGTGTCACATTTCCCAGTTGCAGTCTTTCCTTAGCGATCCTGAGCATCTTGCCGGAATTTTCGAAATTGCTCTTGCTGATTTCGTTGTTCATCCTTGCAAGAAGCAGGTTGTGATAGGCATATACGGCATCTATCGTTATACCTTCCATCCTTTCTAGATATTCCCTTTTGCCCCTTTCATATTCCTTAGGCTCGATTTTCTTGTCCCATTTGAACTGATTGTAAGTGAACAGAGGCTGGTAGTATGATAGTGTGACCGGACGTGAATGCCATGTGAGACTTTTGCCTGCACCGAACTGGTCGATGCGTGAGAGGTCGGAAACCAAGGTGAGAGTACCTCCTGTGAACGTTATGTTCTGATTGATTTCCAGTGCTATCCCGTTCTGTAGATTGTTGGAACTGACGTATTTGAGTGTTCCGTCTTCCGGATTCTGAAGGAGTGTAAGCGAACGGTCAAAGTTAATCAGATTGCCGTTCAGATTGACGCCGGGCAGCCTGTTGGCTTTGTAGGATCGGTATGCCCAGTATGTCGATATGAATGCCTGTCGTGTCTCGAGGGCTTCGACTGAGTTGGTGCGCGCGGTGCGGATGGCCTCGGAGAGAGTCATCCTGTCCTGAGCATAGGCAGATACTGCAGCAATTGTCAGGAATATTGTCAATAATAAACGGCTGTCCATTCAGGTCGGGTTTGTTGCCCGCTGAATAAACATTTTATGTGCCATTATTATTAATGTGCTATAATACAGTAGATTAGCTCTCTGTTTCTGATGGTTTCAGTGTAAATTATCTTTACACAAATGTAAAGAGGCAGGTGAATCCGTGTGTGCTGAAATTATTTCAGAACATTGTTGAGGATCTTTGCGAGACGGTAGCCTGCGTTGCGGAGCTGGCTTTCAGCGAGCTGACGGTGATCTTCAGCATAACTGCTCTCAAGAACAGCGCCTTCCGGCGTAGCATGAACTGGTTTTGAAACCTTTGCACTGGCTGCAGCCCAGTCGTATGGACCACCTGCAGTAATCTTCCTTATCTCTTTCTTCGAGCACTTGTCTATGCTTGCAGCAACTTCATTATGGTCATTTGAAGGATATAGAGCTGCAATAAGCTGGCTGTCCCATACCTTGTGCATGGTAGTTTCAACTCCATTGAAGGTTACAGGATATTTGCCGATGCTCATGTCGTCAGGATAGTAGCGGATATGCTCAGGGCAGTGCATGTCGCCGACGAAGTGCACGATCATCACGATATTGTGAAAGCGGAGGGAATCGCTCATATTCTTGTGGTCCTTGAGCTCCTCTGCCATCTTCTCGATGAAATGCATGCAGTTCTTTACATAGCGGCCATTGTCATTGATGCCCCTGAACGGCTCGCATGCCTCGTTTGCCTCGGATGTATGAGGATATGTAGTGACACGGTCCCAGCCGACAGGATCGAACCCCAGATCTATTAGAAGGGTACTCTTATATTTATCGGCGTATGATGCGTATTTGACGATGGATTTTCCGTCGAGATATTCGTCAATTATCTGTTTTGCTTTCGGAGTTAGATGGTTTTCAGCGACTTTAGCGATGGCGGCATGTCCTACGCGTCCCCATCCGAATGCAGCCTGGCAGCAGATGACCAATGCCAATATAATAAATCCTATCCTTTTCATAGTCAGTGTGTTATGTGGTTATTCTCCAATCTTCTTGACAGGGTCGCAGGTCAAGCCTACACCAAGCTTCTTGAAAATCTTCTGGTCCACTTCGCTGAGCATTACAGTAGAATGGACCTGACATCCGTTAAGCTTAGGAAGCTGGTCAAGTGCCTGACGGCAATAATCGTTGGTATTGCTCAGGAGCGAGATGGCAACAAGAACCTCGTCGGAATGAAGACGTGGGTTGTGACCATGGAGATATTCAACCTTTGTCTTCTGGATAGGCTCGATCATCTCTTCCGGAATGAGCTTTATTTCATGCGGAATGCCGGCAAGATGCTTTGTGGCATTGACGATCAGAGCGGCGCTCGGGCCGAGAAGCGAACTCGTGCGTGAGGTGATGATAGTGCCGTCCTGAAGTTCGATGGCAGCTGTGGCAACACCGGAAAGTTCCTTCCTTTCGCGGGCTGCAACAGTTGTCCTTCTATACTCCGTAGTCAGTTTTGCCTGCTTGAGAATGAGTGATATCTTGTTGACTTCCTGTTCGTTGTTACCTTTCAAAGCGAGATTGCAGAGTGCATGGTAGTACCTTCTGATAATCTCCTCTCTCGCTGCATTGCAGCACACGTCCTCGTCAGATATGCATGAACCTATCATGTTGACACCCATATCGGTAGGGGACTTGTACGGGCTGTCACCGTATATTCCTTCAAACAGGGCATTCAGAACAGGGAAAATCTCGATGTCACGATTGTAGCTTGAAGCGATGGTTCCGTAGGCTTCGAGATGGAACGGGTCGATCATGTTCACATCATTGAGGTCGGCAGTAGCAGCCTCATATGCTATGTTGACCGGATGCTTCAACGGGAGATTCCAGACAGGGAAAGTCTCGAACTTGGCATATCCGGCCTTGACTCCTCTTTTGTGCTCATGGTAGAGCTGGCTGAGGCATACCGCCATCTTACCGCTTCCCGGACCAGGCGCGGTAACCACCACCAGCGGCCTTGTGGTCTCAACATAGTCGTTCTTTCCGAATCCTTCGTCAGAATCGATGAGAGCCACATTGTTAGGATATCCATCAATGGTATAATGATAATATACCTTGATTCCCAGACGCTCAAGACGTGCTCTGTATGCATCTGCACTTGCCTGACCGTTATAATGGGTTATCACTACGCTGCTTACGAACAGACCGACATTCTCAAACTCCGAACGCAGCCTGAGCACGTCCTCGTCATAAGTAATACCGAGGTCACCTCTCACCTTGTTCTTTTCGATGTCAAGGGAACTGATCACAATAAGCACCTCTGCCTCGTCCCTTAGCTGGAGAAGCATCTGGAGCTTACTGTCAGGCTGGAAGCCCGGCAGCACCCTGCTTGCATGATTATCGTCAAAAAGCTTTCCTCCGAACTCGAGGTAAAGCTTGTCTCCGAACTGCTCTATACGTTTCTTGATCTGTTCGGACTGTATCTTAAGATACTTTTTGTTATCGAATCCCGTTTTCATACGGAGTACAAAGATAATTTTTCTTCTCCGTCTCTGCAATAGCAAAATGTAAAAATAAAAACAAAAAAGGGCCGGCATAGCCGACCCTTAGCAATAGGCAGAACCGTAAGCCGGTTTCTGTTTTATCCTGTCATTTATCTTCGCAACCTACCCCCTGGAAAAGAGCGGGCAGCCCTCTGTCCTTACGGACTTTCCAGTATATTTGGTCTTGCAGGCCCTGGTGCCGTCACCGTCATATATCGCTACATGGCGTCGTGAGCTCTTACCTCGCGGTTTCATCCTTACCCTTGCGGGCGGTTTGTTTTCTGTTACGGCATCCATAAGATTACTCCCATCTGTGCTTTCCACAGCAGGGTGCCCTTTCCTGTCCGGACTTTCCTCAGCAG
>JAFQGK010000058.1 GCA_017398335.1 Bacteroidales bacterium | reverse complement strand
GAGGAACATTGCCGCAAAGGCAAGAACCGCAGCGACTATCACTACAAGGATAATCGAATATATGACTGTATATGTATTACTGTTTGTATTCATACCTTATATATATTAAGCGATTTTTACCTTCTTTGCCCTTCTCTTGATTGAACCTTCGATCACATAGTGGTCGATGAGAGGTGCAAATGTGTTCATGAGGAGGATGGCAAGCATCATTCCCTCCGGATATCCAGGGTTCCACAGACGTACTGTCACAGCGAGTGCACCCACGAGGAATCCGTAGATCCATTTTCCGCACTCAGTCTGAGCTGATGTCACAGGGTCTGTAGCCATGAATACCGTGCCGAAGAGGAAACCACCCATGACGAGCTGATAGTATCCAGGAAGGTCTGTTGCTCCGACTGCGTATCCGAGGTATCCGATTGCAAGACCTCCGAGTACTGATGAAACCATGATCTTCCAGCTTGCTACACCTGTCCATATAAGGAGGATGGCACCAAGAAGGATGGCGATCACTGAAGTTTCACCTACTGATCCTGGAATTGTACCTACGATCATGTCCCAGAGCTTAGGCTGAAGGTTTGCAAATGTAGGGTCTGCAAGTGGAGTCGCTCCTGAGAAACCGTCCACAAGACCATTACCGGCCTGATATGCAACACCCTCGTTTATAAATCTATCAACGCCTCCGGTCCATACAGTCTCACCAGACATCTTGCTTGGGTAAGAGAAGAAGAGGAAAGCACGTGTGAGCAGTGCAGGGTTCCAGATGTTCATACCTGTGCCACCGAAAACCTCCTTACCGATGATCACTGCAAATGCAACTGCGATCGCAAGCATCCAGAGCGGAACGTCAACAGGAACGATAAGCGGAATGAGCATACCTGAAACGAGGTATCCCTCGTTCACTTCGTGTCCCTGAATCTGAGCTGAAACGAACTCGATGCCCAGACCTACGAGGTATGATACTACATAGAGAGGGAGAACCTTTACGAGACCATAAAGAACGATGTCCCAGAAGCCCCATTCGAGGCCGAAAGCAAGACTGTGCTGATAACCTGTGTTCCAGATACCGAAAAGCATGGCAGGAACAAGTGCAAGCACAACCATAATCATGACTCTCTTCAAGTCGACGCAGTCCCTGACATGAGCTCCCTTGCGGGTAACTGTGTTAGGAACGAAGAGGAATGTCTCAAAAGCGTCGAATGTCGAATGAAGGAATCCGAGCTTGCCGCCTTTCTCAAAGGTCGGCTTGATCTTATCTACAAAATTTCTTAATCCGTTCATATTCTTAGCTTTTTAGCACATTTCTTTCAACATAAGGGCGATACCGTCAGTAATGATCTGCTGGATATAGATCTTGGAAGGATCTACATATTCGCAGAGTGCAAGATCTTCTTCGAGAACCTCATAGATACCGAACTTCTCCATCTTGTCGATGTCGTTTGCAAGACAAGCCTTGAGAAGGTATACAGGGTAGATGTCCATAGGGAGGACCTTTCCGTATACGTCGTTTACAACAAATGCACGTGGGCCTCCGTGAAGGTTGGTGTCCATATCGTATTTCTTCTTTGGAGTGAGCCATGAGAAGTAAGTGCGTGAAGCACTGAACTGGCTGCATCTTACAGGCTTGGCCCATCCGAGGAGTTCATATTTGTTGCCTTCTTCGAGGATGGTGATCTGATTGTCGAAGAAACCGAGGTATCCGTCTTTTCCGATGTTTGTACCTGTGAGAACGTCACCGCTGACGAAACGGAGGTCTTCAGCCGCATTGAAGAATTCAGCCACATCCTTGACAGCTATGCCAGGGTAACCCTCTACATATGCAGGGTTGATTGCCTTTGGTCCGGTAACGGCGATCTTTCTTCTGAGGTCGTACTTTCCGGTGTTGAAAAGCTTACCTATCGCAGCAAGCATAAGAAGTGATACTGTCCATACAGTCTCGCCCTTACGGATAGGTGAAATGTGATGGATCTGTACTCCGACGTTACCTGCAGGGTGCTTTCCTGTAAATACGTGAGGAATCACATTCTCGATCTTGTGGAATGGTGTTCCGGAGTAGGTGGCAGAGTTGAGGGAGAAGTGAACGCCTCCGTCAGTGAGTTTGCCAAGTGCATTGACTGCAGTCTGAATGTGCTCGAATTCGTCTCTGAGCGCATATTCGGGATTTGCTGCGAGAGGTGCTGTGTTGAAAGCAGAAACGAAGATAGCCTTAGGTTTTACCTCAGGGTTTGCGATGATTCCGTAAGGCCTCTGTGTGAGGGCTGGCCATAAACCGGCAGCGAGAAGAGCCTCCTTGATCTGCTCAGCAGACATGTCGGCAACTTTCTTCGTTCCGAAATCGACATACTCCTGCTCTGCATCAGCCTTGATGCGTACCTCAAGCAACTTTCTCTTTTCGCCTCTGACAACCTCTGCAACGGTTCCGCTTACCGGAGACGCAAAGAGGATGTTCTGAGACATCTTGTCAGCCAAGACCGGTGTACCTGCGAGGACCTTGTCACCTTCTCTTACCAGAAGCTTTGGAACCAGGCCTCTGAAATCGGTAGGTTTGATAGCCACGACGTCAGGAACAATCACCTTCTTGGTGTTCTGGGCTGCCACTCCGTTGATAGGAAGGTCAAGACCCTTTTTCAAATAGATGTTGTTTGACATTATAAAATAGTTTTGAGTATTTGAATTTCATTTTGCGCCCGCGAAGATACACATTTTTTCCCACTTGTAAAGTAAAAATCTTCCTTTTTGACACTCTGGAATGTTTTTTAGAAAAGTTGGAGCGAATTGCAATGTTTTGGTTATTTTTGCCGTCAATATGGAAAAGAAAGAAAGTGCTATTTTAGAGGGGCTGAACAGCGAGCAGAAACGAGCTGTCAGTTGTGTTGACGGACCGGTGCTTATTGTAGCAGGTGCGGGGTCTGGAAAGACCAGAGTCCTGACAAGCAGGATTGCTTATATTCTGGAGAGGGGATGCGAACCGTCTGAAATCCTTGCCTTGACATTTACCAAGAAAGCCGCATCCGAAATGAAGGAGAGGATTGCTCTGATGGTAGGTGAAAAGAAGGCGAGGAGGCTCTATATGGGTACATTTCACTCTGTATTCATAAGATTCTTGAGGGAATTCTCGGATTCTCTGGGGTATCCTCAGACTTTTACGATATATGATACAAGTGATTCTGTCAGTGCTATCAAGACCTGTATCAAGGAACTGCAGCTGGATGATAAGGTGTATAAGCCGAAGGATGTGTTGAGCAGGATTTCGATGGCCAAGAATAATCTTGTTACCCCGTCGGCATACAGACGTAATGCAAATGCCGTTCATAACGATACGATAGCCAAGAAGCCCCGGATATGTGATATATATGAACTTTATGCACACAAGTGCAGGCAGGCAGGTGTCATGGACTTTGATGATATCCTTCTGAACATGAATATCCTTTTCAAGGAAAATCCTGCTGCTCTTGAGACAATCGCCGGTAGGTTCAGATATATCATGGTCGACGAGTATCAGGATACCAATTATGCCCAGTATCTGATTCTGAAGAAACTGAGTCAGTTCCATCAGAATATCTGTGTGGTGGGAGATGACTCACAGTCAATCTACGCATTCCGCGGAGCAAAGATCGAGAATATTCTTAATTTCAAGAGGGATTATCCTCAGCATAATATATTCCGACTCGAACAGAATTACCGTTCGACAAAGGTTATCGTCAATGCAGCTAATTCGTTGATTGCAAAGAACTCTGCGCGAATTCCCAAGGAATGCTATTCCATGGGAGCCGAAGGTGAAAGAATAAGATTGATAAAGGCTTATACCGAGCAGGAGGAAGCCTTGCTTATAGCTTCTTCCATTGTTACTAGAATTCATTCGGAATCTGCTCAGTATCAGGATTTTGCAGTCTTGTATAGGACGAATTCTCAGTCTCGTGCTTTGGAAGAAGCCTTCAGGAAGAGGAATCTTCCGTATATGATATATTCCGGCAATTCTTTCTTTGAAAGGGCTGAAGTGAAGGATATGATGGCGTATTTCAAGCTTGTCGTGAATATTAATGATGACGAGTCGTTCAAACGTATTGTGAACAAACCTGCACGAGGCATTGGAGATACTTCCCTTGCTGCATTGGCTGCTGCTGCCCATATGCATCAGACGTCGTTGTTCAAGGCAGCATATTCTGATGATCTTGAGACCTTTGGCCTGAAACAGGCAGCGGTAAGGAAAATCAGAGAATTCTGCAATATGATCAATGCGCTTACTTTGATGTCAAATCTTAAGGATGCTTATACTGTTGCTAAGAGGATAGCAGATGATACAGGTCTGTATATGTCATTCAAGGCAGATACGAGTATCGAAGGACAGTCAAGGACAGCTAATATTGAAGAACTTGTTGACAGTATCAAGTTATTTATCGAGGAAAAGAATAACGAATATCTGGAAGACATGCAGGCTGAAGGTAAGATTTCAGACGGAGCTGAATTGTCGGAGTCGGATTTTCCTATAGTTACTTTGGGCGAATATCTGGAAAATGTATCATTGCTGAGTGCTGTGGATGTCAGTGATGAGGAAAGTTCAAACAGGATAGCCCTGATGACGGTACATTCTTCCAAAGGACTTGAATTTCCATATGTTTTTGTCACCGGTATGGAGGAGAATCTATTTCCTTCCGGTGGCTGGCTTGCATCTGAAAGTGAAATCGAAGAGGAAAGACGTTTGTTTTATGTTGCCATGACCCGTGCCAAGAAAGCGGTGAACTTCTCTTTTGCAGCTACGAGGATGCGGAACGGTAAGCACGAGTCTAATTCTCCAAGCCGCTTTATCCGTGAAATAGATCAGAAATATATCTCCAATCCTATTTCAGAGGATGATATGGATAATGAATGCGAGGCAGAGAAGGGTTTCGGAGGCTGGAGCAAATGGAACGGTTATGGACGTTCGGGACCGGTAAAGACTCAGACATCGGCTCCGCGGCCATATCAGTCTGAAAAACAGCAGTCAGTGACTGGGCGGCCTTCTGCACACAGAACGCTTATGCAGAAATCGGAGCCAACAGTGGTTCGAAGGGTGCAGCCGGTTCCGGCCAGAGTGCCGGATTCTGATTTTGTGCCGACTCCTATCCTTCAGCTTAAGGCCGGACAAAAGATAGAGCATAATAGATTCGGCTATGGAAGAATATTGGAAATTACCGGAAATCCCTCAGATCTGAAAGCAAAAATCATATTTGATGATTACGGAGAAAAAACATTAATACTTAAATATGCAAAAATTCGCACAGTAGATTTTGATAAATAAGTAGAATTACTTATCTTTGTGACGAAGTTTTTCATAGTTTAAGTTTAGGTTAAGTAGCGGTGCGGTCGCAGTGATTGCGATTGCACCGTGAATTTTTTATGGCGTGTAAGGGTCTTGCTATAACATTTTTTATGATTCTCATGCTAAAATTCAGAAAAAACTGCACATAAAAAGAGAAAAAACTTCTTTTTCTTTTTTTTAGTCTCTCTTTCGGTCAATGCGTATACATTTGTGTCGCCTGCAATGTCGCGGCATTAATGATATGAGGAGAAGATTGATGAAAAAGATTATTGTTATGGCTTTTGCAGCCGTTTCTTGTGGAATGTCCGGACTTACGGACGAAGGTGTGGGTGAATTAAGGATATCTTTTGATTCTGTAGTGGAGGAGACGGTACGTTCCGTTACGGAAATCCCAGATACAAGTGAATTCCTTCTGACTGTATGTGACGCATCTGGAAATATAATATATGACGGAAAATATGGCGGCTGCCCAGAGAAGCTTGAGGTGCGGGCTGGCAACTATACTGTGTCTGCGCGGTCGATCGAGTTTACAAAACCGGCCTTTTCTGCTCCTCAGTTCGGTGATGAGCAATGTGCAGTGGTAGACAAGGACGGGATTGTCAATGTCCGTCTGATGTGCCGTCAGATAAATTCGGGAGTGCGTCTTTCCATATCCTCGGCTTTCCTGTCTGCCTATCCGGATGGAGTCTTGTTTCTCAAATCATCTAAAGGTAAGCTGATGTACTCATATAAAGAGAAGAGGACGGCATATTTCAATCCCGGACCGGTATCTCTTATATTGAGCCAGAATGGTAAGGATGAAGTAATGATGACCAGGGAACTGGAACCGCAGGAAGTGGTAGTTATCGGTGTCGATGTGTCCGGAGCAGGAGGTGCTTCCGGGAAGACGGGAATCAGCATGGAAGTCGATACGACCCGTAACTGGTCCTCGGACCGTATCATCTTAGGAGAAGGAGGGCGTGGAAAGACGCAGGAAACTGCCTTGAATGTAGCTCAGGCAAGGGCTTCGGCTCCAATGATGGATGTATGGGTCAGCGGGTATGTTGTAGGAGGAGACCTGACTTCGGCTGGAGGATCTTTCGAAGAGCCTTTCAAGTCCAGGTCCAATCTGATTCTGGGACCACGTTCTACTACAACAGACAGAAATGTCTGTATCGCCGTGCAGATTCCAGCAGGAAGTCTGAGAGAAGATCTGAACCTTGTCGATAATCCATCGCTTCTAGGAAGTAAGATATGTATACATGGGGATCTCGTTGAAGAATACTTCAGTCTGGTCGGACTGAAAAATCCTGATGACTGTATAATTTATTGATATACGGGTTGATATGAAAGGAATTCGTATATTGATGCTCAGTGTTGCAGCATTGCTGTGTGTCTCATGTCTGGAGGAGTTGAAATACAATGATGGAAAGCAGAAAGATAAGTTGGACGTCAGTTTTGTGGTGAATGCTGCATCTGTTGTCCGAAGCAGCATATCTCCGGATGAAGGGAGAGTGGAAGATGTAAATCTCTATGTTTTCTGCAGAGGAAAGCTGGTGTACTATACTTTTACAACAAGTGCGGAGATACCTGTCACTCTCGATGCATCGTCTGAATATAATGTATATGTCATCGCAAATGTCGGAAAGATACAACCCTCTATAGATGAGCAGGAATTCTGCAGACGATACATGGTACTTATCGAGTCCCTCGATGATATTGAAGATTGCCTGCCTCTTGCAGGAAAGGTCGGGAATTTGAACCCGAAAAAGGAAAATTCCTGGATCCTGCTGCCATTGGAAAGGCTTGTATGCAAGGTCGGATTCAGCATAGATAAGGATGCCTTGCCAAGTCTTGAGGTAGTGTCTGCGAGACTATGCCAGAGTGCATTTGCTGTCTCTCCGTTTATGGAAGGAGGTTCTGTGCCACGTTCTGCAGATGATGTTGCCGATGGTGACTATTGTACTGATTCGGATATCAGTACTCTCAATGAAGGAGGGAAGGTGTTTTTCTATGCTCTTGAAAACTGTCAGGGAGTCTTGCTCCCTGATAATCGCAATCCATGGGGCAAGGTGCCGTCGAATATGGATGATAAAGCGGAAATCTGTACATATATTGAAGTGGAATGCCGGTTTGCCGATGAAGGTTTATATGATGGCGATGTAGTGTATCGTCTATATCTCGGTCAGGATAATTGTTCCGATTTCAATCTCAGGAGGAATACCCTCCTGAATGTGTCTCTTTGCCTGACGAAGTCCGGATTGGATGAAGAACTTTCATGGCGTGTCGATTCGGATTATGTGCTTCGTGACGGTTTTGCATATGGGTGGATTTCAGACGGACGTCACAGCAAGGATGAACTGTATGTCGGCGAAATCTTCAAATACTCGATCTCTGTTGCAGATGAATTACTTGCACATCTTGACTCAGATCTGTCCAGTTGCGCAGTCGAGTTCAGACCATTTGACGGTAAGCCGGATAGAGCTCTTGAATTTTCAGAGTTGTCAGCAGGACGTGATGGAGACTATGAGGTATACGCTACCTGTTTGAGACAGTCGGAAGGTGATGTCTGTCTGGTGGACTCCAATGGTGATGAACTGTCTGTCCTGAGCAGGTCCGTCTGTATAAGGAATCCGTTAATCTGTATATCTGAAGATGATTTTGAAGATGGGACAGGTATGCTGACGGATGCCGGCAGGAATCTGTCATGCAGTATTAACGGCGGAGAAGCAAGAATTAATGTGTTTCTGGTCGACGAAGGAATGGCAAATCTTAATGTGTCATCAGGCGTAGGCTATGATCTGGGTGTTTTTGACTTCAGTCTTGAAGTTGACCATGATGATCCGGATGTACTTTCATCAGTCCATACAGAACTGCTACCAGGAAATAATGCCGATGACGGTCCGGCCTTTACATTGTGCATCGAATGTAGAAATGATGGAGGGAACCGCCATAAAAGTCTGTCTCTGCTTGATATCTGTAGGAGTGAGGAAGGGCTTCCTTGTACGATTTCAGAATTGTCATGCGGACTTTCGAAGCCTTTGAATGCTGATCTTGAATATCAGCCTGTCGGACTTACGATTGTCGATAACGGTTGGGCAGGCTATGGAAGTACCCAATTGTCAATGGTCGTGGATAATCCTTCCAATATACCTATCAATGTAGATTATTGGCAAATTCTTACAACAGATAGTGATTGTGATGAAAGTCTCAGGCAGTCAGTAACGGACAAGGTGGAGACCGAACTGAGACTTGATAGGATGCAGTATGTCGTAAATCAGTATAATATGTCGTCTTTGCCTGCGTATGGGAGCAACTGCTCGTTTGTGTCAGAAAGGAACGGCTATGGCTCTCCTGCGATTGTGGACGATGATAAGCTTGTCTATAACTTGAGCGGCATTGATACTTATGACATAATGGCAGCGCTTACATATGATGGCTTCGGCCCGAAAGCTATGTCACATCATATCTTGGTAGAGTTCGCGGACGGGACTTCTGTCGAGGATCTCACTGTCACTGATGCTTTATCTGACGGTACCTCGTCCTATGATTCCAAGTATGGAACCAGCGGTTTTAATGACAGAGGTATATGGCTATATGCTGAAGGAAAACTTCTTCTTTCTCCGGAATCGATGGAGGATTCTTATCCAGGCCTGAATCCATATAATATCAAGTCTCTGAAGAGTCAGACGCCTACTATAGGTATGATGGAGTACGATATAGATGACGGTCAGGTTTACATAAAGGCTCATTCTCTTGGTTCTGAAGGTCTTGTCTTGAGTTCAATGTGTGAGACGAAATCAGACGGATATGTGCAGACACATCCTAACGGTACATGGGGAAAGGCTGTAGACAACTGGTGCTCTGCGGAAATTGTCAGGTACAGTAATGGTTTTCCAGTTCTGTACTCTGGTGAAGATGTCTCTGCTGACTCAGGTGCTGTCAGAGCTGTTTTCGAATTGGTATATTACAAAGGTTTTGACGACTCATACAATTATATAGGTTCTTCCAACAGCTATTACCATAGATGCCACCCGATTTCCTTGAATGCGGAAATGTATTTTAAGGTTGCTGATAGAAATGATCAGGGTGCTTATCTGTTTACTCCCTTATGCTCGAATCTGGTGCGGTTCTACCATTCACAGGAAGGACAGATGTATGATGTTCCGTCTGAATTTTCAATGAATACATTCAATTTCATAGAGGTAAGATAAAAACTATATGTTCATATCTGAATATAGTATTAGCGTGCTGTAACTTACAGATTGTTATATATAAAGCCAAGTATAAAATGTGGGCTATGTAATTTGAATATTAATCAGTTATTGCTATCTTTGCGCGTTTTTGCGAAAAATATACATACATAACTGATGAGAAATATTAAGAAATTTATCACTGCAATTCTTTATCTGATGCTTGGATGTGGCTTCGCATCGGCCCAGACCATGGTCAAGGTTACAGGAGTCGTGACATCTGCTGATGACGGATTGCCAATGATCGGAGTAGGAGTTATGGCGGGACCGGGTAATGGAGTCATTACCTCGTTGGATGGAGACTATATGATCGAAGTCGCTCCCGGAACGACGCTGACGTTCTCAAGTATCGGGTTCAAGGATCAGACAGTTATCGTGCCACAGGCTGAAACGTTTGTTCACAACGTCGTGATGCAGTCCGAATCCATGCAGCTGGATGATGTCGTAGTCATAGCTTATGGCGTCAGAAAGAAAGGAACGGTGGCCGGTTCTGTGTCGACTGTGAAGTCAGATAAGCTTGAGAATACTCCGACAGCCGCTTTTGACCAGGCTTTGCAGGGACAGGTAGCAGGACTTACGGTTCTTTCCAATACTGGTGAACCAAGTGCTTCTGCTTCACTTACGATCCGAGGAACAAACTCTATCAATTCAGGAACTGCTCCTTTGTACATCCTTGATGGTGTAGCTATTTCAGCAAGTGATTTCAATACTATCAATCCTGCTGATATCGAGAGTATGTCAGTCCTCAAGGATGCTTCGTCGACATCCATTTATGGAGCCCGTGCTGCAAATGGTGTGATTGTAATCACAACCAAGCGTGGACGCAATATGGACCGCCCGAACATCAGCTATAGGATGCAGATGGGATGGTCGTCAATCGCACAGGGAAACTGGGATTTGATGAATACTGCGGAACGCATCCAGTATGAGAAGGAAATAGGTATGACTGACGGACAGAATTATGAACTTCTTTCCAAGACCGATGTAAACTGGATGGATGTAGTCTTCAATGACAATGCAATGCTTCAGAGTCATGAGGTGTCCATTTCCGGAGCTACTGACAAGACGAATTACTATCTTTCAGGTGGTTATTATGACCAGCAGGGTATTGCTCCGGGTTCCCTTTTCGAACGTTATTCCATGAGGTTCAACTTTGAGCAGCAGATGGCCAAGTGGCTCAGAATGGGAACAAATACCATGTTTAACTTCCAGAACATCGAACAGGCAGATGAAGGAGCCTATGCACTTGTAACTCCGATTTCTGCATCACGTTTCATGCTCCCATACTGGAATCCGTATAATGCTGACGGCAGCATCGCATCTATCAACGGAGGCGAATGGAAAGGCCAGGGACAGAATCCGATGGAGTGGATTGCCAACAATCCGGTGAGCTACAAGAAGTATAAGGTGATTTCTACACTTTTTGCTGAGGCTACTATCTATAAGAACCTCGTGTTCAAGTCTCAGTTCAGTGTGGATTTCTCGCATGTGACAGGTTTCAGCCAGTCATTTCCGAGCTACCTGCCTAATCAAGGCGAGGGAACTGCTTCAAGAAATTCAAGTGACGGCCTGAACCTTCAGGTGACCAATACGTTGACATATCGCTTCGATATAGATAATGTCCATGATTTCAACTTCCTCATCGGACAGGAAGGACAGAATTATCATTCGGAGGCCTTCGGAGTCGCAACCAAGGGTCAGACCAATGATAAGCTGACAGATGTTTCGATGGGTACGCGAGCGATATCATGGAACAGTACATCTGCATCTGATTATTCCCGCATGTCATTCTTCGGAAGAGCGGAATATAATTATGCGGACCGCTATTATGCAGACTTCTCGATCCGAACAGACGGATCATCCCGATTCGGTAAGAATAACCGTTGGGGAGCATTCTGGTCGATAGGAACCATGTGGAATCTTCGTAATGAGGACTTCATGGCGCATACCAGAAACTGGCTTACATTTGCGCAGGTCGCACTCAGTACAGGTACTTCAGGCAACTCTGAAATTCCTAATTATGAGCACCTTGCGTTGGTTGCTGGAGGACTTGATTATATAGGTAATTCAGGAATGGCTCCGGCTCAGCCAGGAAACCCTGACCTCACTTGGGAGAGCACATGGACAACAAATCTAGCCTTCCATTTCGGCTTCTGGAACAGACTCAATGTGGATCTTGAGCTTTATAACAAGAGTACTTCCGATATGCTTATGGAGGTCCCTCTTTCATATGCCCAGTCAAATGGCTACGGCTACAAGTGGAGCAATGTCGGAGGAATGGTGAACAGGGGAGCGGAAATCAATCTGACAGGTACTGTTCTGCAGGTCAAGGATTTCAGCTGGTCCCTCAATGCCAATGTGTCATACAACCATAACAGGATTACTGAACTTTACAATGGTGTGACCGAGTATGAGAATGCAAACACCAACACAAAGCTTGTACAGGGTCATCCACTCGGTGAATTCTATATCAACCGCTATGCCGGCGTAAACCCGGCTAACGGTGATGCATTGTGGTATGACAAGGACGGCAATATCACCAATGAACTTCGTGATGAAGACAAGGTTCTTGTGGGTAAGTCGTATATCGCTCCATGGCAGGGAGGTTTCGGGACTGCATTCGGATGGAAGGGACTCAGTCTGACTGCTCAGTTCAGCTGGGTGGCTGACAGGTATATGCTCAACAATGACCGATATTTCGATGAGTCGAACGGACGATTTGCGACATATAACCAGTCACGTCGCCTTCTTGACAGATGGAAGAAGCCGGGAGATGTGACCGATATCCCACGTCATGGCGAATATACTGAATTCGACAGCCGTCTTCTTGAAGATGCCTCTTTCCTTCGTTTGAAGAACGTGATGATTTCATATTCGCTTCCAGCCGAATTACTGAAGAAGACGCGTATAATAAGAGGACTCAGAATTTACGGACAGGCTCAGAACCTGTTGACTTTCACCAATTTCTCAGGTCTTGATCCTGAAGGAACAACCAATCTGTATGCGGCACAGTATCCTATGTCCCGCCAGTTTACTTTCGGACTTGACCTAATGTTCTAAAACTGAGAATGATGATGAAAAACATATATATAATATTGATCAGGACAGCTGCATTGCTTGCAGCAGTCTTTACATTGAACTCCTGCCTTGAGAAATTCCCTAAGGATACGATCCTCGAGACAGAAGCCATGACTTCGCTTTCTGGAGCAGAACAGATCGTTACCGGTATCTATACTGCCTATATGAGTGGAGGACTGTATAGTGGTTATCTTACTCTTGTCCCTGATATTCAGTCGGATCTTGTTATGGCGGTTGAGGGTAACTCAAACACATATGGAGAAATCTATCAGTGGACATTCCGTCCTACCAATGCCGAGATAGAGACAATATATGCAGGGCTATATACTGTCATCGGTAGATGTAACTTCTATCTTGACCAGGTGGAGGAACTCCGTGCCCAGCTGTCAAGTGATGAGGATATCAGGACTCTCGACCAATATACCGGTGAGGTCCATTGTGCAAGAGCATTGGCGTATTCGGAGCTGATAAAGTGCTTCTGTGAGGCGTATGATCCAAAGAAGGCAGAGGAGGAACAGCTTGGCGTTGTCCTCAGATCAAGCTATTTCAAGGAGGAACCCGTGACAAGGTCAACCTTGAAAAAGTCATATCAGTTCGTGATTTCAGACCTTGAGAAGGCAGAGGAACTTCTCGATGAGGATGGAAATGCTTACAATGCTCCATACTTTACCAAAGGAGCAGCACAGGCTGTCAGGGCAAGGGTTGCCTTGTATATGCAGGACTGGTCAACTGCAGTCAAGTATTCTGGAATGTTGATAGAAAATGATGCCTATGATCTTTCAATGGCATCTTACAATGTGGGTTCACAGGGACCTGCATATAATCCGTCAGCTGGAGTACAGAATGAGATAGACTATCTCTGGACCAACGATTCGGGATATGAAGTGATATGGAGAATAGGCTTTACACAGACTTCGTATGGAGGACCTTTGGGAAATGTATTCCTTCATTTTACTACGGATTATTACTACTATTATCCTGATTTTGTTCCGGCGCAGTGGGCTCTGAATCTATATAAGTCAGGTGATGCAAGATATAATGCATATTTCTGCAATCTTACCACTGGTTATCCGCATCAGTTAAGTTGGCCTCTCCTTGTCAAATACTATGGAAATGAGGGACTTATGAGCCTGCTTATATATCATGTCAATATGCCTAAGCCTCTCCGTCTCGCAGAGCAGTACCTGATTCGTGCAGAAGCGAACTGTAACCTCGGACAATTCGGAGCGGCATCAAACGATCTTACTAAGCTTCGTAATACAAGGTATAAGAACTCCGGAGGTACCATCAGTGTCGGCTCTGACACATGGCAGAAGATAATAGAGGAGGAAAGAGTACGTGAACTTTATATGGAAGGTTTCCGTCTGAACGATCTCAAGAGATGGGGCAAGGGCTTCAAGCGTGAACCGCAGGCTTCAGTGCAGTCGGAAGGCAGCCGTCTTGAAGTAAAGGCAGACGATCCTCGTTTTGTCTGGCCGATACCGAAGCATGAAATCGAAGCTCCCGGATCAAGTGTACAGCCGAATCCAAGTAATAATCTCTAATAGGATATGGATATGAAGCATATAATAAGATACATTGTGTTTTATCTGATGGCAGCGACTCTCTTGAGCGCTTGTCATGAAAGATATGTCACATATGATGATGCAGAATATGTGATGTTTGCAGATACGCTCAAGGTTTATCCGATTCTGGAAGAAGCAGAAGAATTCTCTATTCCTGTCGTTTCTACTGTCGTAAGGGACTATGACCGTACCTTTGGAGTCGAGGTCATTGACAAGACAAGCAATGCGATAGAAAGAAAACACTATACAATACTCTCTAATACAGTAGTAATCAAGGCAGGTGAGACTCGTGCGGATGTTCGTGTGCGTGCTGATTTTGATAGTTTTGAACCGACCGATTCCCTCGGCTTTACACTTCAGCTTGTGATGAACGACAATCTGGAAATGCCTCTTTATGGAAAGCAGACGAAGGCTGTCCTCATGAAGAGCGGTCCGTTCGAGATGGAGATGTTTACAGGTTATTGTGTACTTTCGTCAATGTTCCTGCAGCAGTATAACCAGGTGGGAGGCTTTAACAGACTGGTCTACACAGAACCGCATCCTACATTGAAGAACACCATCATATGCCGTAACTGGCTTAAGGATGGTTACGATGTCACATTGACTTTCAACGGTGAAGATCCGTTGACTCCTATCGTTACCATGGATAAGGGACAGGTCGCATCGGATCAGGGAAGTTTCTTTGGTACCGTATATGGCGAGTGGGGAGATAAGCTTCTGGTGACAAGCAGTAATATGATGCAGTCTATATTCTACCCGCTCGGAGGCTATCTTTATCTATGGACAGAGATATCAGTCGAGGAGTACGGTGTTGTGGGACATTTCTACAATGTTATGGAATGGGTCAGCGATGAGGAGGCTGAACGAATCATGAGAGAAGGATTTTAAAGGAGAAATAATAATATAACTCTATTTTATTATAATCACATTTAAGTTTTATGTTTATGAAAACTAACATTTGGAAATCAGCAGCAGCCTTTGTTTTAGGGTTTGCAGCTGTAGTCGCCTGTCAGGATGACGTGGAAGAAATAGTTCTTCCTATATTCCCTGACAAGGTTGTCGAGAAGAATGTCGAGGCTGGCGAGACAGTTGAACTGACATTCAATGCTAATGTTGATTGGGAGGTTTCGATTCCTGCTTCTGAGCAGAACAAGTATTGGCTTGATGATGAAGGAATACCTGCAAGCAAGGTATCCGGCAAGGCTGGCGATCAGACAGTGTCTGTAGTCTTCTCAGAGGATGAATATTATGACGCAAACGTAGTTTGTGAAGTTACTCTCACAATGGGTGGTGAAAGCAAGGTGATCGCAAAGCTTTCACGTCTTGCACTCAATAGAACATTGGAAGTCTATACAGCAGAGAAGGGAGATTGGAGTTTTAAGAAAACTTATAATGCTACCAAGGCTGAGTCTATCCTTCTTGAGACTTTTGAAGGTAATGTAACCTATTCAATGCCTATAAAGGTGGTTGCAAACTATGATTGGAATCTCGTACTTCCAGAGTGGTGCAAAGGCGAAATCAAGGTGGCGGAAGGTGAAGCTGCATCGGAGACTCTTTCCGGTAAGTCAGGAGCTGAAGTAGAACTTGTCCTGACTGCTGTCCTTTCTGACGCTGTCAAGGATGGAGCAGAATCTGAACTCACTTTCCTTGATGCAGCAGTGGCAGATAAGGATATCAAACTTCCTATAGCACTGCCGGCATTCTCTGACCGTATCGAAGTTTCCGCACCTGCAACATTGGATTTTTCCGCAGACGGAACATCAGCATCCCCTTCCATATCATATGTACTTGCAATGAAGGGATTTGTTGTCAGAGCCTTAGGATTCAACGGTGAGTGGCATGATACAAGTTATGCTGACTGGGTGACAGCTGAAGTTCAGTATGATGATTCTGAATCTGCAAGTGTGCTCTGCAATTCAGCCGTTATTTTCGGAATGACCGAGAATACAGGTAAGGAGAGGGTTGCCGACGTATTTGTGTTCCCAGCTTCAATGGCAACAGTGGAAGCTACAGCAATCTGTGATGGGAATTCGCCTACTTGCGGCTTTAAAGCGGAATATGAGAAGTACTATCTTGGCCGTTTTGTGCAGGCTGGCGTAGCTGGACCATATATTACAGAGTATACCGATCCTATGATGGGTATCGAGACATATGAGGCATCTCTTTCTACATACCAGTCTTCGCAATGGTGGGCTCCGGCTGGTCTGGCTGCAAACAATCAGTACGAACTCATATATTCACATCCTGAGTGGTCGGAACTTACTATGCAGTTTGATACTCCGTTCAGCAGCTACAAGATATTCGACTATGATTTCATTGAGGTTTCTGAGGCTGCCCAGGAGAACTTCTGGCTTACCTTTATCGGCATGGCACAAAATACACGTGGTAAGGTGTATATGAATCCTGCTTTGTTCAATAATCCTAATGCAGCTGCTCCAGAGTCATTTATTGTTTTCTATGATGAGAACGGAAAAGCCTTGGCTGGTGTATGTTGCAAGTTCGCTTCTACTTCAGGTGGAGATTCATCTGCGCCTATCAGCGTGAAGTCAGGAAGTGCAGAGGTGATGAACGATCTGTCAAGTATGGGTCTGCCGGCTGGAACATTGAATAATATCATAAGTGGTTTGGGTGCAGGAACTGCTCAGACTGAGATGATGATCATGGCGTCTACCTCAGAGGTGGAGTTTACAACGAATTTCAACTTCACAAATATCTTCGTTCTTGATCTCCAAGGCAATATGACAACGCCAGAGGGCTTCAGTTGTTATCAGTCATCATATACTGAATTCAAGGTGACAGCAGCCAGCGGTACGGAATGCCTGTTATTGTTCATGGATCAGAATGGTGGTCTCCCGGTTGTAGTATACTATACTTGTTACTATTAATGGTATATGTTATTCAGGGCAGAAGTCCTGCCCTGAATAACTTTTATTTGATTGTAATAGAAAAGAGTTTAAAAGATTACAGAAACAATTAATATGAAATTTTTAAGATTTTCCGTTTATCTTGCATTTACTGTCCTGTCCTTCCTTTTTATCGGCAGTTGCTCGAAGGTGGAGGAACCGGACTATCGTGAGCATGATTACGGATATGTTCAGTTCAAACTGTATAAAGCTGCCTCCTATACCGGATCGAAGGCAGTTGTTTCTCAGCTTGACTATCTTTCCAGAGCTAAGAAGATAATGCTCCTGATGACATCGGAGGATGGCAATGAAATCCGCCAGACCTTGACATTGGGCGCTATGAATGAGTCATATGCAGAATATGGACTCAGGAGTGAAAAACTTCAGCTTGTTGCAGGAACTTATACTGTGGATACCTACACTCTGTATGACGTTGTAGACGAGGAATTGTACAAGGGTGATGCATCTGGAACATTTACTGTAGTGCCTGGCGGACTTCAGATTCACGACCTGACAGCTAATGTAACTCCACGTGGTCATGTCCGTTTCACACTTGTAAAGGACATTCAGCCTGATACGAAGGCAGGAGCCCGAGAGGATTTTACCTTTGATGAAATCAAGAGAGCCGAGGTCGTTGTCAAGAATCAGCAGAACGGGCTGGAATATAAATTCAATATCCCTGCTACCTTCCAGATGAGCTTCGATGAAAGCAAGAATCCGGAACAGGACTATACATATCCTGAAAGGCCTCAGAAGGGTTGGCAGAATTCATATTCTGTCTGCGATACTCTCGTAAGTCTTCCTGCCGGAACATACAAGGCACAGTCTTATATATTGTATTCATCGGATAAGAAGAGTGATCTGCTGGGAGAAAATAATAATATTGTTTCTGATAAAAACCAGGTGTTTACTGTAGTTGACAATCAGGTTACTGAGGCTGATGTACCGGTAATCTTGAGTGAAGCTTCAGAATATATAAAGGATTATTATGCGCTGAAAGCTATCTGGGAGGCTCTCGGTGGAGAGGACTGGTACTATGTGGGAGAGAATTTCCAGACAGGAGCAAACTGGAATTTCAATAAAGATGTGGATCTGTGGGGTGACCAGCCTGGAGTTCAGCTTCATGCAAACGGGCGTGTAGCTTTGCTGGACCTCAGTAATTTCGGCTTCTATGGTGAGATGCCTGATGAACTTGGTCAGCTTACTGAGCTGATTGAGCTTTACCTTGGTACACATAACGATACGAACCTTTATACTTATGGTTCAAAAGAATATACATCAGCTCTGTCTTCCGTGACAAGAATGCAGAAAGCCAAGGAGTATCTTCGCAAGACTCATCCTGCTACTCAGTTTTCTGAACCGATAGCTCGTGCTATGATGGAGAAAGGAGTAAGCATTCCTGAGATAGAGATGTATAAGACGATGTCAGAGAATGATATCATCGAGAAGGGAACAGGTCGTATGAAAGTCCGTCCTATGGACACTAATCCGGGTACCATTGTCAATGGTCTTACAAAACTTCCGGAGTCTATCGGAAACCTTAAGAACCTTCAGAAGCTGTGCATCGCTAACAGCGAACTTTCTGAACTTCCTTCATCTTTTGCCCAGCTGGAGTCATGTACTGACATTGAGCTGTACAATCTTCCTGAAATGAAGGAATTCCCAATTGTACTCGCGCATATGCCTGCTCTGGTACAGGCGAATCTGTCTAGTAATCCTCAGTGGGGTGAGACACCTTCTGATTATACCCGACACGATGGGTCCAAGGGTAATCAGGCCGATCTTGGACTTGATGCCCTTGCATACAGCGATGGCAACGATGAGGATGGCACATATGTATCATATAAAACTCTCCAGATGGTATATATGAACGAGTGCGGGCTTACAGAGGTTACAAAGAATATATCGAACCTTAAGAGCCTTGGACTTCTCAGCCTTTCGTACAATAAGATAGACAAGATCTATCCGTTCGGAAGCGATATCGTGATGGTTCAGCTTTATATGGACCATAATAGACTTACAGAGATTCCTGTTGGAGCAGACGGAGTATTCTGCGGAATGGATGACGTTGAGAATATCTCCTTCAGTTACAATAATCTGACGGAGTTCCCGGATATCTTCTCTGCGAAATCAAAGTTTATCATGAAGTCCGTGGATTTCTCCGGCAATAAGATAACAAAGGTGCAGAACGGAAGTCAGTACAAGGGAATAAATGTGGAAACTTTAACGCTTGCAGATAATCCTCTGGAGGTGTTCCCGGTGGAATTCGCACGGTCGAAGTCAAAGGTCGCGTTCTTCAATATGCGCGGTTGCCGTTTGAATAAGATTCCTGAAGAGGTATTTGAACTCGAAGGTGAAAGTTCAGATTTCCTCCAGTCCCTGGACTTTTCGTACAATGACCTGACTTCACTTCCTAACACATTGCATGCTGGTAATGTCCCATATCTCTATGGTGTGGAACTGTCTTATAATGAATTTTCGAAATTCCCTTATCAGCCTCTCAACTGTGCCGGCCTTACTGTGTTCGGTGTCAGAGGACAGAGGAACAAGGCTGGTGAAAGATGCCTTTCAGAATGGCCGCAGGGAGTTTATCAGCATGTGGGTCTCAGAGGACTTTATCTCGGTTCCAATAATCTTGGTAAGATCGATGATACGATTTCTCCGATTTGTTATTATCTCGAGGTAAGTGACAATCCTAATCTTATCCTTGATGCCTCAAATGTCTGCTACGAGTTCTCTATAGGTGCATATTACCTGATTTATGACAAGACGCAGGATATCAGAGGATGTGATCTTATGAAAATGTAACGGAGGAATCGGATATGAAGATATATAACAGATTATTTATTGCTGCAGCTGCGATAATGATGATTGCAGCATGTGTGGATGAACAGCCTCTGGAATTGTCAGTCGATTCCACCGAGATATCGATAGGACCGGATGGCGGAGTGAGAAATGTGAAGGTCTCGGCTTCTCAGAAATGGGTGGCGACTACAGCTGTACCATGGATTACTGTATCGCCTGCCAATGGAATAGGATCTGCAGATTGTAAGGTCCTGATCGATTCTGCTCTTGTAGACTCTCGTGAGGCAATCGTCAGAATTTCCAGTGTTGACGGAGAATATAGAAAAGATTTCAAAGTAAAGCAGGATGGCTATCTTTATGAACTTACTTTGGATAATGCAGACATTGAGATTCCAAGCTATGAAGACCTTGAGAACAGGTTTTTTACTGTGAAGGTGAAATCGAATTTTGACTTTACCGTTGATATGCCGGAAGGAATCGAATGGCTTGAGATGGAGAAGTCGAAATATGCCTTTGACGACAGAGTGGCGCGTCCGCGTAATGTTACTCTTAAGTTCAGGTATGACGTCAATTTCAAGGAAGAAGGCAGAAACACTGAAATCAGGTTCACTCCGGTGAATCCATCTTTCGCCATTGCTAAAAATGAAGTGCTCTTCGTAACTCAGAATCCGGCAGAGACAATAGAGATAGGCGTGAAGGGTGATTCGCTTGCTGTGATTGCCATAGGACGTACTCTTGGAATGCTGGCATCCTGGGATACTTCTGAAAAGTTGGAGAACTGGAATGGTATAACTGTCTGGAAGACAAAGGATGAGCGAAATGGTCGTGTCAGGTCTGCAGAATTTACAATGTTCAGGACGACGGAACCTATTCCATATCAGGTCAAGTATCTGACGGAGGCCGAAGAACTGTTCTTCTATGGTAATTCCAATACATTCCTCTTAGGTGATCTTGATTGTGGACAGCATATCTGTGAACTGAAGCAGCTTCGAAAACTTACTATAGGTGCCTATGGTCTGAATTCTCTCCATGAGGATTTCAAGAACCTTACAAATCTTGAGTATCTTAATCTGGAGTCCAATAACTTCCAGACTATTCCAGCGATTCTTAATGAGGAAGCTTTCCCAAAGCTCACGGCATTGATCCTTAACGCGAATACCCGTTATACCGTTTCAGACCTTTCGAATGATACCCGTCAGAATATCGGTGGATTTTCAGATGAGGAAGGTTTCCCTGTAAGGCTCCTTACCTGGGATAACCTCGACACTCTCAGGCTCTCTGCAAATCATATCCAGGGTAAACTTCCTACCGATGAAGAGATTGTCGAGATTCTTGCTGCCAAGAAAGGGTCAGCACGTTATTGGAGAACTTCAGACCTGAATATCAAGGATTCCATTGCTGTCGGCAATAATTTCTTTGAAGAGAATGATGTCCCAATGGTACTTCCGGAGACAGATTTCCTTGCTATAAATCTCAATAAACTTTATGGAGATTTGCCTAAGTGGCTGCTCTATCATCCTAAATTGGACCTGTGGTTCCCGGATCTGCTGATATGGTCGCAGGAAGGTAGAGCAAAAGATGGCAATAAGGCTGGTTTCAATAATGCTCCTACGAATCTGAACTATTATTACGACATTTTTGTGAATAAGAAATTTAACCCTAAAAACATTACGGAGGAATAAATGATGAACAGAATATTCAGAATATTTGCTACGACGTCAGTCTTCGCATTCGGACTGATAGCCTGCTCCGTAGATGGCCCTGGGGTGGGAGACAATCATACAGAAGATAGAGTTCCCCAGATGTCGGAAGATGTCGTTGCTGGTGAACTTCTGGTGCGTTTCGATCCTCGTGTAAGTCAAGTGCTCGAGAACGCCGGTGTGACAAAGTCAGGTATTAAGGCTCCGGCAACTCAGTCGGGTGTGCTGAGTGTGGACGAGATCCTTTCTCTTGTCGAAGGTTACGAGATAGAGAGAGTCTTTCCTGTTGATTCCCGCACAGAGGAGAAGGCAATTGAGGCAGGGCTGCATTTATGGTATGTTGTCCGTTTTTCAGAGAATTTTCCGGCAGATAAAGTTGCCGAAGATCTCAGTAAGTTGGGTGAAGTCAGCAGAGTCGCATTCAACCGTACCCTGAAAAGGGCATCTGACAAGAAAGCCATGCCGCTTACTTCCGATATGATTCAGCAGCTTACAGCTTCTAAAGCAGATTCAGAGGACCCTCTGTACGGATATCAGTGGAATCTTAAGAATGACGGTTCTCTTCAGGATATGATACCTGATGCAAAGATTACCAAATTTGTCCCTGGTGCTGATATACGGGCAGAAGGAGCGTGGGCGAAATGTACCGGACATCCTGATATTATCGTTGCAGTGCTTGATGAAGGAGTGGACGTGACTCATCCTGATCTGGCTGCAAGTATGTGGGTGAACGAAGGTGAGGTTTATGGCTCGACGGAAGATGCAGACGGTAATGGATATGCCGGAGACCGCCATGGATATAATTTCGTCAAGCAGCAGGGAAAGATTACAGTCAATTCAAGATATGACAGTGGACACGGAAGCCATGTGGCAGGTGCTATCGCGGCTCGTAATAATAATGGACTGGGAATAAAATCCATTGCTGGTGGCGACGGCAGTGCCGACAGCGGTGTCAGAATCATGTCATGCCAGATATTCTCAGGTGAATATGTCGGTACTTTGCTGGATGAGGTGCGTGCCATCAAGTATGCAGCAGACAATGGTGCTGTGATTCTACAGTGTAGCTGGGGATATATATCGGGAGCAGCAAACCCTTATGATTGGGGGGCTCAGTTTGCTACAGACGAAGAGTGGGAACTTTATAACCCGCTTGAGAAGCAGGCTCTGGACTACTTCATAGAGACAGCCGGATCTTCATCGGGTGTGATAGATGGAGGTATAGCTGTATTTGCAGGTGGAAATGAATCTGCGGCAGCTTCAAGTTATCCGGGAGCTTACGGCAAGTTTGTAGCTGTTGCCGGCATCGCAGGTGACTATACCCCTGCTATTTATTCCAACTATGGACCAGGTACAAATATCTCTGCTCCTGGTGGCGATCAGGATTACTATTTCGAGTATGTACCAAAGGATGCTGAAGGAAATGTAATCAAGGATTATATGGGATCTGTTGGTTGTATCCTGTCAACTATTCCAGAGTGGCACACCGACTCTCAACTTGGAGATCTTGACGGTGACTTTCTCGGATATGGATATATGGAAGGAACATCAATGGCTTGTCCGCAGGTTTCAGGTGTGATTGCATTGGGACTTTCATACGCCCTTCAGCAGAGAAAACATTTCAAGGCAGAGGAGTTTATCGACCTGCTATATTCATCAGCAACGGAATTTCCGGAGGATATCTTTGATGGTGAGAAGTTCTGGTACAAGTATGTCATTGACATGGGTGATAATCACCCGAATCTTACGCCTCTCAAGACGTATAAGGGACAGATGGGATCCGGTGTGGTCAATGCCGAAGCTTTGTTGGCGGCGATTGATGGAACTGAGGCTCCGGCAATGACATTCCCTAACGTAACTCTTGCTGTGGGAACTCAAAGAAAAATCAGTCCTGCAGTGTACTTTGAGAATGGTAAATCACTAAATTACACTTTAACAGTGGAAAATCAGTCAGTGGCTACTGCGAACTTTGAGAATGGAAAGGTTGTGATAACAGGCAAGTCTGCAGGTCAGACTTCAGTAGTTATCAAGGGCGGTTCAGAAGAACAGAAATTCGTGATTTCGGTTCGTACTGCTGACTCAAGTAACGGCTGGCTTTAATGAAGGTCTTCAGGATTATACTTCTCGCGGCGGCCTTGACTATCAGTCATAGTGCAATGGCGCAGATAAGGATTCTGTCCAAGGAACAGATCGATAGTATCGCCAGTCCTCCTTTGGCACCTGATGCTTCCGAGATGGTCTTTGATACAGAACTGATAAAGGATGTGGAGATGAAGCAGACGGATGCTCCAAGGACTTTTACATACACTTTCATGAATAAAGGTAAGAAGAATCTTCTTATATCAAGATTGGTCTCTACCTGTTCATGTGCCAAGGCAAGTTATGATAAGAGGATTGTCCCGCCAGGGGAAAAGGGAGTCATCACGGTAGTCTATGATCCGGAAGGACGTCTGGGGATAAATCTGAGACGTGTATTTGTCTATACAGGTGATAACAGACAGCCAAGCGCTGTTCTGCGGCTTGAAGTAAAAATCGTATCTTAAAAGTAATTAATCAGTACAATGAAACATATATTTAACAGAACTTTCATAGTAATTACCGCTATAGCTGTTGCTCTTATGACTTCCTGCAATAAGCCAGAAAAGGAAGCTGTTCCAAATCTGGAAGTCAATGCAAGCAACCTGCACGGTGCCTGGACTCTTACTTCTGTAAATGGAGCCCTTATTTTAGAAGAGACATCTTTCTATATCAACTTCAATCGCTCCGGTGAGAAGTTCCAGATCTGGGATGCGATGAACTCGATACCGTCGTCGTACGACTATTCGGAGGGAACATTCAAACTCTATTCTGACCCGGAACTCGGCGTATATATCAGAGGTATAGATAATGTAGGTGAAGAGTGGAGTGACCTATATGTTATCAAGGAACTTACACATAGCTCGATGATCTGGATTGGCGTGAATGACCCTTCGTTTGTCCAGACTTTTGAACGCATTGACAGGGTACCGGTTGCAGAGATGTAAAAATTCTGCTTATCTTTGTCAAGATTGCGGGTATAGCTCAGTGGTAGAGCATCGGCTTCCCAAGCCGAGGGCCGCGGGTTCGACCCCCGTTACCCGCTCAAAAAAAAGGACCGTTGCCTTAAATGGTAACGGTCCTTTTAAGATGTATATAATCTTTTACTGTTCGTCTACGCCCTGGTCGTCAGCGCCTCCCTGAGGACCTGCCTGACCTCCCTGGAACGGACCCTGAGCTCCTGCCTGACCTGCCTGAGCAGCCTTTGCCATATCCTCTGAAGCCGCGTGCCATGCTGCCTCGAGCTCTGCATTGTACTTGTCGATGTCAGCGATGTTCTGAGCCTTTACTGCCTCCTTGAGGCTGTTCATTGCTGTCTCGATAGCGCCCTTCTTGTCAGCAGGGATCTTGTCACCGTATTCCTTGAGGTTCTTCTCTGTCTGGAAGCACATTCCGTCAGCATTGTTGATCTTGTCGATGCGCTCCTTCTCAGCCTGGTCTGCTGCCTCATTTGCCTTAGCCTCGTCTCTCATCCTCTTGATTTCCTCCTCGGAAAGTCCTGATGAAGCCTCGATACGGATATTCTGCTCCTTGCCGGTAGCCTTGTCCTTTGCAGATACATTGAGGATACCGTTTGCATCGATGTCGAATGTCACTTCGATCTGAGGTACACCTCTTGGTGCAGGTGCGATACCGTCAAGGATGAAGTTACCGATAAGCTTGTTGT
>JAFQGK010000057.1 GCA_017398335.1 Bacteroidales bacterium | reverse complement strand
TCCGGGTGTGCGTTACCACATCCTTAGAGGTGCTTTGGATACTGCAGGTGTCGATGGAAGAACACAGTCACGTTCTCTCTACGGTACCAAGAGACCAAAGAAGTCTAAGAAGTAATTTTAATTTATCACCTTTAATTTTCTACAAAAAATGAGAAAAACGAAGCCTAAGAAGAGGATTCTACTTCCAGATCCAAAGTTTCACGATGTGAACGTAACCCGTTTCGTGAACAACCTTATGCTGGATGGTAAGAAGAGTATCGCGTATTCTATTTTTTACGATGCCATTGACATGGTAGGCGAGAAGATGAAAGATTCTGACAAGGCTCCTCTAGATATTTGGAGGAAGGCTCTCGAGAACGTAACTCCTCAGGTTGAGGTTAAGTCACGTCGTATCGGTGGAGCTAACTTCCAGGTGCCAATGGAGGTGCGTCCTGAAAGAAAGATCTCTCTCTCTATGAAGAACATGATCAATTTCGCACGTAAGCGTTCAGGCCACACAATGGCAGAAAAACTCTGTGCTGAAATCATCGCAGCATATAACTGCGAAGGTGCAGCATTCAAGAGAAAAGAAGACATGCACAGAATGGCAGAGGCCAACAAGGCATTTGCACACTTCAGATTCTAATCCCAACCATTTAAGAATTACTTACAGAAAATGGCAAGAGATCTTAAATACACCAGAAATATCGGTATCATGGCTCACATTGATGCCGGCAAGACCACTACTTCTGAGCGTATCCTCTACTACACAGGTAAGACACACAAGCTTGGTGAGGTACACGAAGGTGGTGCTACAATGGACTGGATGGTTCAGGAGCAGGAGCGTGGTATTACCATTACTTCAGCTGCTACCACAGCTTTCTGGAATTATAACGGGAATCAGTATCAGATTAATCTTATCGACACTCCGGGCCACGTTGACTTCACCGTTGAGGTGGAGCGTTCACTCCGTGTCCTCGATGGAACAGTTGCTACCTTCTGTGCGGTAGGACGCGTTCAGCCTCAGTCTGAGACCGTATGGCGTCAGGCTGACAAGTATGGAGTTCCTAAGATTGCTTATGTAAACAAGATGGACCGTGTAGGTGCGGACTTCTTTGCTGTAATCGACGAGATGAAGGAGAAGCTTGGAGCTCGCGCGGTTCCAATCTGTATCCCAATCGGTGCTGAGGATAAGTTCGACGGTATCATTGACCTTATCGCAATGAAGGCGATGATCTACGATCATAATTCAGATGCCCTTGTCAACTACCAGATTACAGACATTCCTGAGAAGTACGTAGACGAGGCTAACACTTGGAGAGAGAAGCTCGTTGAGGCTGCTGCCGAGTACGATGAGACTCTTATGGAGAAGTTCTTCGAGGATCCGGACTCTATTTCAGAGGAAGAGGTTATCGAGGCACTCCGTAAGGCAACTATCGATATGGCTATAGTACCTGCATGCTGTGGTTCGTCATTCAAGAACAAGGGAGTACAGTTCCTCCTCAACGCGGTTATGCGTTATCTTCCTTCTCCACTTGACAAGGGTTCTGTCAAGGGTACAAACCCTAACACAGGTGATGAGGAAATACGTCAGCCAAACATTAAGGAGCCATTTGCTGCACTCGTATTCAAGATTGCAACAGACCCATTCGTTGGTCGTCTCGCATTCATGAGAGCATATTCAGGAAAGCTTGATGCAGGTTCTTACGTTCTTAATACACGTACAGGCAAGAAGGAGCGTGTGTCACGTCTCTTCCAGATGCACTCGAACAAGCAGAACCCTATCGAGTTCGTTGAAGCTGGAGATATCTGCGCAGCAGTAGGTTTCAAGGATCTCCGTACCGGTGATACAATCTGCTTCGAGCAGGCTCCTATCACCCTCGAGTCTATGGAGTTCCCAGATCCGGTTATCGGTCTTGCTGTAGAGCCTAAGACTCAGAAGGATCTTGACAAGCTCGGTATCGCGCTTGCTAAGCTCGCTGAGGAGGACCCTACATTCACAGTTAAGACTGACCACGATACAGGCCAGACTGTCATCAGCGGTATGGGTGAGCTTCACCTTGACATCATCGTTGACCGTCTCCGTCGTGAGTTCGGTGTTGACATCAACCAGGGTGCACCTCAGGTTAACTACAAAGAGGCAATCACTCAGACAGTCCAGCATCGTGAGGTATTCAAGAAGCAGACTGGTGGACGTGGTAAGTTCGCTGACATCATCGTTGAGATCGGCCCTGCAGATGAGGGCGCAACAGGTCTTCAGTTCATCGATGAGGTTAAGGGCGGTAACGTTCCTAAGGAGTTCATCCCATCTGTAGAGAAAGGCTTCAAGTCAGCAATGGCTAACGGTGTTCTTGCAGGTTATGAGGTTCCATCACTCAAGGTAACCCTCAAGGATGGTTCATTCCACCCGGTTGACTCTGACCAGCTCTCTTTCGAGCTCGCAGCTCGTCTTGCATTCCGTCATGCTTGCCCTAAGGCTAAGCCAGTTCTCCTTGAGCCTATCATGAGCCTCGAGGTTGTGACCCCTGAGGACTACATGGGAGACATCGTAGGTGACCTTAACCGTCGTCGCGGACAGATCAACGCAATGGACTCAACCCTCGGTGCACGTATTGTCAAGGCATACGTTCCACTCGCAGAGCAGTTCGGTTACGTGACTATCCTCCGTACAATTTCTTCTGGTCGTGCAACCAGCACAATGTCATTCGACCATTATGCTGAGGTTCCTGCAGGACTTGCTAAGGAAATCGTGGAGAAGAGCGGTTACAAGGCTGAGGATGACGAATAATTGTTAAACTGAATTCAACGAAATTTGATATGAGCCAGATAATTAGAATTAAACTCAAATCATTCGATCATATGCTTGTTGACAAGTCGGCAAAGAAGATCGTTGAGACTGTATCGGCAACAGGTGCTCGTGTAAACGGCCCTATTCCGCTTCCAACTCACAAGAAGATCTTTACAGTAAACCGCTCGACTTTCGTAAACAAGAAGTCACGTGAGCAGTTCGAGCTCAGCTCATGCTGCCGTCTTCTTGATATTTACGATTCAACACCTAAGACTGTTGATGCTCTTATGAAGCTTGAACTTTCTTCAGGAGTTGAGGTTGAAATAAAGCTCAACTAATCGAAAAAAGTATTATATTTGCAAAGTGGTTCGGTAATCACTCCGAACCACAGGCAAATTAATATTGAAAGGTCCTATAGCTCAGTTGGTTAGTAGCACCTGACTCATAATCAGGGGGTCCCAGGTTCAAGCCCTGGTGGGACCACAGAAACCTTCCTGCAATCAGCGGGAAGGTTTCTTTATATTCCGGTCAGCATTATCTAAAGGTGTAATCCGTTGAAAATAAGAATAATTTGTGTTTCTGTACAGATGTTGCGATTTTTAAATTAATCGGATGTTTATATCTCTCTTTGTAACTATTTTTTATAAAAAATAGCAAAATCGTTACCGCATACCATCCCCTTGTTTTTAATGTGCAAACATAAGGTGCTGAATGTGACCCAGTTAACACTTGCTTTTGTAAAAATCTTTCATTAGGTTTGTTATTCATATTTAAGAAGCACTTTTGTATGCAGTTTTTCGGAAGGTCATTATGTGCAATAATGATCGTTATTTCTTTTCTTATACTGTCAGGCTGTGCGGAATCAGGTCCTGACTATGCTTATCAGCTGACTCTGTCGGAAAACAGCGTGGTTTTCGATATGAGTGGATCGGAGAAGTCTTTGACTGTAACGCCATTCCCGGTAGACGAGCAATGGATTGCTGCATATGCGGATGAAGAGGATTGGTTTACATTTGAGGCCGCTTCTGACGCATTGCATGTCGCTGTTGAACCGAACTATTCCATGAAATCCCGTTCAGGAGTCATAATCCTTTCAAGTCCGGAAGGTCATTTTGAGCCTTATAGTGTTGAGGTTGTTCAAGAAGGCGCTCTGCCTCTTGAGTTCTCGACAACTGCGCAGGACCACCGCTTCGATTCGGAAGGTGGCAAGGCCAGTTTCACCGTTACATCAAACTATGACTGGACCTTAGAATATGATGTAGACTGGCTTACAGTCGTGCATGAGGTTCCGAGTGACAGGATGATCATCCTTTGTCAGCCTAATGAATCAGAAGAGCAGCGATCTGCAATCCTTACCATGTATATTGGTGACGGTGAGCAGATGCAGATCCGCGATATTGTCATTACCCAAGGCACGCGCGCGGAAAATCCTTATTTCCAATTGATAGGCAAGTGGGAGATTACAGCTGCAAAGTGGTATTATTCTAATAATGGATCTCTTAATTCATTGGATTATAATCCGTCCCCTTCGGAAAATTATCTCATTTTCAATCTTGAGGAAGGAGAGTATGGAAAGACATATGTGATGAGAGATTTCCTCTATCCGGGAACTCGTCTGGAGATCCGCTACGACAAGGATACCGGTAATATCGTGATTCCTTTCGGATGGACGGTATATTCATATGATACATACTTCTATCTCACTCTGGTGGGAGCTTCCAAGTTCTCCTATGCTTCGCTCGAAGTTGATGGTGTCCCGTCTGAAGACTTTTCTGTTATCTCTCTGGAACTTCCTGCAGTTGAAGGATTTAACCATGTGGGATTCGGTTTGTGGACATACAATGACAATGGCGACAAGGTTGCTTTAGGATCTCGTTATTTGCCGACATTATTCCCGATGGGACCTATTGTGTTTAAAAAGCATGTATTCTAATCAGATTGCCGTATGAAAAGATATATCTATATAATTGCAGCTATACTTGCTGCTGTTTCGTGCGGAAAAGCCATTCAGCCGATTGACCCTCCGATTTCTGAAGGCAGGGTAACGCTTGAAGTCTCTTCTGACAGCCGGCAGCTTGAGATGTCAGAAGATGGTCTTGCCGGCAATCTTCTCTTCAAGACCAGGGGAGGCGCAGTCGTTCTGGATGTCCTTACCAATCAGGATGAATGGACATATGAGACAAGCGGGGAGGACTGGCTCGAGGTCAGCGCTGATGAATATTTCCTTACGTTGAAGGCTCAGAGGAATACATCCGACAAGTCAAACACCGCGACGGTTGTCATAAAGGCTTCCAACGATAAGCAGGAGGCTTCCGTAACTCTTACGGTAACTCAGAATCACTCGGGAGTGCCTGAAATCAGCTTTACTGAAAATGACAAGCGTTTCAGGGCATATAGGGAACTTGTTGCGCAGATAGAAGTCGATACCAATCAGGACGAATGGGACTTTGACTGCACTTGCAGCTGGCTTCTCATTGAGAAGTCCGACAATATGATCAAGCTGACGGCAGATCCGAACAGGACCACAGAGCAGAGGACAGCAGAAATCCAGATCAAGGCAGGTGAGGATTCAGACTGGCTTATCGTCAGACAGGATGGAACAGCGTATGTGCGTCTGAGTACACAGAATGTGGCTACAGACGACGAGGGTGACACCAAGGTTGTCACAGTGACATCAAATCCGGAGCTTGACTGGACATTCGAGACAGACGGCAGCGACTGGTTCAACGTGTCGTCAGAAGGCGACCGCCTCAGCGTTTCCATCCAGTCAAATAATGGAGGAAACCAGCGCCTTGGTTCGCTGACCGTGACAGTGGGAGAACCGGACAATAATGCAACAGCCAAGGTGAATGTGCGTCAGATAGGCCCTGATACAGAAGAACTTATATACGAAGTGCTCATTTCCGAGCCGGACTTCCAGCTGATCGGAGCGCCTGTGATTACTACTTCGACAGGAGGCAATGTGACTGTGGACTGGGGTGACGGCTCGCCAAAGGAGACGTTCGACTCAAAGAGACCGATGCATGTATACAAGGATCCGGGCAGATATACCATCGAAATGACCGGAACTGCAAAGTCGCTCGAATTCAGTGACGGAGAATCTATGTCTCCGGAGCTCCAGAGCATCATTTCTTGGGGCAAGATGGGCTATACTACTGCTGCAGATATGTGCCTCGGCTGCAACAACCTTAAGTCTATTCCTAACGATGTTGCAGGATCTTTCGCTTCTGTGAAGTCATTTCTTGGAGCATTCTCGTGCTGTGAATCTCTTGAGGAGATACCGTCCGGTCTTTTCAGATATGCAACTGTTGCGAAGAATTTCGAAGACTGCTTCAGTCACTCAGCTTCAATATCCGAAATTCCGGAAAATCTCTTCGCCAGCTGCGCGGCAGCAGAGGATTTCTCCTATACATTCTACGGCATAGGTTCGGGCTATGTGGTGACCACCAGCACATTGCCGAATTTTGAAGAAATCAGAAAGATTGTCTCTGTCGGAAAACTCGAAGAAATCCCGGAAGGTCTTTTCCTCAACTGTCCTGCTGTCAAACAGCTTGACTATGTTTTTGGCGCTACAGCAATACATTCGATACCGGACAACATCTTTGCAGCGCAGTCTGCCGCTACTGTATTTACTGGAGCATTCTCGGCATGTGTAAATCTCAAATCGATACCGAACAACCTTATGCAGGGTGCGTCTGCGGCGCTTGATATAAAATATATGTTTGCGGGATGCGAATCCGTGACAGAAATTCCTTCCGGCATATTCAAGGGCAATGGTGCGGTTACCAATCTTGAATATTTGTTCTATAAGACAGGTGTAAGACGTCTTCAGAGGGGTATCTTCGAGGGACTTTCAAGTGCCAAGACCATAGGTGCCGTATTCCAGGGCTGCACATCTCTCACAGAGATCGAGCCGGGTGTTTTCGACGGCCTTACAGCAGCCAAGTCATTCAGATACTGCTTCTCGGACTGTACATCGTTAAGGCAGATTCCTTCAGGCCTTTTCGGCGGAATGAATTTGGCATACGAATTTGTATATACGTTTGAAAATACTGCTCTGGAGAGCGTTCCGGAGGATCTTTTTGCTGATGCGAGGGACTATTCTTCAGCAGATTTTACATATATGTTCGCAGACTGTACGAATCTCAAGACTGTTCCAGCAGGCCTTTTCAAGACATTCACAAAAGTGACTTCACCTGGATTCAAGAATCTCTTCAACGGTTCGGGTATAGAGACCATTCCTGCCGGACTTTTTGCCAGCAATACTGCGGTGTCGTCAGGCTTCGAGGAACTGTTCAGTAACTGTACGTCATTGAAAAAGATAGAAGGTCCGATATTCCCGGAATCGACTTCAGTAAGTTCTCTTGCCTATGCATTCGAGAACTGCACTTCTCTGGAATATCTTCCTGATGGGCTCTTTGACTCCCTGGCCGGTTCCAAAACAAAGTTTACTGCAACTTTTGTGAGCTGTACGTCACTGAAGTCTCTGCCGGCAGGGCTTTTTGCGAAAAATACGCTTGCCACTGGCTTCCAAGGCACATTCTGCGGATGTTCGGCATTGGAAAGCATTCCATCGGACCTTCTTCCTGCTGCGGAAAAGGTTACCTCGGTCAAGGATATCTTTGCCGAATGTTCATCCTTGAAGACAATACCGTCCGGTCTGTTTGCCGGCACTCTTGGCATAACATCGTTTGAGGCGGCGTTTGCAGACTGTACTTCGCTTGAGAGTATTCCGGAGGATCTTTTCAGTGCCATAGGCACAAAGACCTCGAGTATATCATTTGCCGAGTGCTTCATGAATTGCTCTAGCCTCAAATCTCTCCCAGCCGGACTCTTTGACTCTGTCCGTCGCATTAATTACATCGACCAATGTTTCGAAGGCTGTACATCTCTTACAGGTGAATCGCCATACACATTGATAACAGATGCAGAAGGAGTAGAGAAGAAAGTACATCTGTACGAGCGAACAAGAGGTGATGACTTTCCTATAGTCCCATCTTCAACATCAGCCCACTCAGCCTGCTTCTCCGGTTGTACGGCCCTGACAGATTATAGTGAAATGCCAACTGATTGGAAATAGAAAAATGATAATGAGAAACATATCAAATATTATATTGTGCAGCCTTCTGCTGGCAGCCTGCAGCAAGCCGGCCGATGTCCTTTTCCCTGATCCGGACTTTGCCTCGGTAAAACTTTCCTCCACCTCCGCCGTAATCTCCGAGGATGGTGGTGAGAAGGCTGTTTTCGTGGCGACAAACCGCGAGGAATGGGATGTTCAGTGTGTCGAGGACTGGCTGGATATCAGCATAGACGGCAACAAGATTACCGTCTATGTGGATGAAAATCCAGGCAAGGACAGTCGTCTGGCCGTGTTGGATGTTGTTGCCGGAACAAAGCCGGATGTTGCAAAAGCAAGACTCAAGGTGCTTCAGAAGGGTGCGGCGACTATCGACCTTTCTGCAGGAGGTACAGCCAACTGCTATATTGCACCAACCAATGCATCGTGCAGATTCGACGCCTCGCTGAAAGGAAACGGTGCCGATGACGGCAACACATTCTATGTAGGATATCATGGACTGGAGATTACGGATGCGTCATATGCTGATCTTGCCTGGGAGTCTACATTCGATGCGGACAAGACCCGCAGCACGAAGATCATCAGCGGCTCTCCTGTGTACTCTCAGGAAGAGCAGGCTGTATATTTCTCAACTGGAGAAATTCAGGGAAATGCCGTCATCAGCATTCATGATGCCGAAGGTGAAATATTGTGGAGCTGGCATATATGGGTGTCTGATGTGCCTGTGAAGACGTCAAAGGGCAAAGGTCTGGAGTGGATGGACCGTAACCTAGGAGCTCTCACCAATGATCCGGAAGATATCGCCAACCGTGGCATGCTCTATCAGTGGGGACGCAAGGATCCGTTCCTGCCTTCTCCAGTGGCATACTGCGAGGTGCCTTTTCATACGTATGATGCAGATGGCAACCTGCTTGAGACAGAGGAGGAATACAATACCATCCAGACTCAGATAGAGCAGGCACGAATTGTCCTTAACCGCAGTAATACCCAGACAGGAGATGGTATTATGGACTGGGAGTACCTTTCAGTAGCTCCGGTGGCTCTTCAGGCTCCGGGCAATATAGAGTATTCGGTACAGAATCCTACGACACTGCTCGGCTGCCGTACGGATATACCAATAGGTGAATATGTCTTTGACTGGTATCTCCAGCAGGACCTTGTCGGCAGGAACGGAACATTGCAGCAGTCACAATCCGGCCTTTGGGGCGATGCCAAGGCTGGCACGTCTTACAAGACCATTTTCGATCCATGCCCTCCGGGCTATGTAGTTCCGCCTCGCGGAGCGTTTGATGAGATTCCGGACGGATATGCCTGCACATATGTAGACAGGGAATGGGAGCGGAATTCTTACGGATGGACATGGAAAGGAGGTAACGGAGACTATTTCCCTAGTACCGGTAATCTGGATGTTTCAGGTCTCATGGGTGAGACAAGTGAGAAGATGCTCTATTGGACAGCAGAGACTTTCGGTAGCGGAGCGAACGGCTTCGGCAAGGCGGGAATGCTCTTTGTCGCCTTCAATGAAGTATATTATGGCATATATCCGATCTTGGATGAAACCGAAGCCGCAGCCTGGTATTCCTACGGAGCAAGATGCTTCGCGGCTCCTATCAGATGTGTGAAAGAATAAGTATGATCAAATATAATAGAATTATGAAAAAACTTAATGAACTTTATGACGCTCCATGCATGGAAATTATCGATATGCAGGTAGAGCAGTGTATTTTGACAGGTTCCTACGGAGCTCCTGGAGAACCTGGTCAGGACTCAGGTTACAATGACTTTGATGGTGATCTTTAACTCTTAATTGAATCTACAATGAAAGCGATAGTAAAGAGCATTATTCTTATTGCAGTAGCTGCTTTGGGAATTACAGCATGCCAGAAGGAAGTTCAGGAAAGTGTGTCTGAAAATGGAAACACAGTCTCAGTCACTTTCGTGGCCGGTTCTCCTGAATCAAAGACAACTGTCAACACATCTGGTGACAAGCCAGTATTCACATGGGACGAAAATGAGACATTCAAAGTCCTCGAACAGACCGATGCACTCGCAGAAGCAGCTTCTGTGACTTATGAAAAAGTGGATGGTAAGGCAAATATTACAGCGGCCTTTACTGCCAACGAAGGCAAGAGCGAGTATAAATATGTGACAATCTATCCGGCAAGAGGATATGTTTCCGCTACAGGTATAGGTGAGGCAGTTCTCAACCTTCCTGCAGTCCAGACAATGTCAGAGGAATCATATGATCCGACAGCGGATCTCATGGTTTCAGAGATCGTCACTACCACGGCGCAGCCTGCAGAGGCTCAGATGGTGGGCTTTAACCGCGTAGCGGCCGTAGTAAAAATGACTCTCAAGAATTTCGAAGTTGAAGCTGGCGACAAGGTGAAGCAGGTGATTTTCGCAGCAGACGGCAAAGCACTTGCAGGAACAGTAGCCGCTGACCTGGCATCTCCAAACGATTTTGTTGCCGGAGAGGGTGCAAGCAGCAGCGTAGCCGTAAACACAGCATCTGCGGGCGATGTGTATTTCACTGTCCTCCCGACAGCTCTGGAGGCTGGTGATGTCTATACAGTGACCGTGATCACCGACAAGAGGCTGTACATAAAGAAAGGAGCGGTTCAGGAAGGTAAGACTTTGGAGTTCAAGAGAGGTTGGGTAAACCGTTTCAGTGTGGACATGAAAGACGTAGCGGCAAGTGACAAGTGGGTTCTCGTAAGGGATGCTTCGACTCTCAAGCAGGGTGATGTGGTCACTATTGCTGCAAAGAACTATAACTATGCAGTAGGTAAACAGGGCAATAATTATCCGCTTGCATCTCAGATAGAAGTCATCAAATCAGGTGATTATCTGTATCACCCTGTTGCCTCTGAGACCACAACTGTCGATAACAGGATTCAGCACTATACTCTCCTCCAGCGCGATAATAATCGTGTCGCCTTTGATTTCTATAATGGCGTGGACTATGAGGGGGATCCTTCTGTCGGTTTTGTATTTGCAACCGGTAGTAATTACTCTCCTAAGCTCCAGGACTATTGTGACAGTAACACTCTCTTTGATGTGACGATTACTGATGGTACAGCGACGCTCGAAGCCAGTGAAATAGAAAAGACATACAAATACTGGAGATATTCTCATAGTACTTCCGCCAGCTCACGAAAGTTCGATTGTACCACTTCAGCTCCTACCGGTAATTATCAGATAAGTATTTATAAGCTTGAAGGTGCGGCAGGCAGCATTCCTGTTGTTGCTGCAAATGTGACAGTTCCTGATGCAGATGATCCTGTAGTTATAGCGGAGGAAGGTGCTCAGACCGCTGCTCCGATGGAAGAGGTCGTATTCAATTATGTCGGTGACTGGAATGTTTCCGCTTCTGCAAGCGAGAGCTGGCTTACCGTAAGCTATGCTGACGGCGTTCTTTCTTACACAGCAGAGGCAAATGCCGGAGGTGTGCGTGAGGCTGTTGTAACCATTACTGCGACAAGAGAAGGCTCTGAGCCACTCAGCTGGACATTCAATGTTCTTCAGAAGGGTGCTCCACAGGAGATAACCATTGCTGAGTTTATGACTAAGGAGAAGAATGAGAATGTTACTTATAAACTTACAGGTAAAATCGTTGCGACTGCGACAACTTCCGGTACCTGGAAAATTGAGGACGAAGAAGGCAATGTCGCACAGATCAAATATCTGAAGATGGAAGACGGCAGTTGGGCTTCCAATGCGTTGGATCTTGAGGTCGGTGACATCATGACTGTTACCACAGTCGTTGCTACTACAACAAAGGGTTCAGGAGGAAACAGTACATATCCATCTATATACAAGGGCCACTACGGACTTTCTGCTACAGCAGGTGTTGCTGCAGAGTACACTGGTGGGGATGTGACCATTGATGTCAAGACTGTGGTCAACGGAAGCGTAACAGCTCCGACAACGGTCGAGGCCGTAATGGCAGAGTGTGATTATGCTGCATTCGCTTATGATGGTGGCAACACCGCGACAGTAAGCTTTACTTCAGAGAACACAACAAGTGATGCGCGTGAGGCGGAGGTTACATTCACTTATGGTATGGCGTCTGTTACTGTAACTGTTCAGCAGGGTGTCAATCCTGCAAATAAGCTCGGCTACGAACTTGTTACTGATGCTTCGACACTTGCAGTCGGTGATGAGGTGATTATTGTGGCTAAAAATTTTGAAAAGGCACTTGCATGTCCGACATCCACTACTGCAACAAGTTTCCCTGTTGCAGCGATTGAGAAGACCGGAAATGTGATTTATGACGTAGAGGAGTCCGGCGTGCTGGTATTTACTTTGTCGGCGGGTCTGACCGAAGGTACCATGGCGTTTGATTTTACATATAAGGACACTGGATATCGTTTGTATTATTCATCTGGTCTTAAGATGAGAGCGACAAGTTATGCTGTAAATGCTGCGACTTCATGGACAATTGAAATAAATGCGGCTGATGCGAATGCTACTATTACATCGACAAGGCTCATCAAGTTCAACAGCACTGGAGGAACAACATTCACTACATATGCATCAACTAATGATAATGCATCAAAAGACGATAATGCTGTCTGCATCTACAAGAAGCAAACTAAATAGGTAATTCATGAAGATATTCAAGATACTATTAAAATCAGCCATGGCCGTGATTGCGGCCATGGTAGCCTTTTCATGTGATAAGACCCCTGTCGGAGACGAAAGCACACTTAATGATAATCTCGAACTTTTGGTGGATGTTGAGGATATAACTCTTACCTCAGCAAAGATCAAGGTGACTCATAATGGGCAGAAGAGCGATACCTGGTATGGTTTTTTGACTGAAAGTGTTGATGGAGATGAAGAAGAACTTATTTCGCAGGCGGTCGAGGCATATATGAATGGAGATTCGTCAGAGGGGCTTCGTAAGTCGAAGAACTATGTGACTGTTCTCAAGGAACTCGCTCCCGGTACTGCATATAAATACATAGCATTCGGCCTCTCGGCAGACGGTGAAGTATATGGCAGTTCCGCTTCAGTAGAGTTCGAGACTAAGGTTGACACCTCAGGAGGAGGAGGAAACGGCAGTGAAAATCCTGGCAACCCTGAGGTGGATGGTATGAAAGTCAATTCGGCCTGGACTGTGAACTATGTCGGCGAGGGGGTGATAAATGATGTCGAATACGACCATGTGGTGACAGTGAACAGCACAGACCGCAACACATATGCAATCACTATCGTACACGCAAGTCTCTGGGATGTCAGTCAGCTCTACGATATGGCAGTTCTCTTTGCCGAGGATCTGAGAACATATGTGGAAGAGTTCAACCAGTTGTATGGAACCACATATACAGTCGGAGATGCCTTGTATTCAGGCAGCAAGTCTGATGCATTTGACCTTTATCCCGGTTATTACCGTGCTGTTGCCTTGGGTATAACTCAGGAAGGAAAAGTCAGCGGCCTCTATGCGGTTTCTGACGTATTCGAAGTAAAGGAAGCGATTCCTACAGAGCAGTATAAGTCGTGGCTTGGGGACTGGACCATTGTCGGTGAGAACGGTGTGGAGTTCACTGTGACCCTGAGCAGGCATGTGGCGAACAGATCCTTCTGGATGTATGGTTATGAGGGCTTTGAAGATGTGCCGGTAGATGTAGAGTACAGCGAGGAGCGCAATGACCTTACATTCTACGCCCAGCTTGTACAGGAGAATTATTATCTTGAGGAATATGATGCAAGTGTAAATCTGTATTTCCTCGGAGGCGATAAAGATGACAATTATTACACGGTGACCGATGGTGAATATGCCATTGCGATTGCCGGAGTGTTGGAAGACGGACAGCGCGCATTGGTAAGGTATGGCGTAAATATGCCAAATTATCCTAAGTTCATGTCGATGTTCTATGCTGCAGAGCTCAATGGTAAGTACATGTGCTTTACCGAAACAGTCGGCCTGCCGACATTCGGTAGCCTCGCACTTTTCAATCCAGCACCTTCCGTACAGTCTCTTGCTAAGAGAAGTGCAGGTTTAAGTAAAGGTATGATTGCCGCGGAAAGCCTCATTGATAAGTTGCCATAAGCTTTGCGGCAGGGCAATCAGGCTTCTGTGCCCAGCCAGATGAAGAACATTCCAAGGAGAATGAGACACAGGTCGAGAATCTTTGCCTTGATGTTGCGCTCTTTAAAGATAAGGACTCCGCAGATGAAGGAGATTATCACGGAACTCCTGCGGACAAGTGACACGACGGATACCATTGAGGAGGGATCGTTCAGCGAGGTGAAATAAGCAAAATCGGCGAGGCTGATGAATATCGATATCAGCGGGATTGCCCAATTCCAGCGGAAAGGAGTCGTCTTATGTCGTGTAGGCCACCAGATCACACCGCAGATGACGCTCATTATAATGAACTGATACAGGTTGAACCAACTTTGAACAAACAGTGGGTTCAACCTGTTCATCAGATATTTGTCATATAGTCCGCTTACAGCTCCCAGCACTGCGGCCAGAGTCACGCACCATATCCACTTGTTGCTTTTGAAATCGATCTGTTCCTTTTTACCGGCACGGCTCATCATGAATATGGAGGCGATGGCCAGTATGACTCCGGTCCACTGATAGGCGTTGAGTCTTTCTCCGAACATCAGCATGGCTCCCACCAGCACCATAACCGGCCTTGTGGCGTTTATAGGTCCCACGATCGTCAGAGGCAGGTGCTTCAGTCCGAAATATCCGCATATCCACGAACTCAGCACGATTACCGCCTTCATCATCACCATCAGGTGCTCTTTTGTCGTGGAATTATAATTCTTGTCGAACCATCCGAAACCGCAGATGGAATCCAGAAGGTAGGGAGAGAAAATGAGCGTACAGAAGAGAGTGTTGAGAAGGAGTACCGGAAGAACGGCATTATCCTTCAATGCCGCTTTTTTGGAGGCATCGTAAAGACCGAGTAGGGTAGCGGATATAAAAGCGAGGAGCAGCCACATATGCAAAGTCCATTTTAAGGCTGCAAATGTATTACAATTATTATTTATTTCGTATTTTTGTTGGATTTTAGTTTGAAGGGGATCTCTCCACGCGCTTCGCTTGGTCGAGATGACAGGGAGGACGAATTGGTTTGGTCGAGATGACAGGATGATTGGATGGGTCGTGATGAGGGGGAGAGCTGGATTGTCATTTCGAGCGACCGAAGGGAGTCGAGAAATCTCAAAAACAAGAAAAAATATAAATCAATACATATATGTACAGAACACACACCTGCGGAGAACTCCGCATAGAGAATGCAGGTCAGACCGTGACACTGGCCGGATGGGTACAGAAGTCAAGAAAGCTGGGCGGTATGACTTTCATTGATCTGAGAGACCGTTATGGTATCACTCAGCTTGTTGTCGATGCTCATGCTGCACAGGAACTTCAGGATGTGGCGGCAAGCCTTGGACGCGAATGGGTACTTCAGGTAACCGGTGAGGTTATCGAGCGTCAGAGCAAGAATCCGAAGATGCCTACAGGTGACATCGAGATAAGCATCGCGGATATCAAGGTCCTCAACAAGGCCAATACACCTCCGTTCACAATTGAGGATGAGAGCGATGGAGGAGAGGAGCTCAGAGCGAAGTACCGCTACCTCGACCTTCGTAGAAACCCTCTTCAGAGGGCTCTCAAGATCCGTCACCAGATCGCTCACGAGGTGCGCAACTACCTTGACGCGCAGAACTTCCTCGAGATCGAGACCCCATACCTCATCAAGTCTACCCCTGAGGGAGCGCGTGACTTCGTGGTTCCGTCAAGAATGAACCCTGGTCAGTTCTACGCCCTTCCGCAGTCTCCTCAGACATTCAAGCAGCTCCTGATGGTAGCCGGCTATGACCGCTACTTCCAGATCGTGCGCTGCTTCCGTGACGAGGACCTCCGCGCAGACCGTCAGCCTGAGTTCACCCAGATCGACTGCGAGATGTCGTTCGTGGAGCAGGAGGATGTGCTCAATACATTCGAGGGAATGATGAGGACGCTCTTCAAGAATGTCCTCAATGTGGAGATTGCAGAACGTATCCCGCGTATGAGCTGGTATGATGCAATGGATTTCTATGGATCAGACAAGCCGGATATCCGCTTCGATATGAAGATCCACGAGATTACTGATCTTGTAAAAGGATATGGTTTCTCTGTATTCGACGGCGTGGATTACATCGGTGCAATCAATGTCGAAGGTACTGCAGGCTACACCCGCAAGCAGATCGACGAACTTACAGAGTGGGTGAAGAGACCTCAGGTGGGAGCAAAGGGCCTCGTATACATCAAGCTCAACGAAGACGGTACGATCAAGTCTTCAATCGACAAATTCTATACGCCTGAGCAGCTTCAGGCTGTTGCAGACCGTCTTGGAGCGAAGAAGGGCGACATGATGCTCGTTCTCTGTGGCGCGAAGAGAAAGACTCAGAATATGCTCGGAGTGCTCCGTATCGAGATGGGTAACCGCCTCGGTCTCCGCGATCCGTTCAATTTCGCACCTCTCTGGGTGGTTGACTTCCCTCTCGTGGAGTGGGACGACGAGACTCAGCGTTTCTACGCAATGCACCATCCGTTCACAGCACCTAAGCCAGAGCATCTCGAACTGTTCTACAGCGACAAGAAGGAAGATCTTGAGAAGGTTTGTGCCAACGCATATGACTTCGTACTCAACGGTACCGAGCTTGGCGGAGGATCTATCCGTATCCACGAGGCTGCAATGCAGGAGAGAATGTTCGAAGTCCTCGGAATCAGCAAGGAGGACGCAGAATATAAGTTCGGCTTCATCATCAACGCCTTCAAGTTCGGTGCACCGCCTCACGGAGGTCTCGCATTCGGTTTCGACCGCGTATGCTCGCTCTTCGGTGGACAGGAGACCATCCGCGACTACATTGCATTCCCTAAGAACAACCAGGGACGCGACGTAATGATCGATTCGCCTTCATATATCGACCAGGAGCAGATGGATGAGCTCTTCCTCGAGTCAAAGGCAGAGAAGAAATAGCAGAATTATATATAGATATTTGTGGAGATTCCATGCCTGGCGCTTGGAATCTCCTGTTTTATGTGCTAGTCAGTCACTTTTAGAAAAAAACATTAACAAAAGTCCTGTCCTTGCGTCATTAATGATGAGCGCTTGAAAAAAAGTTGAATTGATAACACAGTTGAAATGAAAAGAATTATTACAGTCTTGGTGATCATGGTATCGGTCTTCTGTGCCGGAGTCACGGATATGTCTGCAGCAGCAGATAAAAATGTAAGATCGGGGTCGATTATAAATATGATCAGAGTACATAAAGTAAAGAAGGGCTTCGATGTCGTTTCTGTAGGTAATTTAGGGCTGGGCCTTACGAAGCTGATAGCAAAGGCTGCTGCTGACGACCCGGAAGAGAGGATGGTTTTGGATATTCTCAATCATCTGAATAAGGTGATAGTTGTCGATTATGGCGACACGGATAAGGAGACAAGAGAGGCTTTTACGAGAAAGATGTCAGATTTGCTGGCGGATGCGGAAAAGATTCTGGAGGTCAAGGAAGAAGGGGAGAACATCAATATTTATGGGACCTCTTCAGGTGATGGGGAAAGGATAGAGGATATTGTTATCTTTGTGCCGGATAATTGTGAACTTATATGTCTGTTTGGAAGCGTAAGCATACAGCAGATTTCAGATATCGTAAAAATGTCGAATGAGTGATTTCAAGGACATATGGCTGCCCTATTCGGTGAGGTTCTACAGGGTTGCATACCATCTGCTTGAATCCCAGCAGGATGCCGAGGATGCTGTACAGACCCTATATCTCAAGCTGTGGGATTCCAGAGACAGGATGTCAGAAATCAAAAATCCTTTGGCCTATGGTATCTTTATTCTGAAAAACATCTGCATCGACAGAATCAGGCGGAGGTCGGCCCGTAAGGTGGAGCCTTTGGATGCAACGGTTCTGAGGGCGGAATCTTCACCGGACAGCGTGGCATCTGCGAAGGAATTGCTGAAGATAGTCATGGCAGAAATAGACAGGCTTCCTGGAAAGCAGGCGGCAGTCATGAAGCTGCTGGCAAAGGAAGGGCTTGGGTATGAGGAGATTTCCGAGAGGACAGGTTTGTCAGAGGTGCATGTAAGGGTGCTGGTAAGCACGGCAAGAAGAACTCTTAAAAGAAAAACAGGAATATGAAGTCGTTGAAGGATATTGAAAACATCAGTTTCGAGGAGCTTGAAGCAGTTTCTCTCAATGAGGATATTAAAGTTCCTGAAGGCTTTGAACAGCGGCTGGAGTCCAGCCTGGATTTGCGGTTCCTGACAGACCGCATTGCTGAAAGGCCTCGTAGAACAATGAAGCTTCTCGCAGCAGCTGCGTCTGTAGCCTTGCTGATCGGCCTTGGAATCGGAACAGTCAGATGGTACAATGAACCAGAAGATACCTTTGACGATCCTTATATGGCATACGCAGAATTGGAAAAAGCTTTTGCTGCAATATCAGATAGTGTCGGCAGAGGTAGAAAGATGGTCGCAGAGTCAGACGCAATAATTGACAGGACCGTTTCAGCACTATATATAGATAATTTTAAAGAATAATATCATAGTTATGAAGAACTTATATGCAATAGCAGTGATGCTCCTTCTCGCAGTAGGAGCATATGCACAGGAAGGAAAGAATATTTATAATAAGTATTCGGATTCTGAGGGGGTGTCGGCAGTTTATATCTCTCCTGCCATGTTCAGGCTGATAGGCAAGATACCTGAACTGAATGTGGATTTGGGAAATAATGAAAAGATGGACGTTGCTCCTCTTATCAGCACCTTGAAAGGATTCTATATGCTGGATGTGGAAAATAAGGCCATACGGTCCGAACTTGTCAGCAATGTGGAAGCCATGGTAAAGAAGGGTGCCTATGAAATACTCCTGGAAGTAAAGGAAGAAGGAAGTCTTGTCAGACTATATACAGCCGGTGATGAGAAAATTATCGAAAGTTTCGTCTTTGTGGCAACTGAGGCAGAAGAGGTCCAGTTCATATGCATAGATGGTGCAATGGACCGTTCTGAAACGGAAGCCCTGATAGCAAAGGCTGCTTCAGGGCTGTAAATCAGTAAACTACGATCAGGTTAGGGACGGAACGTTCGCCGTCGTGGTCAAATTTCCTGTTATCGTGCGGGTGATTGATGACACCGGTCTTTTCTGTCCAGAGTGTTGTGGAACCGCCTCCGTCAAGGTTGATTGCTTCGGTCATACCAAGCATATGGCAGATGAAGGCGGTTTCGTATATTGAAGCCCCGTCGGCCAGTCCCTTGAATCGTCCGTCTATCACGACCAGATATGCATAACCGTTTTCGTCGGTACCGAAGGCCGCACGAGGGTGTCTCTTGTCATAGAACTGAGACGAGGAGTAATGCGTCCTTATTTTTGCACCCTGCTTCTGTTCCTGTTTCATGGCAGCGACATTGTCCCCGTCTGCAGAGTCTCCGGTAAGCACAGGGACGATGATGTCCCCGTCAACAATAAGCATCGGTCCCGTGGCCATTGCAGAGTGCCAGCCCTTGCTCACCTGAGCATATTGCGTGGTGTCGGTGGCTGTCGCTATCCTGGCCTTTCTTCCTTTGCTGTCCTTGAATCCCATCAGACCATCCACGCGGTACAGTTCAGTCGGGTGGGTATATCCCAGCTGTTCCTTATCCTTACGGAAATATACGGACGGAATCCTCTGCCTGACATGGAAGTAGCCTCCGTTCAGTGCAAATTTTGCTCCGGTCTCCTTGCCGATTACGCTGGGTTTTCCGGCAGTCTTGCCAGGTCTGTGAAGGATTTCAGTGCAGAACTTCTTCATAGGGTATTTCACCACGCATATGCTCTGCATCGAATTGAACATAGGGAACCGGGCATACAGGGCTTGGGCGCCCTTTTCAAGTTCCGTGATTTCCCACTTGGCATTTACGAACGCGAGAGAATCGCTTTTCGAATCATGCTCCTGTGCCGCCAGTCCGGTTGAGGCGGCAAGAAGGATGATAATGGTCAGCAGCAGTCTTGTCATATAAGAATGTATTACTGTGTCAGCAGTTTCTTGACGAGGGTCGAGATGAGGCGGCCTTCTGCAAGTCCTGCGAGGCGCTTCGTGGCAACTCCCATGACCTTGCCCATGTCGGACGGCTGTGAGGCTCCGACTTCTGCCATGATCTTTACAAGTTCGGCTTCAACCTCCGCTTCGCTGAGCTGCTTTGGAAGGTATACTTCCATTGCTGCCACTTCTGCAAGCTCGTTCTCTGCAAGTTCCGGGCGCCCTGCGTCATAATACTGCTGGGCGCTCTCCTTGCGCTGTTTTACAAGTTTCTGGATGATCTTGACAATCTCCTGGTCACTTACTTCTCCGTTTCCGCCTTCAGCGGTCTTCGCCAGGAGGATTGCGGCTTTTATTGCTCTGAGTGAAGCGAGACGCACGGTCTCCTTTGCTTTCATTGCCGATACCATGTCGGCCTGTATTCTTTTTTCCATTTTTGTTTTCTTTTCGGATTCCCGATCAGGTCGGGAATGACGGTTGTTATTTCGGGAATGAGTTATTTCGGGGATGACGGTTGTTATTTCGGGGATGATTTGTTTCGGGAATGATTTGTTTCGGGGATGATGTCTAGCGGTATTTTTCAAATTCAGGCATGGCAATGCTTGAAATGAAGTCTCTGTATTTTCTGTCGTCCTTAGGGCATATGACCAGGACGTTGTCAGTGTCGACCACCATATAGTTTTCCAGGCCCTTGATTGCGATGAGCTTCTTCTTTTCAGGCGATACGACGAGTGTGTCGGTTGTATTCTCGATCAGAGTCTTTTCTGCATTTATTGCATTGCCGTTCTTGTCCTTGTCAGGTATTATGTTGTAGAGAGACTCCCATGTTCCGATATCGCTCCATCCGAATTTTACCGGATACATCCATGCTTTATCAGTCTTTTCCATTATTCCGTAGTCAATGGAAATGTTCGGACAGTCTGTATAGGCCCTTGCGATGAATTCGTTTTCTACTGGTGTGCCTATTGTGTTTTCCCATCCTCTGAAAAGCCCGGTCACTTCCGGAAGGAATTTTTCCATCTCCTTTCTGATCGTTTCGGCTTTCCAAAGGAAGATACCGGCATTCCAGAAGAACTCACCTGTGCTTATGAACACTTTTGCCAGATCCCTGTCCGGTTTTTCGGTAAATGTCTTTACCTGCATAGGATTGCCGTTCTTGTATACATCGCTTCCTCCGCACGCCTGCACATAACCGTAGTTTGTGTCCGGTCTAGTAGGAACTACTCCTAAAGTCATCAGTATGTCCTTTTCTTCGATGTAGTCGAATGCATTGATGATTGTCTGGACGAACAACTCTTCGTTTTCAATCATATGGTCTGCAGGAGTGACTACCATTCGGGCTTCGGGATCCCTTTTAAGCAGGGTGTAGGTCGCATATGCAATACATGGAGCTGTGTTTCTGCTGTAAGGTTCAAGAAGGAGATTGTCTGGATCCAGGTCCGGAATCTGCTCCATTACGATATCTCTGTATCTGTCGCCTGTGACGATTAGAATGTTTTCTTGAGGAACCGCTTTCTTAAATCTTTCGTAGGTGCTGCGCAAGAATGTGTTTCCATGATCGGTCACGTCAAGAAACTGCTTCGGCTTGGCTGCCCTGCTGACAGGCCAGAAGCGTGTTCCTGTACCGCCGGCCATAATCACGCAATAACAATGTTGTCTGTTCATCAGTATGATGTTTTATGTCTTAGTATTATAAATATATAGGTATGTATGCTTGCGGAATAAATTCCGTCTGTACTTTGTCTTCAATAAATGTTACGGCAATTATGTCAAACTGGCAGTCCGATATGCCGAACTCTTTTCCTTTGCTGCTTCTGAGAAAACATCCTGCAGCTTTGATTATCCTTCTCTGCTTGGTGTGGTTTACATTTTCCTGGGGAGGAGCCTGTATGTTTTCTCTGCGGGTCTTTACCTCTACAAAATGTATTCCATCAGCACTGACTGAAATTATGTCAATCTCAAGATGGCCTGCCCTCCAGTTCCTCTCGATTATAGTATGTCCTTTATCCATCAGAAACCTGCAGGCAATGTCTTCTCCCTCCTGTCCTAGTCTCTGTCTCTTATTTCCGTCACCTTCCATTCTCCCTCCTCATTCTTCATGGTGGCTATCTTTTCTTTTTTATGTCCGTATGTGTCTTCAATCGTGTAGAATATCGTCCTGTTCCCTTTGCCCTTGCTGACTTCTGTGACCGTTATTTCCAGCTTTCCCAGAATCTCGGCAGCAATTGCAGTCGCCGTGCTGTCAGATGCTGCACGTTTTTCCATAACCTGACGATATGTTTCGATATATTCCGACATTGCAGGGCTGTCGCAAAGTGCTTCCGCCTCGTCAAATCTGCCGGATGCGACAGCTTTCGTGAAGGTGTCGATTACCTCAGCCGGACCTGAGGAAACTTCTCCAGAGCAGCCGGCCATTAATATAAATGCAGCAAGTGCGTAAATTATCTTATTCATTCTCAGTCAAATGTAATTACTGTAACTCCGCTTCCGCCGAACTGGATATGCTCGTCTTTCGCACTGGCCACCCCAGGCATGGTCCTGAGCAGTTTCTGCAGTTCGTCCCTAAGGACTCCGGTGCCTTTGCCGTGGATGATACGTACAGAAGACACGTTCAGCATTATAGCGTCGTCTACATATCTGGTAACCTTTTCGATTGCATCGTTCAGCCTTTCTCCGCGCACGTCAAGCTCTGTGCTGAAATTCAGCTTCCTTTCGCTCAACGACGAGTCCACTTTTATGGAAGATACAGGTCTGGATGTTTCTTTTACGGCATTTCTGTATTCGTTGGAGGTGATTCTTTCCACCTTGTCAAGCGGCATCTTGCTGGAAATGTTGCCGATCGTAACAACAACAGCCTTAGCTGATACCTTGACAACCTCTCCGACCATACCGTTTGCCTTCACGCGCACTTTCTCGCCGACTTTGAGAGGGGCTGACCGGAATGCTTCCATCCTTTCCTTCTCCGCTATCAGCTCCATCTCCTCCTGCTGGGCCTTTTCGTCAGCCCTTTGAACTTTACGCATCTGCTTCCTCTTCTTTCTCTCGTCTATCTGGCGGATTTTCTTCTCGATATAGTCTTCTTTTTCCTTCTTTTCCTGTTCTTTCCTTAGGGTCAGAGCAGACATGAAATCCTGCAGTCCTTTACGGGCCTCCATTGTGGTTTCCTTCTCTGCCTGAGACTCACGTATTGTCTTGATGGTGTTCTCGACCTGTCTGTTAGCTCCTTTGATGATCTCTGCCGCTTCCTTTTCTGCCTGTCCCAGAATCTCTTTCCTCAGCTGCTTTATGTCCTTGAGCTCCTTCTGGTACTTGTCGGTTATGTTCTCGAGGGTCTTGTCTGTGTGGCGGATCCTTTCCAGCTTCTCGTCCAGGGCCTTGCGGTTCCGTGCAATCTTGCGAAGGTTCCTTTCGATACCGACGTACTCTTCTCCTGCCCTTGATTCCGCATCCTTTATGATGCTTTCCGGCAGTCCCATCTTCCTGGCCAGTTCAAACGCAAACGAGTTGCCGGGCAGTCCCATCTCAAGCTTGAACATAGGGGCGATGTTCTTTACATCGAACATCATGGCTCCGTTGATTACACCTGTGTCTGCCGAGGCATACAGCTTCAGGTTGGTGTAGTGGGTGGTGATAATGCCGTAAACTCCCCGTTTGTCGAATTCGCTGAGAATGGCTTCCGCTATAGCTCCGCCGGCAGCAGGCTCTGTTCCTGAACCGAATTCGTCGATCAGCACCAGGGTCCTTGAATCAGCCTCAGCCAGCATCTTCTTCATGTTGGCCAGGAAAGAGCTGTATGTGCTGAGGTCATTGTCGATGGACTGATCGTCTCCGATGTCGACCATGATCCGGTCGAAGATCATCATTTCAGATGTCTCTGATGTAGGGATGAGCATTCCCCATTGGAACATATACTGAAGCAGGCCGACAGTCTTTAGACAAACGGACTTTCCTCCCGCATTCGGGCCGGAGATGAGCAGGATGTGCTTTTGTGGAGTCAGAGTGGCGGTGAGCGGTACGATTTCCTTCTTCTCCTTCCTCAGAGTCTTCTCCAGGAGAGGGTGACGCGCCTTCCTCAGATTGATTTCTCCGTTTTCCGATATGACCGGCATGCCGGCGATGAATTCCAGTGCGGTCTGCGCTTTAGCCATCAGGAAGTCTATTTCTCCAAGATAGCTTGCCGCGTCCAGCAGGTCCGGGATATATGGCCTGAGGAAATCAGTGAATTCCAGCAGGATTCTGAGAATTTCCCTCTGTTCGGAAAATTTGAGTTCCTTGATCTGATTGTCCAGCTCCACTACTTCTGCGGGCTCGATGAATGCGGTCTTGCCAGATGCGGATTCGTCATATATGAAACCGGAAATCTGCTTTTTGTTGGCGGCGCTGACAGGTATGAGCATCTTCCCGTCTCTGATGGTGACCCCGGCATCGGAATCGACGATTCCGGCCTCCTGAGCCTTTTTCAGGATGGCACTCATCCTCCTTGATATCGTCCCTTCCTTTTCCCTCAGCGATCTGCGTATTTCATACAGGATGTCAGACGCTGTGTCCTTTACCTCTCCGTATCTGTCCAGTATACCATCGATCCTCTGCTGTATGGTAGGGAAGGCAAGCACTGACGAACTCATCCTCTTGAGGTTCGGATATACACCGTCCTTCACTTCGGCAAAGAACGCAGTGACCCTTCTCAAGGTGTCAAGCATTGTCTTGAGCTTTCTCAGTGAGATTATGTCTATGGCTGATGATGAATTCTCCAGAGGCTTCAGAAAATCTATGCAATCTATGAATCCGCTTGACGGAAATCCGTCCTCAAACATCATTATAAGCCTCATTTCATCTGTAAGAAGCAATCTCTTTCTTATCTGAGACGGCTTTGACGAAAAGGTTTCTGTCGCAGTCCTTTCCGCCGCATATGTAGTCGAGCATTTGTCGGAAATGATCTCTCTTATTCTGTCAAAACCGATTTTCTGCTCCAATCTGAAATCTATTCCTGTCATACCTTAGCCCAATGATTCTCCCAGCAACAGTTTTAATTCGTTGATATTCTGTATTTTAGTTACATTGCCTCCTTTGACGAACGAGATATTTCCCGTCTCTTCCGACACCACGACCACGTCTGCATCGCTTTCTTCGGTGATACCGATGGCAGCCTTATGTCTCATTCCGTAATTGGCCGGAATGTCCTTCTTTTGCGTGATCGGCAGTGTGCATCTCGCAGCAGCAATCCGGCCGTTCATTATAACCATCGCTCCGTCGTGGAGAGGAGAGTTCTTGAAGAACAGGTTCATTATGAGGCGACGATGGATTGACGCATCGATTTCATCTCCCGTGCTTATAACGTCATCCAGAGGTGTGTCGTGTGCAATTACTATCAAGGCTCCGGTTTTGCTCTCAGACATTCTTCTGCAGGCTTCTGTAAGTTCGTTCACGGCCGTGCTGGAATTAATGCCTTCTTTTTTCTTCCCGAATATCCTGCTGAAGATTTCGCGCCCTCTTGCGCTGTTCATGTACCTGTTGCCCAGTCCTATGAGGAATTTCCTGATTTCCGGCTGGAAAATCACGATCAAGGCGATCACTCCGACATCAAGAACTGTGTCCAGCAGTGTCGTCATGAACTTCATGTTGAATGCGGATACAAGAATGCGGATGAAGTACAGAGACACTATGGCAATGAAGATACTCATCGCCGAGGAACCTCTTATCCATTTGAAAAGGAAGAAGATAAGAAGTGCCAGAAGCAGTATGTCGAGGATGTCGGTAAATGACATCTGGAGAAATCCGAAAAGCGCCAGAATCATAATTGCACAATAAATCACGCAAATATACTTATTATTTAGCTTTTAAAGGTCTTATAATTAAAAAATATATGTCTATATTTGTGTGCATGGCGGAATCATCCGGCGACAATTTAAAAACGCAGATAGATGAAAAAGATATTTTTAACGTTTTCAGTACTTCTGGCAGCCGTATGCAGCTGCAAGGCTGACAATTATCCTGATGTGAAATACGGACCCTGGGTCCAGAATGTGACCGAGACAGGCTTTACTGTCATGTGGGAGTCTTCGCTCAAGAACTTCGCTTATGTTGAGATCGCTCCGAATGACGGCACTCCTTTCGAATTGTGCGATCGTCCAAGGTTCTATAATGTGATTGCCGGAAGGAGAATCGCAGATGTTTTTCATTCTGTGAAGGTGACGGGACTCGAACCGGGAAAGGAATACAGGTACCGCATCTATGCCAAGGTGGTAGAGAATGACGACAGCGCATATGGCACCGATTACGGTCCGGAAAGGCGTGCGTCTGCATCTCAGGATGCTGTAATAAGGACGTTGGACCATGATGCTCCGGAATGCCGTTTCTTCATGCTTAATGATATTCACGGCAATAAAGAGAAATATAATGCTCTGGTCAATGGTGTGGATAAGGCTGTGTTTGATTTCTTTCTGATGAACGGTGACATGGTGTCTGACATAAATGAGGCTGATGTGCTCCAGAGCAAGGTGTTCGATGTGGTGCCGAAGTTCACTTCCGGTATACCGATTGTCTATACCCGTGGCAATCATGAGACGCGCGGACGCGAAGCACATCGTTTTGTAAAGTTCTGCCCGACTCCGACAGGATTGACGTATTTCATGTTCCGTCAGGGACCTGTCGCATTCCTCGTGCTGGACGGGGGAGAGGATAAGCCGGATTCTGCTCCGGAATATTCCGGAACAGTCGAATTCGATGCGTTCAGAAAGGCTGAGCTCGAGTGGATCAGGGAGACAGTCAAGGATCCGTTGTTCGCTGACGCACCCGTGAAAGTCGCAGTAATGCATATCCCGGCATTGCGCACCCCGGGAAGCTGGTATGCGCAGGCATGGCTGAATGAAAACTTTGTACCTGTCCTGAATGATGTCGGTGTCGGTCTCATGCTGAGCGGACATCATCACCAGCATATATACGTAAAGCCAGAGGAATGCGGCAATTCTTTCCCTATCATAGCCAATGATGACACTGACCGTCTGGAATTTGAAGCGGATGCCGACGGATGGCGCATCAGAACCTATGATATGAGCGGTACCCAGACCCACGCATACGATTCCACGACCATAGAATAGTCCATCCTTGAACCCAGAGACTATAAGACTCAAAATCGGATCCTGTCATTTCGACTGTCTCTCAGTTGTCATTTCGACCTAACAAAGTGAGTGGAGAAATCTTCAAAGCATGCATGTAAAGGTGTCTCGACTCCCTCCGGTCACTCGACATGACAGAAAAGGTCGCCCGACATGACCCTTTTAGATTTGCACCGTGATTCCAATATGGGATTGCGGTGTCCTTTTGGACAGGACAGCTTTGAGGGGCTGACTGGCAGGCAGTTGGAAGCCGTTATGCCGGAAAGATAAAAACGAAAAGTTATCAACAAAAATTTGCCGTAAAGTGTTGAAAATTAAAATAATAATCGTATATTTGCAGCCCGCAAAAATGTATTGCGGAGCTTAAAGTATTTATAATCAATTAATTAAACAAACCAATGCCTGGATTAATTGGAAAGAAAATCGGAATGACTTCCGTTTTCGGTGCCGATGGAAAAAATATTCCATGCACCGTTATTGAGGCTGGTCCGTGTGTTGTTACGCAGATTCGTACAGTAGAGAAAGATGGTTATGCCGCTGTACAGCTTGCCTATGACGAAATTTCAGAGAAGCACGCCAGCAAGGCTCTCAAGGGCCACTTTGAAAAGGCAGGAACCACACCTAAGCGCAAGCTTGTCGAGTTCAAGGCAGACTTCGCTCAGGAGCTTAAGTTGGGCGACGCTCTTACAGTAGCTGACATCTTCACAGATGTTAAGTTCATTGACGTTGTCGGAACATCAAAAGGTAAAGGTTTTCAGGGCGTTGTGAAGCGTCACGGCTTCGCAGGAGTAGGTGGAGCGACTCACGGTCAGCACAACCGTCTCCGTCACCCGGGTTCACTCGGTGCCTGTGCATGGCCTTCACGCGTATTCAAGGGAACACGCATGGCAGGTCAGATGGGTAATGAGCGCGTAAAGGTGTTCAACCTCGAGGTGATCAAGGTTATGCCTGAGAATAACCTTATCGTAGTAAAGGGCTCTGTACCAGGAGCTAAGGGTTCATATGTAATCTTGGAGGATTAAGCTATGGAGTTGTCAGTTTACAAAATTGACGGATCAGAGTCCGGAAAGAAGGTTGTCCTCAATGAGGAGATCTTCGGCATTACGCCAAACGATCATGCTATCTACCTCGACGTAAAGCAGTACCTTGCAAACCAGCGTCAGGGAACAGCAAAGACTAAGGATCGCAGCGAGATTTCTTACAGCACCAAGAAGCTTATCCGCCAGAAGGGTTCAGGCGGCGCACGCCACGGATCCCTCAAGGCTGGTATCTATGTAGGTGGTGGACGCGTATTCGGCCCACAGCCACGTTGCTACCGCACAAAACTCAACAAGAAGCTCAAGCAGCTCGCAAGATTCTCAGCTCTTTCTTACAAGGCACAGGAGAACGCAATCGTAATGGTTGAGCAGTTCACAATGGAAGCACCAAAGACCAAGGAGTTCATCCAGATCCTCAACAACATCAAGGCTGGAAGCAGAAAGGTTCTTTTCGTTCTTCCTGAGAATTCTACTAATATTTACCTTTCGTCTCGTAACCTTCCTGAGGTTAAGGTTATCACTGTAAACGAGATCAACACTTACGCGATCATGAATGCAAATTCACTCGTGCTTGTTGACGGCGTTCAGGATGTCCTCGCTTCTAGAATCAGACGATAAACAGATTGAGAGATGGGAATTATAATTAAGCCAATAGTAACTGAGAAGTTGACGGTTCAGGGTGAAAAGTTGAACCGTTAC
>JAFQGK010000011.1 GCA_017398335.1 Bacteroidales bacterium | reverse complement strand
CAGCATTGCCCCTTCTTCAACAATCACTGAGTCTGATGCAAATATCTGGAGGTTTCCCCTAAAGCCTTTCCTTATCCTCACTACGCTTCCACAGATGACAGTATCACGTACCAGAGATGACAGTTCCACCTTTTGTTCATCCCGCCTGCACAAAGTCCTTGCGTGTTCAAGCTGAACTGAATCCACACGTGGAAGATCTTTTGATGATATCCTTAGCCATTCTTCCTGTATTGGTTCGCCAGTATAGTATCTCGTATTCACCTCCGTATAGTTGATTCCATTTAGAGGCATATAGACTAGCCCTTCGATTCGTGCATCTCCTGCCAGAGAGAGTGCTCTGTTCCTGTCACAAAGCCAGAAGGCAGCCCTTTTGTCACATTCATATCTTCTTCCGACAAGAACTTGGTATTGATCGGGATATCCATTAGAAATGGTCACCTTTTCATATAGTCCCCAACGCCCAGCAGAAATCTTCACTTTATCGTGACCGGCGAAGATATTAACCTCCGAGGAATCGTCAATCGCACATAACGAACTGTCTGCACAGTATAACACCAATGCAGACTTCAAATCCTCACGCAGTTGTTTCTTATCGTGATAAAGGGAATATCTGTGCATATCCATTGTGACAGCGGAATATGCAAACAGAATCAGCAGCAGTATCAGGACTGACGCCACAAGCACCGCAGGAAGTGCAAAGCCTCGAAGTCTATTTGTTTTCATCATCATAGCTTATGATCTTCCACTTGCACAACTGTCAGTTCCAACTGCACCGTCCTTCCGTTCTTTCCGACCTTCATCGTACTGAACTCCGCACTGGAAATACGTATGTCACTTATATCTTCTACCTTGGCCAACACCTTCAGCAGTCCGATATAGTCACCTGTAAGACGCAACTGAGCCGAGACAAGACTCAGGTTGCCTTCACGCCCTACTTCTTCCGGAGAGAAATGACCTATCGTCACCTTATTCTCCGCACAAATGCCGGAAATCATACGTACCAACACCCCACTGCTGAGCATAGGTGCGGATGCAAAAAAATCCCTTACCCTATCCACGACAGGTACTGTTCCAAATGATTCTTTTGTCTGACGATATTCTTTATAAAGCCCGGTGGTATCAGATATCGATAAGGCATAGATCACAATCGGAGCAAGCACAAGCAGGGATGCCAGCTTTATTATCGAAGAATATCTTTTCATAGCACCATCTGTATTTCAAATCTGAACAGATCTTCCTTCCTGTCCTTTTCAAGGCTTATGACTTTGACCGCCTCACACTCCACACTTTCTCGCAAGTTGTTTACGAAAGACATTACAGTTTCAGACGTAAAAGCATCACCACATATCTTTACCTGAGCATTATTGAAGACAAGAGAAGTCAATCTCATGTCATCCGGAAGCAAGGATGCCATATCGTCGGACAAGCCTGACATATCTATATCCTGAATAGTTCGATATTCTGAAATGAGCCGTTCCTGAGCCTGGGTGACTTCCGAGCGCTTCCTTGCCTCGACGGATTCTCGCACATTCGCCGAACGCGCTTCTCCAAGTCTTTCCGTCAACTCGGAATGTATGAAGAAATTGGCAAGGAGAACCGAAAGATATACCAGAAGTACAGGAAGCAAAAGGCGCTTAAGTAATCTTGATGCAAGGTGATCAACAAGTGGTATATCCTGCTTCAAGGCTGGCAATGACAATCTCCTTTGACGAACAGCAGCTATCTGAGCTTCAATATCCACAATATCCATATTCTTGCATACGATGACATCTATGAACTTAAATCCCGACTCCTCAAGAACTGAATCCACGACCGACTTACGTATGTAATCTATTGTTAGATCATTATGGACAGACACATAGAGATCGGCGTTTGACTCGATCCTTCTGACTATCGGATTGGATATCTCGTAATCCTTGCAACCGACGGCTTCTCCGGTCACGAAAACCACAGAAACAGCACCTTCGGCATCAATCCGTTCCAAGGAGTGATTTCCATCAGTGTCAATCGTAAGAACAACCGCTGACACACGACAAGGCCATATCACATCCTTCTTCATTGTATGATGGTCGGCTTTATGAATATATTGAGTCTGCTGTCGGTCTTCACCTTACGCGTCTTGCCGAAAATCGACCTGAGTACAGGAACTCTTGCCACATATGGCAGTCCTTTGGAGGTATTATCCTTCAGGTTCTTCTCAATACCGCCCAGAAGCACCATTTCGCCGTCCTTGACCTTGATGATGGATGTGAAACTGCGTTTGGATATGCCTGGAGGGGCATACTTGTCATCATCGTCCGTTGTCGTGAATTCATCCTGGCTGAGACTTATATCCATTGTTATGGTGCTGTCCTGACTCACGTGAGGTGTTATATCGAGTACGAAACTTGCCTCGACATTCTTCCACAGATAAGACTCGGACTGGAGAGGGTTCTGAGTGCCGATGATGTTCACCTGGCTTTCCTTGTAGTACTTCACCTCACCGCTCTTCAACGTAGCCTTATGTCCATTGAGAGTCGACAGACGAGGTGTAGAACGCAATACGATCTTTCCCGCCTCTTCAAGCAGCTGCAAGTCAGCATAGAAAAGCGAAGTCACCGGGCCAAGATTTATTGAGCCAAGCCCGCTGAAAGATGCAAGTATCCTGTTCAAAGATTCGGCATTAAGAGTGACATCCAAGCCTGGACTTGCTGTGCCTCTCGTCTGTGCATCACTTGAGCCTATCCCGACTCCGAGTCCGATAGTCTGGGAGTTGTTGGTAGTGGCATCAACGATGATTACATCAATTGAAATGAGAGGAACACTTTTGTCGATTTCATCAAGAAAGGCGGTTATCCTATCGCATCTGACGCCTTCGCCGCTGATCACGAGACTGTTCAGGTCGTGGAATGTCTTTATCTCCACACCCTGCTTCAGTTCAGCAGGTATTATATCCACGACCTTATCTACTGTCCTGTACTTCATAGGATAAACCGAAACGACAGGTCCTGAAGGCTGCTGGTTTGCAGGCTGAGGGACACGGTTCTCCTTTGACAGTATCCAGTCTCGTCCATTCTCCTGACGTGCATACAGTCCGTTTACCATCGCTATGGTCTGTACGGCTTCTCCCACACTCATATCCCGTCCGAAGGCTGAAACCTCGCGATCTGCAATAGAGTTGGGTACTACCAGATTCACATCTGTCGCAGATGCGAAACGCCTTGACAGCGTATCCAACCGGCAGGCCGAGAAGTCAAAGGAAACCTTTGAACTGTCCCTGTCATAGACAATGTCAACTACAGGTGCTGGTAAAGGAGGTGTATAATCAACAAGGGTGACTATATTCCCTACAATCTCCGCATTGATGTTCTTTTCCGTGCAGATAAAGTACAGCACATCCTTTACTGGCTGCTGGATGAGATTGCAGGTAATGGTCTTCTTCCGGTCAAAATCCACATCAATGCTCAAATCATTGGCTATTGCAATGCCTTTGACCAATTCGGCGATAGAGAAGTTTGTCACAGACACATCAATCTTTTGATTGTAAGCAGTATCGCGCACAGCCAGTTCATCCAATCCGACTCGTAACATTTTCTCCCTCGACTCTTCTTCTGCCCGTACCGGCAAACCAATCACAAAGAGAACCGTGAAAATCAAGAATATCCGTCTCATATGCTGTCATTCAATAGTGGTAAGATTTCCTCATACGACGTTTCGCCGCTTTCATACAATGCCATCGCAGAGTCCTTCAAAGTCATTATACCTTTCTGTAAAAGATAATCGCTCACATTCTGAGTGCCCTCCTTGACGGCTGCAGAAAGATACTCATCCATCCTGATCACCTCATAGATTGCCTTCCTGCCCTTATATCCCGTATAATGACAATGCGGGCAGCCTGTCCTTGCATAATGTCCCTCAGATTCTCGTTTGCAATGAGGGCAGAGAAGACGCACAAGTCTCTGGGCGACACAGGCAATGAGAGTCTCGGAAAGCAGATATGGATGCACACCCATATCCGTAAGACGAGTGATGCACCCCCAGGCGCT
>JAFQGK010000010.1 GCA_017398335.1 Bacteroidales bacterium | reverse complement strand
AGGATGTGGTAACGCACACCCGGAAGGTCCTTTACACGACCACCGCGAACGAGCACGATTGAGTGCTCCTGGAGGTTGTGACCCTCGCCAGGTATGTAGGCGTTGACCTCTTTTGAATTTGTAAGACGTACACGGGCAACCTTACGCATAGCAGAGTTAGGTTTCTTAGGTGTAGTTGTGTACACACGTACGCATACGCCTCTTCTCTGAGGACAAGCATCCAACGCGCGAGACTTGCTCTTCTCGACAATGACCTCGCGTCCTTTGCGAACTAATTGTTGAATTGTAGGCATAAATGTTTGTAAATAAATAATTTATGTTCATTACCCCATATTTTGGGGGCTGCAAATATACGAATAATTTTTTATTTATCAACAAAAATCCTGTTTTTCAATGCTTTGGATTGTTGATAACTCCTTCCGCTTCACCGAACTCCACATAGACTTCCCTCACTTACTCACTTCACATTTTCCCTTCTTTCTCTTCTCTTCCTCCCTTCATATTCTCCAGAACTTCTTCCTGCAATCCCCGATTCCTTTTCGCCTCCGGATCCTTCTCCCGTTCCTGTCGCTGTTCATCCTCCACGATACACCCTCCAAGCTGCGACCATTTTTGCAGGTTTTCCGGAACAGCTGCCACCTTTTTCCAAGGAATCACAGGTTATCCGGGACAGCTGTCACCTTTTTCCCGCAAAAACCGCCACAGCTCTGCAAAAAGTTACTGATCAAGAGAACGGATTGAATGATTATACATACATTTGCTGATGAGTTCATACATTTCGAGAGAGATGTGAAGAAAGATAGAAGAGTTTGAAAGAGGATGAAAGATAAAATGTTATGAAGAAGACCTATCATTTATGCCTGTCTGCAGGCGACGAGGTCATGTTCCGTGATCCAGAAGACTATTATCGAGGGTTCAACTGCTTTGCACTGGCACTTTACAAAACCGGCAGCACAGGTCTGGTAGAATCATTCATGTCCACCCACACTCACCAACTGATACAGGCTTCTGATCCGAGCGGATTCATGTACTGCTTCAGACAGTCATACTGCATGTACTTTAACCACAAGTATCGCAGGAAAGGTAGACTTGGAGAAGATAAGCACTTTTCAATAGAGATTGTCGGACACCATCATACGATAGCTGCCGCCAGTTACGTGCTCAGAAACGCCTTGCATCACGGAGTCGCTCCGACCCCATATGCATATCCGCATTGCTCTGCTAACGCAATATTCAGAAAGGAAATGGGCAAGTTCTTTGATGAAAAGCTTCTTCAACAGAAATCATATGCCAGACACATAGGCAAACGCGCGGACTACCCCGATTCATATAAAATGGCTGCAAGCGGAGTATTTACCCGAGAAAGTGTGCTGGATATTCCTCAGATTGAAGCATTGTACAGTACTCCAAGGGCATTTAATTTCTACATGAGCAGAAAGTCTTCTGAAGAATGGGAAGCAGAGCAGAATAAAGACGGGAACGGAATGTCTGCTGTCAATCTCGGCTCCATCGAGAAAGGAGTAGGGATGCACACCACTAACAGAATGCTGATATTCGAAGCGGGAAAGGCTGACTACAGAAAGATGTCTGACATAGAATTATGCACTGAACTGGATACAATGGCAAGGATTCGGTATGGACGACATTCCGTTTATCAGCTAACTATCAACGAAAGACAGGAGATTGCAGAGAATCTGTATCGAGTAATGAGATTAAGCGAGTCACAGATCCGCCGCTGTCTGCTGATGCCGAAATAGCCGTGTCCTTTTTTGCAGGTTTTCCGGAACAGCTGCCACCTTTTTCCAAGGAATCACAGGTTATCCGGGACAGCTGTCACCTTTTTCCCGCAAAAACCGTCACAGCTATACATAAATCAGATAAGTTTTTGTATATTTGGGAGTTGCAGGATAAGATATCACGAAACATCCTGCAGAATCCTAACAGACAGAATTATGGAAACCGACCGGAAATGGATTGTTGTCCGTATTGACGGAAAGATTGCAGCAGTATCAACAGACTACAGGGCACTGGCAAGGATTGCCGGTTATCTGGCATCGTCCGGATCGAAGGGAAAGACCGGACGTAATGCCGGAGCCTCAGCAAATAAATCAGGCAGACACCAGGCGCCAGCATACGAAAACATTTCTGCCACTGTAACCAGCCTTGAAGACATCCTGGAAATGAGGCAGGACGTGAAATGGGACGACCTGCTGCTTTTCGGCACCGAATTTCAAAAAACGGTATGGAAACATCTTTATGAGATGACGCATGCCGCCGAAGAAGAGACAAAAGCCACAGGAGATACATCAGGAAAATCCCGGCTGATCAGCTACAGTGATTTTGCAGAGCTCTGCGACAACAGGGCTGGAGTACGTGCCGTTGCCCATGCCATCGGGCTCAACCCGATATCCATCCTGATTCCTTGCCATCTTGTAGTGCCGAAAGAATCTATTGACAAGATCCGCGAAATCCAGCGTAGAGCCGAGTCCACAATATTCAAAGGTGAAGACCTGTGCCTGGACAGCATACTTTCCGACACCACAATTGACTTCGGAGAATATGCCCAAGGAAAAGAGCTGAAGAGAATACTTATAATGAACGACCTCAAGCAACAGGGAGCGGACAGATAAAAAATCCGGCTGACCCATCAGAGGAGCCAGCCGGAAAAACCATAACCCTATTATTAACAACTAAACTAACCGTTGTCTAAAGTATTTGCAAAGGGTGTGCCAGAATTTAATTCTTGAGATAATAAGTTACAGAAGTCACGACACGGACCTGCTTTATATAAGGTGTATTGCTATCCCTGTCTGAAATAGTGAAGGTACCCTGATTCGCTGTCTTGATCTTTCCCTGCCTGCTGCCTGAATCCTTGGCAAACTTCTTTGCCGTCTCTCGCGCATTCTGAGTCGCCTCTTCGATCATTGCCGGCTTGATTTCGTTCAAACCCTCATACTTGAACTCTACCGGGT
>JAFQGK010000056.1 GCA_017398335.1 Bacteroidales bacterium | reverse complement strand
CAAGTATATACGCTACTACAATAATGATAGAATCAAACTGAGGCTAAATGGAAAAAGCCCGGTGCAATACCGAGCTTTATTCCAATCTAAGCGAGCCTCTTAATAATGTTAAACCGTCCAACTTTTGGGGGTCACATCAAATCGGCCACCTCCTATTTTTTTCAGTTGCGTAAACTTTTTATCAAGGTATAGCAGCGGTAGGCCGCCCATATGAACAAAAGGACATATCCGCCTGTAATCAATTTAGAATACTGTCCGCTATTACCGGATCTGATGTGGATTATCATAAAGACAACCACTGCAACAGCTACAACGGCCATAAAAGCCGCATATAGAACTTTGAAAGTTTTATTATTCATGACTATCACGTTTGTTTATGGCATAAAGGTAAGAATTATTGCGTAACATTTCATAACTTTGTCTAGAAGAAAAGGAAAACTATGATTATGGATATTATACTGCCGGTCAGTTGTGCCATCATCGCCGGCATCGCCACATGGCTGATTACCAGATCGACATTCCGCACCCGACTTTCCGCCCAGGAACAGGCCTTGCGGAATGAGGCCGAAGGACGTATTCTGCTGATTCAGAAAGAAATGGAGACGCAGGCTTTACTCCATCAGAGCGAACTGAAAGCCCAGACGGATCTGCTGAAAAAAGAGAACGAGTCTCTCAAGGAAATCTGTGAAAAGGAAAAGGCAAATTCGGCAGAAATGGCGAAACTGGCACAAGAGAACTATGAGAAGGCTCTGCAGGAGATGAAGAAGACTGTCGTCAGCAGCATGACGGCTGAAACCGAAAAACTGCTCAAGACCCGCGAAAAAGAGCTGAAAGAAGGAAACCAGAACACAATGGACGGCATCCTGAAACCTCTTAAAGAGAGTATCACTGCGATGGAAAAAGCCATGAAGGACAATGCCGACAGCCATCTCAAAAGCACGACAGAGCTGTCAGAACAGCTGAAACAGGCAGTAAAGGAAATGCAGGAGAAGACTTCCGATGTCGGAAGGAAAGCGGACACTTTGTCTGAAGCGCTTACGGGCAAACCAAAGGTTCAGGGATGCTTCGGGGAGAATTTCCTGGATGCGATACTTGCCGGAGAAGGGCTTCAGGAAGGCATTCACTACACTCGCGAAGCCGCCAATGATGACCTCAGCCGCCCGGACTTCGTCTTCCATTTCAAGGACGGATACGAAGAGAAAGACCTCATCGTTGACTCAAAGGTGTCACTTACTGCCTTTGTAGACTATATGAACGCCGCAACTCCTGAAGAAAAGACCGCGGCTCTTGACAGGCATATCAAGAGTGTGCGCAAGCACATCGAAGAGCTGTCCAGAAAGGAATATGCAAAGAAGTCAGCAAAGTCATTCGCAGACTATGTTCTGATGTTCATGCCGCGCGACATGGCCTTCCGGGTTGCTCTGGAGGCAGATCCTATGCTATGGCAGGAGGCCTATCAGAAGAATGTGCTTATTGCCACCGAGCAGACAATAATGCCTTTCCTGAAGATCATGCAGCTGACATGGAACAAATACCATCAGGACACGAATACCCTGAAAGTTACGGCAGCTGCACAGAACATGATAGACAGGGTCGCTGCATTCTATGACTCATACATCGACTTGGGCAAGAAGCTCAAGTCTGTCTATACATCATATAACTCAGGAATAACGAAACTGAAACCGGAAGGGCCAAGCATCACGACATCTGCGAAGCAGGTAATGGAGCTTGGAATCAAAAGAAGCAAAGGAAAGGAGTTCGTCGTTCCGGAAGAAATGCTTGAAATAGGAAACGCTGACGAGTAGCGATATGGCAAAAAAGCTTGAGAAGACAAATGCAGCCAGACTGCTTGATAAGGCAGGGATAAGCTACAGGCTCATACCATATGAATTCGACGAGAACGACCTTGCCGCACAGCACGTAGCCGAAAGTCTCGGGCAGCCGATCGAGCAGGTCTTCAAGACCCTCGTGCTTCACGGAGACAAGACCGGACATATCGTATGCGTCGTTCCCGGCAATGCCGAAGTCGACCTGAAAGCCCTCGCAAAGGCCTCATCCAACAAGAAAGTCGAGATGATCGCCATGAAGGACCTGCTTGCCGTAACCGGTTATATCCGTGGCGGATGTTCTCCCATAGGAATGAAGAAGCGCTTCCCTACCTGGTTCCATTCCAGCGCCCTGGACTTCGACACCATTTATGTCAGCGCCGGAGTCCGCGGACTTCAGCTGGAAATATCTCCTTCCGACCTTATCTCCTTTGTCGGCGCCTCCGTTGCCGATGTAGCATCATAGATTCCCATCACCGCTGATTTAGCGGAATTCATATACTGCAGCAAGACGCTCCTTCTGGTATCACTGACCGGAATCTGCACTCCGTTGTCCATTATGACTTGTGTTCTCTCTGCAGACACCATATGCTTCATGTTTATTATGTATGACCTGTGGACCTGAATGAAGTTGCCCGGAAGAGACTCCATAATCTGACGGAATGTCATATGTGTGAGAAACGGAACTCCCGACACTTGGTGAATCTTGAGATATTCGTTCTGTCCTTCAATGAATACAATATCATCACACACAACGCGCAGAAAGCGGTAGTCACATTTCAGATATAGGACTTTTTCTTCGCTGAAATCTGTACTGCTGGCGTTTTTATGAAGAAGATTCCAATGTCTGTATGCCTTCTCTGCCGTTCTTTTGAAATCCTCACTGCTATAAGGCTTCAGGAGATAATCCACTGCATTCACCTTATAGCTTTCGACTGCATATTCGGAATATGCAGTAACAAAAATCACCATCGGTGGATTTTTCAAGGACCGGATGAAATCCATTCCATTGACATCTGGCATGTTGATATCTATATATACCAGATCTATATCATTTGTTTCCAACGCTTTTTTTGCCGCTTCAGCACTATGGCAGGAAGCGACAAGTTCGAGATATGGAAATTTCAGAATATTGCGTTTCAGCTTATTGAGAGCCAAAGGCTCGTCATCCACTATGATACATCGTATATTCATAAACTTGGTATTATCAAAATTACGGAATAGGCCTGTATGGTCTTGTCTATACGGAGAGAATAGTCGTTGCCATAAATAAGGTCCAGACGTCGTTTTACATTAGCCAGACCGACTCCTCCCTTTATGTCATTGTCAGATTTTCTCTGCAAAGTATTACTGCAGGTGAAGCGGATCTTTCCCTTTGCTTCACTCAAACTGACATCTATCATGGTTTCATTATTATAGCTGACTCCATGCTTGAAGGCATTTTCTATGAATGGGATAAAAAGCAAAGGAGGGATACGGATGCTTTCCGGACAGCTTTCCGGAACATCAAGCTTTACTGTCACGAGTTCCTCAATATACCTCTTCCTCATTAGAGAGACATAACTTGATATGAAACGTAATTCTGCGGCAAGCGTAGTCATGTCATTCTCACTTTCATAAAGGACATAGCGCATCAGACAGGAAAGCTCCAGTATCATATTCTGGGCTTCCTTGATGTTTTCCTCCGCCATTTCATGAATATTATTGAGAACATTCATCAGGAAATGAGGGCTGATCTGCTGCTTGAGGTATTTCAGTTCTTCCTGAAGTCTTCTGTTTTCCAGTTCCTTCCTATATGCCTGCTGACGATTATAGCTGAAAGACAAAGAAACCGCTGCATTAGCTCCTATTGTCAGCAAGACAAGGAGCAGCTTGAATAAAACAGGTAAAGGGAACATGGCGGGTGGGTGCTTTCCAGGAGGGTGATGAGGACCTCCCGCTTCCCTCGGCGGCATAAGGCCGTCGTGAGGTCTTGGCAAAGGAGCAGGAGGACGGACGCCAGCGTTTTCGATATGCTGAGGTGGCGGCATCTTCATGCGTCTTTCGGACAAACAGCAATCAAGGCAAAAGAATAAGACACCAAAAGTAAGCAATATGGCACAGACGGAAGCCGCATAACATACGGTGCGCCCTCTTTTCAGTAATTGCGGAATCAGAACATGATTATGCAGAAGAAATATAAGGATCAGAGGTATCATTCCGCCCCACCAGTTGACAACGGATTTCCACACAGGCTCGGAACCATTTATGAGCTTCCATAACTCCAGCACAATCGGGAGCATGGCAATTGCTGACCACACAATGATATAGAATATCTTTTCGTTCTTTTCCCAGATGGTGCTTTTCTTTGTCATAACGTTTAGGATTACACAAATTTACACACAATTTGAATAGATTGATCCGAAATTTCTGCCAAGGCGCAATGTGTCGGGATGAATGCCTTGCGCAAATTTCGTTAACCGCGATTTTGGGGGCATTCGCTGATTTTCCAAGTCTCCACAACCAAATTATTTGCTAATTTTATCGTCAAACAAATATTTCTTATGATGAAAAGGACAACAGCACTCTGCCTGACTGCACTATGTTGCATGATTGCCTGCAGACCCCTCAGCTGGCCAGACCACATGATGCCTCCGGAGCTGCCAGGAGAAGAAAATGGAGAAAACGGAGTAGAGAACTACACTCCGGAAATCGAGACTGATGAAGACGGTTATGACGACAAGACCGCCACGGATAAAGACAATGATAAAGTCGTCCCCGGCGATGCCGCTTATTGGGAGAATCAGGAATTCACATCTTCTGTGACTGTAACATATTCCGGCAATACTGCCATTGTCACATCTTCCGATGACAATATCAAGTCATATGTCAGCGGAGCCGATGTCGCTCTCGACCTGACCGGCATCGAAGGTGTCGAAATAACAGCATCCGGTGAAAGTAATGACGGACAGCTTAAAATATATGGTGACTCATTTGTCAAACTCACACTTAAAGGTCTGGGGCTGACTTCCGGAAAGAGCGCAGCCATCAATGTGCAGAACAAATCCATGCTGTATCTCCATCTCGCCGACGGGACAGAAAACATAATCTGTGACAGCGAGACACAATCGGACGAAGCATATTACCCGGAGGGTGTTGCTACCGGTGATGAGAAGAGGAACGGTGCCATATATTGCAAAGGATCCATGTCTATCAGCGGAACAGGTGTCCTCAATCTGACCGGAAAGAAAAAGCATGGAATATCCGTCAAATCTTCGGTCACTGTCAGACCAGGAACAACCGTTGTAATAAACGATGCTGCCGACAATTGCATAAAGGCTGAAGGCATTACAATTCTTGGCGGATACATCTGGGCCAAGACAACTGCTGAAGCAGGAAAATGCCTCAGTTCCGACGCTGATGTGGAGATAACGGGAGGAGGGCTCAAACTATACACATCCGGTGGATCCGTATATGAAGAGGATGAAAATGACACTTCTTCTCCAGCAGGAATAAAAGCAGACGGAAACATCATCATAACGGGTGGGGACGTGCTTTGCGTCAGCACAGGAGAAGGTGGCAAAGGACTGAATGCTGATGGAAACCTTACAATAGATGCAGGTGTCATAAATGTCGTCACTTCTGGTGGAAAATACATCTACAATGAGGCTCTGGACCTCGATTCTTCTCCTAAAGGAGTAAAGGCAGATGGGGCAATCACTATCAACGGGGGAACTTTGAACATTCAGGTTACTGGACGTAGTGACGGTTCCGAAGGCCTCGAAAGTAAGTCCAAGATCACAGTCAATAATGGAGAGGTCTTCGTCTATGCATATGACGACGCGATAAATGTCGGCGGAGACAATCCGGTCGGAATGGAAGTCAACGGAGGAAAGATATTCGCTTTTGCTGACAACAATGACGGCATCGACTCAAACGGCAGACTCTGGATCAACGGAGGACTTGTCATTGCCTCAGGCAGCGGAGCGCCGGAAGAAGGTCTCGACTGTGATTCCAGTCAGAATTTCATAGTCAAAGGAGGAACGTTGATAGGTACCGGCGGAGCTGCGATCTCCGCATCATCTTCAAGCACCCAGAGATGCGTCATTTACAATGGAGTCAGCGCCAAGACCGGAGAGCTGTTCGTAATCGTTGATTCTGACGGCAGCATAATACTCAGATATGAATTGCCGAGAACCATGAACAGTATGTCTGTCTTCTTTTCTTCTCCTGGCATAAAGGACGGAGGAACATATACGGTATATTCCGGCGGAACATTGAACGGAAACACAATCAACTGGAATGGTTGGTTTGAGGACGGATCATATACAGCAGGAAACGCACTGGGCACATTTACTTCAAACACCATTACTACCACCATAGGACAAAGTCACGGTCCAGGAGGAGGCCCTGGAAACGGAGGCTGGGGACCGGGATGGTGGAACTGATAGAAGGGCTCCATATGTCTCGAAATGGACGATTTTTTGGGCGGATGGAAAAAAAGAGGTTGTAAGTGCTGATAATCAGCGCGTTACAACCTCTTTTTCTGCGGTGAGAGGGGGATTCTTCGCTAAGGCTCAGCGACTTCGTCGATAACGAACCCAGGGTTCTCACCCCCATATACCACAGAAAGGAAGTCTTGCGACTTCCTTTCTGCGGTGAGAGGGGGATTCGAACCCCCGGTACGGTTACCCGTACGTCAGTTTAGCAAACTGGTGGTTTCAGCCACTCACCCATCTCACCAAAGCTGACCCGTTTTTCTCACGGGACTGCAAAGATATAAATAAATTTGGTGAATCACCAAATAAAAATTCAGAAACTGCCTAAGCTGCTACTGCTTAGCTATATTCTCGCGCATTTCAGTGTCGGCCTGAATGTTCTTCATCTTGTAGTAATCCATGATACCGAGATTTCCTGTGCGGAATGCTTCTGCCATTGCGAGAGGGACTTCTGCCTCAGCCTCAATCACGCGCGCACGCGCCTCCTGAGCCTTCGCCTTCATCTCCTGCTCGAGAGCAACCGCCATTGCACGACGCTCCTCGGCACGAGCCTGAGCGATATTCTTGTCAGCCTCTGCCTGGTCCATCTGGAGAACAGCACCGATGTTCTTTCCGATATCAATGTCAGCGATGTCGATCGAGAGAATTTCAAATGCTGTTCCTGCATCAAGGCCCTTGTTCAGCACTACCTTGGAAATGCTGTCAGGATTCTCAAGAACAAGCTTATGGCTTTCCGCAGAACCGATTGAAGAAACGATGCCTTCGCCGACACGGGCAAGAACTGTCTCCTCGCCTGCACCTCCGACAAGCTGCTTGATGTTTGCACGTACAGTAACACGAGCCTTCGCAATAAGCTGGATACCATCCTTTGCAACCGCAGTTACAGGAGGAGTGTTGATGACCTTAGGGTTGACGGACATCTGAACAGCTTCAAAGACGTCACGACCAGCAAGGTCAATGGCTGCCGCCATCTTGAAATCAAGGGAGATATTTGCCTTATCCGCTGATATCAAAGCGTTTACAACCTTAGGTACATTACCTTTGGCAAGGTAGTGCGCCTCAAGTTCATTTGCATAAAGCTTCAGACCAGCCTTTGTACCGGTCACCATCGCCATTACGATTGTGTTAGGTGAAACACCTCTCCAACGCATAAGAACGAGTTGGATGAGAGAAATGCGGACTCCGGAAATGAGTGCCTGAAACCAGAGGGTCACAGGGAAGAACCAGAGGAAAATCACAAGACCGACGATAGCTACGGCGATCCATACAATCAACATTGCATCCATAAGATAATATTTTAAAGATTAATATTCTTCACTTACCGGTCTGACATACACCTTTCCATCTTCCAGCAGCACAACTTCAACTTCTACATCAGGGTCTATCATTCCTTCAAGAGCCTTGACCTCAAGAGCAGAAGACCCGAACCTTGCTGTTCCCATAGGAGAAAGTCTGGTCATTGTGTATCCACGGTCACCTACTGCAAGCTTGAGGTCGGTTTCCACAGCCTTGGAATCGATGTTTGTATCTAATGACAGACGTTTCCAGGTCTGGGCCCTCAGGACATATATGCTCAAGCCGACCACAAGGACCACATTTACAGCTGTCACGATGCCTCCCACGGTATTTCCCATCTCATGAAAGGCATAGAAACATGATCCACCCATGGAAACAAGACCCAGAATTCCGGCGAAGCCGACTCCGGGAATAAGCAGGATTTCAGCAAAAAGCAGAATCAATCCTACGATAATCAGTGTAATTATCAATCCCATAATCAATAAATTATTCACCTAACGTCTTGCAGACGACATCTCCTATACCCATCTCTTTGACAAAGGCCACCAGTTGATCTGCCTTGCCCTTGTCTGTATATGGACCGACCTTATATATAGTCATACCTTCCGGAGAAGTCATTTTGGCTATATCCTTTCCATCGGAATACATCCTGACTTCCTCTGCCGTCGCTGCATCCATATCACCTTCCGCAAATACAATCTGCACTTCATAGAATGTCGGATGGTTGTTCTTGTCCGTTTCGGCAGTCCTTGCCTTCGAGACAGAAACTTCCTTTCCATCGATATAAGCGACGATGAAGGCAGTCCTGAATCCCACCTTCTTGACGGCATTGAGATTCGACAGGACATCCTTATATGTACTGAAGAGTCCTACCCTATATACATATTTGCCGCTGACGGTCTTCCTTTCAAAGACAGGGCTGAGTCCTTTAAGACTCTTGACACCTGCTTTATTGGCTGAACTGAATATCTGTATCTGATAAACGATTCCGTCAGGTATGGTGTTATCCTCAGCAAAACAGCCCACAGGGAGGATCTTGAAAGAATAATCAAACTTGACCTCCGGTTTCATGAAGTCCAGCTTAAAAGGTGCTCCGAAATTTCTCTTGGAGAAAGTATAGCTTGTCGCTTCACCTACAACTTCCTGATCAGCCTTTGCCAGAAGCTTGTCCGGATCTATCACCACACCCTTGAAGAGAAATTCCATCTCTATCTTCTGCAGCTGGGCGACAGCCTTCTCAAGAGAGTCCCTGAAATGAGGAAGAACCGCTTCCTTTGCAAGAATCTCATTAGTAAGAGCCACCATCTCATCTTCGTCCGTACTGAGGGCATATAGGCTTCTCTTGCTGTCAAGCTGTTCTGTATAAAGGTTTATCGTATCACGAAGCGCCCTGACCTCGGACATCTTGGCCATATATCGTTCCGTGTCCTGATTTTCAGGGATATCAGCCTCAACTCCTGTCTTGGCATTTATTCTTTCCTCGTCTGCCTGAGGATTCAGATCCGCAATAGCCTTAAGTTCCTTAGGGTCATCAACAGCCTTCCTGACAGGCATGTTGTTGAATTCCAGGACATACACCCAGACGCTGTCGGACGGGCAGTCCCTGTTCGAAGCGAATATGGTGTAGTTGCCATCGTCTGTATTCACAAAAAGAAAATCATCTGCAGGAGAAGAATATGGGAAACCCATATTCAAAGGAATAGACCAATCCTTCTGGTCCTCATCCCATTCGGACACATACAGATCATAACCGCCGGCTCCGTAAAGTCCCTTGGATGCAAAATACATTTCCTTGCCGTCAGGAGAAAGCATAGGATAGATTTCATCGGAAGCAGATGTCATCTGTTCGTTGAGAAGTGACGGGATTGTCCAAAGAGTATCCACCTGCTCGGTCATATATATATTCCGGATAGACTCCTGGTCTGATGAAGAATAGTATAGGACAGGAGACTGCTCCGGAGCATATATCGCCTTTGCAAAGTCTCCGCCCAAAGAATCAAGCTGGTTCGGGACAGGCCTCCAGCTCTGATCCTGGAGCGGATAATAAAGGAAAAAGTCAGACAGAGCGAACTTGTGCTTTGCAACAACTGTCGGTGTGTCGGCAAAAGAAGTCATATTACGACCGTTCTCCGAAAGAAGCATCTTGTCCTTGACAGCAGCCTTGAGCAGAGAGTCTTCAGCCGTCAATATAGAATCCTGCAGTTCCTCGAGAGCCTGTCCATAAACTTCAAGAGCCCTGGAAAAGCAATATTCGGAATGCAGGGAATCGCCAAGGGCTGCAAGACTGTCCACGCGACGTTCCTGAGCCGTTGACACTGCACTGACACAGAACAAGATTAAACACAGTATTTTAAGTAAGTTTTTCAACTTTATCATCTTAATCCATACAATTTCAGTCTACAAAAATAAGAAATATTTGCAGAAAGTTCATTTATAAGAAAAAAATCGTAAATTTGTGCCCTATTTTGCGGTTGGTGTGGAACGCAAGTTCCGTGCAATCACATAACCACCGAACAAATAACAATAAAAACCATAATTATTATGCAAAGTAAAGGTGCAATCAGATTTGTGGCGATTCTTCTCGCAATCGCTTGTCTCTGGCAGCTTTCATTCACACTTGTAACAAAGGTACAGGAGAATAAGGCCGAGAAATATGCAGAGGCAGCAGTTGCAGCAGCACAGAATTCAGCCGCATTTGCAAAAGTGTCAGAGATGGACAAGGCATTCTACCTTGACTCTATCAGAAAGGTAGAGAACAGACACTACATTGACTCCATCTCAGCAGAGAAAGTTTATTTCGGATACACTTTCAAGGATGTTAAATCAAAGGAAATCAACCTTGGTCTCGACCTTAAGGGTGGTATGAACGTGATGCTTCAGGTTCAGCTCAAGGACCTCGTGAAGGCTCTTGCTGGCGGGAATGCAGCTCCAGAGTTCGAGCAGGCTCTTGCTCTCGCACAGGAGCGCAGCGTAAACTCGCGTCAGGATTTCATCACTCTCTTCGCCGAGGCTTGGAAGGAGACATCAAACGGAATGCCTCTCGCTCAGATCTTCGGAACTTACGAAATGAGGGACAAGATCAGCCCGGAAACTACTGACGAGCAGGTTATCGATGTTATCAGAGGTGAGGCTGAGAGTGCAATCTCAAACTCATTCAACGTCCTCAGAAACCGTATCGACCGTTTCGGTGTGACTCAGCCAAACATCCAGAAACTTGGAAACAGCGGACGTATTCTCGTCGAGCTCCCAGGTGTAAAGGAGCCGGAGCGTGTGAGAAAGCTCCTCCAGGGAACTGCTTCACTTGAGTTCTGGACAACTTATGACAACACTGAGGTTGAGGCATATCTTGCTGAGGCAAATGCTGTTCTCGCTGAACTTCTTGCCGACACCGAAGAAGAGGCAGTTGTTGAAGAGACTCCTGCAACAGAGGGTGATTCACTCCTCGAGGCAGAGCTCCAGCAGACAGAGAACGAGGCTGCAAACGAGGCTGCTTACAGAAAGCAGAATCCTCTCTTCTCTGTTCTCCAGCCATCAGGTGCAAGAGGATATGCATGCATCGGTTATGCAAATTATGCTGATACCGCTCAGGTCAACAAGTACATTTCTATGGCTCAGGCAAGAGGCATCTTCCCTCCTGAGTTCAGAGCAATGTGGAGCGTAAAGCCATCACAGGCATTCGCCGGTAACGAAAACATCTATGAACTCGTAGCCATCAAGGCTGCCTCACGCGACGGAAAGGCACCTCTCGACGGTGGTGTCGTTACTGACGCGCGCGTATCATATGGTAACACAGGCGGTAACCCATCGGTTTCAATGTCAATGAATGCTGAGGGTGCAAACATCTGGGCAAGACTTACAAAGGACAACATCGGCAAGCAGGTTGCAATCGTTCTCGACGGTATGGTTTACTCTTACCCTACAGTAAACAGCGAAATCTCAGGCGGAAGCTCTGAAATCTCAGGAAACTTCACACTTGAGGAGGCAGAAGACCTTGCTAACGTGCTTAAGTCTGGTAAGCTCCCTGCACCGGCAACCATCATCCAGGAGCAGGTTGTAGGACCATCACTCGGAGCAGAGTCAATCAATTCAGGTCTCATCTCATTCGTGATCGCATTCCTCCTTGTGCTCGTTTACATGGTTCTCTTCTACCAGGGTGCAGGTCTTGTTGCTGACATCGCTCTTCTCGTGAACGTACTCTTCCTCTTCGGAACTCTCGTTTCATTCGGAGCAGTGCTTACACTCCCTGGTATCGCAGGTCTCGTGCTTACCCTCGGTATGGCGGTGGACGCTAACGTGATCATCTACGAGCGTATCAAGGAAGAGCTTCGCGCAGGCAAGGGTCTGAGCAAGGCTGTCGCTGACGGTTACAAGAATGCATACTCAGCTATCATCGACGGTCAGTTCACAACATTCCTTACAGGTCTCGTTCTCTTCTTCTTCGGTTCAGGTCCTGTACAGGGCTTCGCTACTACCCTCATCATCGGTATCATCACTTCTGTCCTCACATCTGTATTCATCACACGAATCATCTTCGATGACAGAATCGTGAAGGGAAAGAACATCACTTTCGACAACAAGGTTACAAGGAACTTCCTCCAGAATACACACGTAGACTTCCTCGGCAAGAAGAAGATCGCTTACATCGTTTCTGGCGCACTCATTCTTATCTCTCTTGTTTCAATCTTTACAAAGGGCTTTACATACGGTGTAGACTTCACCGGTGGACGTACTTATGTCGTAAGATTCGACAGCCCTGTAACAGCTGAAGAGGTACGTGCTGCAGCTATCGCAGAGTTTGATGGTGCAGTCGAGGTCAAGCAGTTCGGTGGCGAGAGCCAGATGAAGATCACAACCCAGTATCTTGTTGAAGACGAATCTACCGATGCAGATGCAAAGGTTGAGAACAAGCTCTACAATGCACTCAAGGGCTTCTTCGCTTCTGAGCTCACTTTTGCAGAGTTCACCTCTACTCTCGACAACCCTAACGGTATCATCAGCTCGGACAAGGTGGGTCCAACCATCGCGAACGACATTACAAGAAATGCAATAATCGCTGTGATCATCGCCCTCTTCGTTATCTTCGGATACATCGCAATCCGTTTCAACGGATGGACATGGGGTCTCGGTGGTGTGACAGGTCTTGCACACACAGCACTTATCGTGATCGGTTTCTTCTCACTCTTCTCAGGTATCCTTCCGTTCAGCCTTGATATCGACCAGACATTCATCGCTGCGATCCTGACTATCATCGGTTACGCTATCAACGATACAGTGGTTATCTTCGACCGTATCCGTGAGTACAAGGAGCTCCATCCTAAGGCTGACTTCCGTCAGAATGTAAACGAGGCTCTCAACAGTACGCTCTCACGTACAATGAATACTTCACTCACTACTCTCGTGACAATGCTCGCGATTGCAATCTTCGGTGGTGAAGTGATCAGAGGTCTTGCAGTTGCATTGATTCTCGGTATCATCATCGGTACTTATGCATCAATCTTCATCGCAACTCCAATCATGTATGACGTGACTAAGAAAACTGCAGCAAAGAAAGAGCAGAAATAATTCTTCAAAGAATATAAAACGCAAATGAGCCGGCTGGATTTCAGCCGGCTCATTTACTTATGTATAATATTATTCTACGAGGCGTGCATCCCAACCGGAAATGACTTCGCCGTATACTATAAAGATAACGTCAAACGCTTTTCCGCTGACCTTGTCGCTTACTCTATATTTCTTGATACGCTCGTTTTCGAAAACGAGTTCATAATCAGTAAGATCCAATGCTGGATAAACCTTTGCAGGATCATCTTCCACCATACCGTTGATACTGAACTCATGAATCTGCTCTCCGGCAGCAAGACGCTGGAGATTTCTTTCTACGACCGCCATGAGCGAAGGATGATTGAATGGATTAAGATCGACTGTATCTACCTTCTCATAAGGAACCTTTCCTCCGTTTTCAGCCCTTACCGCACGCATCTTGTCTGCATATTCCTTGAAACGGGCACGAAGTTCTGGAGTGTTGAGACCGGCGATAGTATAGAGCGAAACAGCCTGCGCACCTGCCTTGAATGCATTATCCATCTTTGCAAAGATATTCTCCGGAGATCCGCCAAGTTCAGTATCCAGACCGACACCAAGGACTGTCTTAGGATTCTTGTCTCTGTTGCCCTCGATTGTTCCGTCATAAGCCCATCCCGACTCCTGAGTGTAGAAATCACAATAAAGCATAGGGAATACTATGTCAAGGTCCCACTTGCCCCAATCCTGAGCCACCATGAACGAGGCAACCTTAGGGGTTGCAAAAGGAGAAGCGGTGACGACGCGGCCATACTTACGTGCCGTCTCAGCCATGAGATTAGCACACTCTGTAACCTTGTCGCAACGGAACTGGCACCAGGTCTTGTCTCTTGAAGGGTCTTCCTGTTCGCGTGGATCATAGCCATACTTGGCCTTGAATTCTTCGAGCATTGCAGGATGGTATCCGAAGTCCCACTGAGAGAAAACCTCACCATCCTGTCTGATCTTATAGTTGTAGCTGAGAGATATCGGCAACACAACGTCAACGAGGCGGCAATAATCAAGGCAGATACCTTCAATGCCGTCGATCTGACAAAGATTGATGACTCTGTCTACAAGATTCTGTCTTACCTCAGGAAGATTCGGGCACATGAACTTATACGAATTCACATAAGCCTTATACTCCGCAAGACTCTGACCGTCACGATTGACATCGAACCAGTGAGGAAGAGTCTCCAACATCTGAGGCCTGTCCTGACGCGGAGGATTGAGTGTCCACAGCCATGCATAGACTGTGATACCATACTTTCTGGCGATTTCAATGTCGCGCTTATAATCCTCGTTAGAAGCGGCATGGAGCATGACTCCATCAATTCCAGCCTCATGCATGGCCTTGAACGAAGCCTCCATGTCTACGCCGGGTAGATCTTCCAGCCATGTCCAGAACATCGGGTACACCTCCGCCTCTTTCTTGTCATTGTTGCAGGATACAGCTAAAGCCACTGCAGCAAACAGTAAAATAAAATACTTTTTCATCGTATTGAAATTATGTGGTTAATATCTACTTACGATAATCCAACGGTGGTTTTCTGTCACCGATAAGAGGAACAAAGACAAAGTCATTGCCTCTGCGCTCATCGAACTCTGCCTTTACCTTTGCAACTGTCTCAGGAGAGTTATATAGATCATAAGCCGTGAAGAACATAACCTTAGCTACATTCATAACACCTTTTGTTCCTATGGTAGTACCACCGCTTGAGGTAAACTGCCAGCAATGGCCTAATCCCGCAGGAACGAAAGTCGCCGCTCTGAAACTTGCTGTCGGAGCCACCCAAGTCACATTTCCCACGTCGCTTGAGACTCCCTTCAAAGTAGGATAGTCCGCCCCAAGAGGCAGAACCATTGACGGTTTCTTAAGTACGGACTTATCATTGATGCCGGAAGCCTCCAGCATTTCTTCTGCAAAAGCCATTTCGCGGGCATCATATTCAACACCTCCCACAGTCTCAAGATTGCGTTGAAGCACCTGAGCAAGGCTTTCATTATAGAGGCGCTCGAAGTTACCGGAAACAGCCTCGAATTCAACAGTAGTACCTGTACCCATAGCAGCCCCTTCCGCTGCCTTGATCGCGCGTTCCTTCAGGTCCTGAACCACAGCACGGCTCCTGTTCCTCAGGTAATAAAGCACCTCTGCCCTGTCCGGAACCACATTAGGCGCCTTTCCTCCGTCCGTAATGACATAATGAATCCTCGTTCCATCCGGAACATGTTCCCTCATCATATTCATCATGAAATTGAAGGCCTCCACAGCATCTAAAGCAGAGCGTCCTTTTTCGGGAGCACTTGAAGCATGGGAAGAAACTCCATGGAAAGTAAATCGCATCTGGACATTGGCCAGACCGCTTTCCACATTGACAAGGTTGCAGATATCGGGATGCCAGTCAAGGATTGCATCTACGCCATCAAAACAACCCTCGCGGGCCATATAAGCCTTTCCTCCTCCTCCTTCTTCTGCAGGACAGCCAAAGAGAACAACAGTACCCTGATGACCTTCTGCCAGCCATTTTGAGATAGCGACGGCACCTGCCACAGAACCTGTTCCCAGAAGATTATGCCCGCAGCCATGACCAGGAGCGCCATCTTTCAGTGCTTTTTTATATGCAACAGTATCCTGAGACATTCCCGGAAGCGCATCATACTCCGCCAGCAGGCCGATGACCGGACTGCCGCTGCCAAAGGTAGCGACAAAAGCAGTCGGAATACCGGCCACTCCCATCTCTACACGAAAGCCGTTGCTTTCAAGGTGTGAAGCAAGAAGCCCGCTGCTCCTGTATTCCATATAGCCAAGCTCGGCAAATGAGTGAATCTGTTTCTGCAATACATCGTAAGTGCTGAACGACCGTTCTATATACGCTGTTCCAGCATTCGAGAACTTTACATCCCGCTTCCTTCCGGACATGGAAAGACAGCAGCAAAGCATCACCGCTGCTATTATGAGAAGCACTCTTTTCATTCTTTCGATATCTTTTTATTATACAGCATATACGACATTATGGCCAGACCGACCACCGCGCACACCGCAGAGAAGATCAGACCATGTCCGCCGACAAAGAGAATCGGGGCAAATGTGATGAGGGATATCTCCACAGGGGCAATAAAGATATATGCAATCGCATAGTGGTCAACACAATGACTCTTTCCGTCCGGATCTGCTATTCTTAAAAGCGCCATTCCCATCGCCATGGTTCCGGTAAACCAACCCCATGAAAACATTGCCTTCTCAAACCAATATTCCTTGAAAATATACTTTGCTGCAAAATATACATAGATTGTAGTGAACATCAGGCCACAAAGTATAAGCACTATCATAGGAACCAGATACTGTGACACGACCGATATCTTTATCGAAGCTATACCGAATGCCACAAGATAGTCTGTAAACATTCCGCTGAGACTGGAAGATATCTTAGGACAGATTTTCTCCGAGACTTTAGTCCTGTCAAATACTAATTTGATAAGGATTCCGGCAATATATGCACAACTGAACACCGGCAGTTCAAGGGACGGAGCCATACGGGTGACGCCTTTGCTCATAAGATAACCGCAAAGGACAACCAGTGCTATTGCCGAAAGATTGAACGTAAGGGTTGAAATGGATATGCCGGAAAAGACTTCCTCACCTATACTCTTACGGTTTTCAGAAGCAAGTATACCGGTACGCAGCTCTTCCGGAAGCTTTTCCGCTTCTGTCAGACAAGCAGAATATCCTCTTTTTGTTCCAACTCTCAGATATATGAGACCTATGACGATAGAGGATATTATTCCTACTGTAGCGCAGGTCATTGCAAGAGACAGGACTTCTTCTCTTCCGAACTTGGCGAAGGCATCTCCCAATGCCGCCGCACTTCCATGACCGCCACAGAAGCCAGCAGGCATAGTGATACCGAACGAATCGTGCAGCATCGGCCATATCTGCTTGAGAATCAATATTCCCACGAGTCCTGCAAAGCCCCATTGCAGAAGCAGCCCTCCCTGAGAATACCCCCACATTCTCTTGACTTTCGCCACCTCACGCGCCTTCGAGGTAGAAGTAAAAGGCAGGGCGGCAAAAACAAAAGCAATCAGGACTCCGGCATATGTGCCAAGACTGTTTGAAAGAGGAAGCCACCCCAAAACCTCCGGTCCTAAAATAAGACCGGCTATTCCGGCTATGACTGCCGGAGGAATAAGAAAATGCTGGATGCCTTTCACCTTGACTCTTATAAGCTTGCCTAGAAGCATAAGTGCCGAGATGATGCCCAGGTCGACGACTATTGTCCAAGGTGTGAACGTATCCATAACTTATTTTTCTAAGATTTTCTGCATTTTTTCCCGAAAGGCCTCAAAACGTTTGTCCGCCTTGGCATTGAATTTCCTTACCTTTTCAATATTGAAGCCTTCTGTAATAAAGGATTTATTGAGTTTCTCGCCTTCTGCAATCTCCTTGTCTTCGGCCTTTACAATTGCTGGCAGGATGTCTCTGCGGAGAGTCAGATAGTCAAGATATTTGTTTCCATTGCCTCTGGTTATCGGAAAGACAATACCTTTAAGTTCCATAGCAAACTCATTTGCCGGTGCCAGAGCTTTATCCTTGGATGACAGGCATGCCGGTATTTCTTCTCCTGCTCCTACCCATACAGGAACGGCATATGAGCAAGGCGCATAACCAATCGCGCTCCACATGACGGTATTCGCCGGATCCTCTCCCGGATTAACGCCTTCGAAAACAATCGAAGATACTGTCGTATAACGTGGAATATAATCCTGACTGATCACATAGCCCTCCCCTAACTGTCTGTCGCTCAAGTCCTTAAGATCCCTTTTCATCAGACCGTGATAGAATGAACGTGCAGGATTGTCCAGAATCCATCCGGGAGTGAATTCCGAGCCCTTTTCTTCAAAGATCTTCGTTGCCGCCTCATATCTGATGTATCCCGCTCCCTGGTCCTCTACTCCTGCAACGGAAAAATTGGTCCTGTATAGATATCCTTTCGGGGAATCCTTGACATCAAAACGGAAATACCGCTCGTCACCGACCTCAAAATAAGCAGCACCTCCGACTCCGTCAATAACTGCAAAATTTGCTCTTGCACCCCTGGGAATCTCCATAGTCCTGATGAATTCCTCGAATTCGTCCACAGTAGCACAGACACCGAGGGCCTTCATCATTACAACGCCGTTCATTGAAGGGTTGTCATATTTCTTGAGATTTATATTGTACGAGACATTATTTGCTATCACGAAACCTTTCTCATTGGCTCCGGCCCAAACCTCTTCATACACCTCATCCTTTGAATTCACAAGAGCGGTAAAAGAATACTTTTCACCTTTGAGATACTCAATGTGATTGTAATATTCATCCGTATCACGATGCTTCCACAATAAAGGTCTTCCGGTACCACTGGCCTCTGCACTGATGATCGCAGTAGTACAAGCCATAGCCGGGATGGAAATCATTCCGGCTATGGCAAAAAAAGAACTAACTAAAAATTTCTTCATCGTTTCTGTGTTTTAGATTTCATCTTATAACCGATGTATGCATAGAAAAGAATGAAGACAAAACAAGGTATTGCGATCCAATATGCATCCTGGCTTCCTACACTATCCTTAAGGAAACCATATGCAAGCGGCACTATTGAACCTCCTGCAATACATGCGACAAGGATTGAAGATCCCTTGTCGGCAAACTTTCCAAGTCCCTTGAGAGCAAGAGGGAAGATCGCAGGATACATTACAGAGCATCCGAAAGTGACTACAGCCACAGCATAGATGGACAATGTCTCAGGAAGAAGGACGACCGCAAGCGTTCCTGCAATTGCTACCCACGAATGCAGACGAAGGGCTCCGCTCTGAGAAAGATATTTAGGAATCATTACTATTCCGAAAAGATAGCCAAGAATCATTCCTATGCTAGGAACGAATGCATATTGTTCAGGATCCGGCAGAGACAGGCTGGCGGCATAGTCGACTGAACTTGCCATTGCCACGGTCTCGACTCCCACATACATAAAGAGGGCGATTGCTCCAAGGATGAGATGAGGGAACTGGAATATCGAAGTCTTTCCATCTGCCTCTGATGTATCCTCCGCTTCCTCTTCCTGCTCGCCGAATGCCATCTCCTTCAATGGAGACACCCACACAAGGATACCAAGCAGAACAAAGATCGCCGTAAGTACATAGAATGGGAATATAATGTCCGAAAGGACCATTTCATCCAGGTTCTTGCCTATGAGCCATGCAAGGAACATAGGCGAAGCGGGCCACGCGATGATGTTGCATATTCCCATAATGCTTATTCTTCTGGCTGCGGTATCGATCGGTCCCAGATAGGTTGCATATGGATTGATCGCTGCCTGAAGAACGGTATTGCCTATTCCGCAGATGAAAGAAGCAATCATAAACAACGGCAGGCTCTGCATCTTTGCTGAAGGAACAAAAAGAAGGAATCCGAATGCAAAGATCGCAAAAGCCAGAACCATAGTCTTCTTGTATCCCACCTTTGTTATAAGCGCGGTTGCCGGATAACTGAACAGCAGGAATGCGGCAAAAGTGGATGCCAGCAGCAGATACGATTGTCCCGAGGACACGTTGAGCGCGCCCTGAAGAAGAGGTACGATATAGCTGTTGATGCCAAGTGCGAATCCTACGATAAAGAACATCATACCTATTATGGCCAACGGTATGATATAGTCATTTTTCTTCTGTGCCATGGTTATTTATGCTTCTAAATGATACTTGATAAGTCCTTCCATCGGTGCCTGTGCAATCACGCCCATCTCCATTCCATATTTCTTTACGACAGGCTCAAGCAGATCCTTGAAATGATATGCTACAGAACCGACCGCATTGAATGAATACTGAGTATAATCAGGATAATGCGTGACAATCCTGTCAAAGAACTTCGTGAATGCGTCAGTGACCAGCTCGCTGAAATAAGGGTCAGTGCCTACATTCTGACGGATGAATCTGGCATATTGGGCGCAGAATCTGTTTGGGAAAGGCTTGGTGTAGATGATGTCGATCAGATCATCATTACTGCGTCCCAGCTCCTTTCCTACGACTTCATAAACATTGTCCGGCATATTATGACGGATATAGTCTGTAATCAGCCTCTTTCCGAGATATGCTCCGCTTCCCTCATCACCCAGAATAAATCCGCATGAATCCACATTCAGGCCCTCGTTGCAGCCATCATATAGACATGTGTTGGCTCCTGTGCCCAGAATGGCAGAAAAACCCGGTTTACGGCCCAGAAGGGCACGGCAGGATGCAAGGGTATCCATAGCGATGAAAACATGCTCCGCCTTGGTGAAAACCTTGCGGAGAGTCTCCTCCATGAATGGATACTGGAGAGGAGTCACTCCTGCGCCATAAAAATAAATCTCCTTCACACTCTCCGGATCCAGGTCCGCCGGCTTGTTCTTCAGAATATCCTCGACAATCTGAGGTCCGGTAATGTAATTCGGATTATATCCTTGACTCGTGAATCTTATGCACGCATCCGAATTCCTTGAAACGCAGCCCCAATCCGTTTTTGAAGCTCCGCTGTCTGCAATAAGTATCATGATTTAGAAAGGTAGTTCGTTATACAATCCGTTGAATGTATCCATTACAGACCAAGCCTCATGGTTGCCGAATGTTGTACCCGAGCTTGAAGGATCACAGAGGTACCATTTTCCGTCAACGAAGATTTCAGCCATTACGTGACCTATGATGCTTCCTGAGGCCTTGTACTTGCACTGAGCATGACGATAACGTGCAGGCAGGCCTGCGGCACGTGCCATAGCAACCACCGCATGGCTGAGGTCACAGCAATTACCGCCCTTCTGATTGATAGTCTTCACTGCGCCTCTTGAAGTATTTGAGTCATTAACCCACTCCCATTCGTCGAGGGAATAGTAGAAAATTGCCTCTGCCTTTTCGTAATCAGTTGTCTTGCCGGCGATGATTTCCTCCATTTTCGCAACTACGACAGGATCATCGACCGGGCAGTTCGCTGTCGAATGCAGATAATCTGAATACCATACGCTAAACTTCTCCGGCAGAGCATTGTTTGTCACATAGTAATTGAATATCCTCGCAAAAGACACTGTAATTGCGCTGCTCACCAGCTTGGTAGAATATTTGGAACCGTCAGCATCTGTATAATCTGCATCAATTGTACAGTAGTTCGGGAACAATCCGTGATGCTCCTCTGCATATGCATATATCTTGTCCACCACCACGAGGAATGTCGCCATATCCAACTCGTCAAAATTGACGGTATTGTTCTTCTCGTTGTCCGGGCATGATGCACTATCAAAGAAATCAGCCTCTTCATCCTGCCATGTCTCAGGCTCCGCAACCATCTTCTTGAGAATCTGGCAACTTGCTGCAACCATCTTTCCTCTTGCATAATCAAGGCCCTCGACATTGATCATGTTCGGCATCTTGTTGGTCTCGAGGAAAGACTCATATGCCTTGGACATCTGAGAGACAAACTCTCCGTTCCAGCCCTTTACTACAAATCCCTTTTCCTCTTCCTCTGGCTGCTGAGAACCACCACCTCCCTTCTGACATGAACTGCATGACATGACAAAAGCCAAAGTAGCAAAAATAAACAAGCGTTTCATAATATCTGAGTTTTAGTGTTAATATTTTATATCTATCTGTTTTCAAATCAATATGTAGGATTCCATGATTTCAGGACCCTTGGCTTCCTATCCAAAATCGGAAGCAGTCTTTCAGGGACAAACCGTCTTTCGACAGTAAACCTGAAAAGATATGTCTTGAGCCATTCGTTCTGCATCACGACATATCCGTCCCAGCCTCGGACGGTACCGAAACTGTTTTCAACGAGCCACTTGACAGGCTCCCCGTCTTCGCCCAACTGCACGCCGGTCATGGCAATGGCGTGGGCAGATTTTATCTCACACGAGCGTATCTTTTCCTCCTTGGTCATATCGAGGCTGACACCGAAGTCTTTTCCAAGATCATACAGACCCACATCATAGATGCCGCCCATCATGAGCATTGACGCATCCGTATCTGCCGAGAAATAGAACATCGTATTGTTCTTCAAAGATTCCACTCCCATTGCGAGAATGTCATCCATTGGAACATTCATGAAGGTCCAGTCTGCATACTCATAGCAGTTGCGGGAATTCTCCACGCGATACATTCTGTAATACGGCTTGGTAGGATCATTCATGAATATGACATAATCCTTCTCCAGGTCGTGCCAGATGAATTCATCCCGAAAAGAATAAGGCGTATAAGACCTTGTAGATATTACCTTGCCGTCCTTATCCTTCAAAGTCCACTCGAATTCTGTAGGAGGCAGGCCCAGATTATGGGCCAGAATGCTGTATATGTCTGCCAGTGCCTTCTCCTTGACGGACTGAATGTCTTTGGCGTCAGCCTCTCTGAGCTTGAGGCCATAGCGACGCAATGACGTCCTGACAAGGTTCATGAGCCATTTGTTATCGAGAGAAGAATGTTTCTCAGGCATTATTTCCTGAGGAACAACTCCGTATTTGTCTATAATATGTGCCGCATTTGCAAAATGTCCACCATCACCGATAGGCTTCATGAAAAGCCATGCATTCATGCGGGAATCAATCGGCTTTTTCCTGTTGTCAATCACATTTTCGAGAAAACGGTTTGACTTTTCCAGAATATCCCAGAACATTCCGTACGTCTGGGAAAATTCGAAATGCCCCATATCATGCTTCTTGATCATCTCATCTCTCAGGATATTGAAAGTGGAGAACAGCCAGCATCTGCCCGACTTCATCTGGTCGGTCACCTGATTGTGGGACACCCTGTAGGTGCAGACTGTATCGTAGCTAGCTGCCAGTTCCCTGTCAAGAGCCACCTCATACATGTCCTGCTCCAGAAAACGAGAATCCAGGACAGTTCCCGTATGTTCACGGAATCTGTCTGTCATCTGTCCGTCTATGAACTTCTTGCGCTCTTGGGCCGATACTGAAAATGCCAGTATCAGCCCTAAAGCACAAACTAAGATTTTTTTACACATACTCTATTTCTTCCAAAGATCGCTGATATCAGGATATTCGCCTATACCATGTCTGAAATAAACGATACCTGTACAGTTTGTCTTGAGAATATCCTTGCAGTCAGAGAGCAGCTCTTCAGCTGTCAGCGGGATGATGTGACCACCATCTGAGAACTGTCCTGATGCCTCAGGAGTCATATTTACCTTGTAAGTCTGGATACCCACCCATACATCGGCAGGGCCCGACTTCTCCTCGAACCAGTTGGAAACCTCGATCACCCATTCCAGAGACTTGTCCTCGCCGGCATAACCGTAACGATACACCATAGGAATGAGAACGTCAAGATACTGACCCATCTGCTCAGGATTCTGTCCATAATAATATTCGCTGTCGATCTCAGGCATAAGGGCTGCCGAAAGAATCACGTCAGGATTGACCTCCTTGAGAGCAACATTAAGCTGACGGCAGAACTCGGTGACAGACCAGGTTGCACCGCACTCCGGCCAGTCATGCTTGTGGGCAGTTCCGCCATAGCGTATATAGTCAAGATGGATTCCATCCACTCCCTTCTCGACATAGCCTTTTGCTCTTGCAATCACCATGTCATAGAAATCCTGCTTGATGGCTCTCTTCTCGTCATCAATCGGGCTTACCCATTTTCCATCGAAATAGAAAGCCTGGAACCAAATGTGTACTATAAGGCCATACTTTTCACACTCATCGATGAATGCATATACCTCATTTTCTCCCCATCTGTCGAATGCTGCTTCATTGAGGAAGATATGGCCGATACCCTTTTCGGCATATTCCTGGAGAGGAGCCTCCTTCATATGAACACCCCAAAGCCATATTCCGTTGGTGTTTTCGAACTTGACTTTCTCCGTCCTGCATGATGCTGCAAGCATGAGGAACAATACTATCGCTGCAATAAACCTGAATTTCTTCATAGGAACATACTTTTGAAAGAAAAGCCAGGTGGGCAGTACCCACCCGGCAAATTTATTCTATTGACTGACTTGCAGACTATTTAGTGAAATGATAAGACTCGAATGTCTGATCAGCCGGAATAGCTGTTGCGTCAGAAAGGTTGTTGTCGAGCATATACTTGAAGAAATATGCATAAGTAAGGAGCATACGGTGACCAGAAGCACAGCCATAGTAACCAGCAAGTCTCTCTGTATATCCTGCCATATTACCAATCTGATTGCCATTCTTCACAGTTGCAAAGTTAGCATTTCTCTCTGCAAAGTTGTCAAGAAGGTCAACCTTTACCTTATCCTCACCATTCGGAGGAGTACCCATTTTGAGAGGACCACCATTTCCGCTTACAGCACCACCCTCAGCAGTTGTTCCTGTCTCATTGCAAGGAGCAGAACCCCAGGTAAGGGCACGAGCCGGCAGGAAGTTGTCGTCCATAGTGTAAGCTTTCTCAAGCTTAGAGAATGCACCGGCACCTACTGCTGTCTCGTCTGTAGCATCAATACCACGGAGAAGGAGGTATGAGCGGAGTGCGATATCGAACACCTCACTTGTAGAGTACTCAACACCGGCAACTGTCAGCTTAGTATCGAATGGGATGTAGTGACCGTTCTCGATGTTAGCTACGCCGTCGTAGCTCCAACCCTCAGTTACAAGAGCTGTAGGGTGCATATAGTTCACTGTACCTGTTGTCTTCTCCCAGATGTCGATGAACTTCACATACTCAGTTGCAAAAGCCTTGATAGTTGGAGCAACTTCGCTCTCTCCAAAGAGAGGAGCCTCGAATGTCTGGTCAGGTGAAATGCCAGTAGCGTCGCTGAGGTTATTGTCAAGCATGTACTTGAAGAAGTATGCATAAGCGAGCATGATACGCTTAACGCAGCAACATCCGGTATATCCAGGAAGATAGTCGCCGGTATAACCACAGAAGTTAGAGAGAGCACCTCCCTGTCCAGGGTAATTGGTATGGCGGTGTGAATAGTCGTCAAGGATATCAACCTTCATGAGTTCGAATTCACCCTCAGCTGTCACCATTCTGAACCATCCTCCGTTAGTTGGCTCAGCATATGGATAAGAGCCCCAAGTATATGAGTGTGTCTCCGGAAGGTTGTTGTCCATAGTATAAGCCTTCTCAATCTTTGGTATCGGAAGATTTCTACCATATGTAGTAGTGTTGTTTCCGTCATATCCGCGGAGGAGGAGGTATGAACGTGATGCAAGCTCTACAGCATCTGCAAGGTTGTACACGATATCACCAAGTTTGATGGTAGTGTCATCCGGTACGTAGTGTGCATTCTCAACATCAAGCTCGTTACCCTGAGCGCCGATTCCAGCTGAAGTGTTGACAACGCCTACATTCTTCTTCCAGATGTCAATGAGTTTAACGTACTCAGTTGCAAACTCTCTGATAGTTGCGCTTGTAGGAGAAGCTCCCTGCTGAACTGAAACAGTCTTTGACTTTCCTGTTGCAGTTGTGAAGGTAATAGTTGCTGAACGGGAACCAAGAGTATTGGCTGCGGCAGTAACAGTAACCTCAGTTGTTACACCTGCATTACCAGACTCAGGAGATACGGTAAAGCCTTCTCCCTCAACTGTTGCAGTCCAAGCCGCATCCTTAGTTGTAACATTTACCTTCTGCTCTCCACCTTCATATGTGAAGTTGAGCTTGTCCACATCAAGAGTGATGTCCGGCTGCTCAGAACCGTAAAGGTCGAATGAGAACTTCTGATCCTTGATAGCATCGTAAACGTTCTCAGTAATGTCGTTGTCAAGGATATACTTGAAGATACGAGCTGCGATCAGGAGCTCACGCATAGGGCAGATAAGTCCAAGATATCCGTCGTAAACGAGTGTTGACTCCTTGCTTGTACCGAACTGCTGGAAGTTACCGATAGCTGCAAGCTGGCTTGATCTTGTAAGATGCCAAGGCATTACTCTCATCATGAATGCGATGTCAACTTCAGTAATAGGCTGCTCGTTGTACTTAACCGGTCCACCGTCGTTCTCATTCTCATACCATGGGTGCTGTCCCCAGATGAACCACTCCTCAAGCTGAGGGATAGGTGCGTTCATAGTCTTACCGTTTCCGAGAGTATGAGCAGGTTTGTCAGGAGTACGCTCTGTCTCCCACACTGTAGAACCTTCCACAGAGCAAAGATCAATAAGAGCCTTCAGAGCAATTCCCCAGCACTGAGCTGCAGTATATTTCACGCCTGCTACTTCCGGCTCAAAATATGGCTGGAACTTAGGATCGAACTGCTCAGTACCGTCAGCATTTACTGCACTTCCAGTGTAAGGAATAGGAACGAAATGAACATTCTCCCATGGCTTGCCGTTACCTGAGTTACGTGATCCGTCTGCGCTGAATACCTCACAGATTGACTTATCCCAAACGTCCAGATATTTTACAAACTCTGTAGCGAAGCCCTTGATTGTAGCTGATGTTGAGAGATAATCGGTAGAAACCTTCTCCGGCATCTTGCTCTGTGGCTTGTACTCTGAAAGGGCGCGAAGGAAGCAGATTGTAGCACGCTTTGTAGAGAAAGCGATATTGGTTCCATCACGGGTGAAAAGAGTCTGGTTAGGCACCTGACCCTTCGCAGCCATAGCGTCGATCATACGTTTTGCCACGTTACCGAGGTCTTCTGTATCATCTCCGTTCTTCGGACCGTTGTAAACGGCAATCTCGAGCTGGTCATAGCTGTCTCTTTCTGGATGGTCAGCCATCTTGTAGCTCAACACATCGATATCAGCAGTACTCTTTGCCTGAATATCAACGATAGTCTTGGCCAAAGCATAGATATACTGAGGCTGAGTAAGTTCTGTAGAGCCTACTGTCATGGCTGCTGGAAGGTTGTTTGAATCCTCAAGCCATGCCTCATATAGATCGGCTGCAGCAGCGACAACGTCTGCCTGCTTGAAAGTACCTACGACTTTCGCTCCGCCGTCGCCAGGTCCGCCTTCGATTGGATCATCCGGCTTACATCCTGTAACCAGCATTAGCAATGCGGCTACAGACATTAAAAAGAAACTTAATCTTTTCATAATTTTAAGGTTTAATTAGTGGTTATTATGTTAATTCCAAAGGTCATTTACGTCTGGGAAATCTCCGAGTGCATAACGGAACAATACAAGACCTGAACAATCTGTTTCATTCGCGAACAGATCGGCATCTTCTCTGATCGTCTCAGCAGGGAGGCTTTTTACACTCTCACCTTGATATTCATATGTAGTGATGCCCGCCCATACAGGTCTGTCTGTAACAGTTGTAAACAGACGGCTTCTGGTCTTGCATGTCGCATCTGAGTCCTTTACTCCATAGGCATGATAACGATAAATCATAGGCATGAAGATATCAACATACTTACCCATCTGAGCAGGATTCTGTCCATAATAGTAAGCAGCACTGCTTTCGGCCATCATTGCAGCAGAAAGAACGATATTGTCACCTACGGCGTCGATACCCTCACGGACCTGACGGCAGCACTCGTTAACCGCACCAACTGCAGTGATCTCAGCAGATGGATTATGCTTATAAGCAGTACCGCCGAAACGGATGTAGTCAAGATGGATACCCTGAGCACCATATTCCTCCACGTAAGACTTCGCCTCGGCAACAATCTTGTCGAACAGATCCTGATCGTAGCGGTTCTCTGCATCAATCACAGGAGATACCCATCCGCCCTGATAGAAAGCCTGCATCCAGACATGTACCATCATACCTACTTCGGCTGCGAGCTGAATGAACTGAGTTGTTGTCTTTCTCTTGCTGGCAGTCTCAAATGCAGAGAAGTTCAGGAGGATATGATCATATCCCAGCGACTTCATACGCTTCATGATTTCGCCGTCATTTTCAATCCATTCAGCAGCATGAGCGCTCCAGAGCCAGATTGCATTCGGCTTTGTATTCTCAAGAGTCAGCACTCTGTTTTCACGTCCTTTGCTGGCTGCAGGAGTCCTCTGCCAGTCTCCTGTCAGGTCAGGGATCCTCTGATATGAGCCCGGGAGTGCAAGTCTTCCCATATCTGCCCGCTCGAACTTGTCCACGATACCGTTATCAGGTGCAAGAGCAAGCACAAGAGAAAAGTCTGCTGCAGATGAGATACCTGTATTCAGAGCCTCGTCTGTTGTGGCTACGACAAGTCTTTCGCCCGGCTTAAGCGTCTTGCCTTCAAATGAAGCTATCTGCCTTCCGTCGAAATATTCGTCAGTAAGATACAGACTCAGTTTAGAGAGATCCTTATCCTGCTGTGAGTTGTTTACTATCTCCACCCATGTATCGACATCATCTCTGTCGTCATGAGCTGAAACCTCATTGATTATCAGGTCAGTATATTCCTTTACTGAAAAAGGATCCGCTTTCTCCTGGCATGCAGGGAACAGCATGGTCAGAGCGACCAATGCACTTCCCATTTTAATCATTCTTTTCATAGTTCAGGTAATTTATCAAGTACTCCTATCTCAAAGAGGTGCTGCTCTGTCTTCTTCACATTGCCGCACTCCTTGATCTTCGCCTCACAGAACGCATAGTCTGTAAGTGAAGGATTTCTTTCCATAAGCATACGTACAGAACGGTCTACCACCTTATCGTTTATCAGACGGACATTCACCATCCTGTTTCCTTCTACACGGCCAAGACGGATGAGAACAGTGGTACTGATCATGTCGCACACACACTTCTGCACTGTACCGCACTTCATTCTCGTACTTCCTGTGATATATTCCGGACCGCAGACGATCTCGCAAGGATAGTCAGACACCTTTGAGATCGGCGAATCAGGATTACCTACTACAGACGCTGTTGGGATTCCGTTCTCCTGGCAATGTCTGAGAGTCTCGAGGACATATGGTGTAGTGCCGCTGGCACTCAGACCAACGATGATATCCTTAGGGCTTACATTCTTCTGCTGAAGAGTACGCCAGCCTTCCTCCACGTCATCCTCTGCCTCCTCAAGAGCAAGAACGAGATTCTCCACGCCACCGGCAAGAACACATTGGATCATCTCCGGGTCGATACCATAGGTATTAGGAAGCTCCACCTGATCCAGAACGGAAAGACGTCCTCCGGTTCCGCAACCTACATAGAACATTCTGCCGCCGTTACGGAGCTGATGTTCGATGGCGCTGATAATCTTCTCAAGCTCTGGCAATGCATTCTCAATTGCCATTGGGACCTTTTTGTCCTCTTCATTGATGTCATGGATGATTTCCGCTACGGATTTCTTTTCCAGATGATCATACAATGATGGTTGTTCGGTTAATCTTAGTGTTGACATGATTAAAAACGTTTAGATTTTATATTTCCTATCTGGCGTCCTTCTCTGACCGCCACTGCTGTTACTGTCTGTGACCTGTTGATTGAGAACGGCTTGTCATATATCGGAGAATCCGCATCCGGCATCGAGCCGTCCAATGTATAGTGTATCTTCGCATCCGGAGCATCAACCGTCATAGTTACGACCATATTGTATGGTGTATCCTTATGGAAGACTATCATCGGGCTGTAAAAAGCATCGCAATATGCCACCTGCATCCTGTCCAGACGATCAAAGTGCTTCTCAAGCCTTCTTGTGAAGCCGTCCCAATCCTTAGCTTTTCTGGTCCAGCCGGTTTCTGCTATGGCACACATACGAGGCCATGCCATATACTCGACTCTTTCTGGCGTAGGCATATATTCTGTCCACACACAACCTTCCACGCCGATGATATACTTTGCCTCCTGCGGCGTAAGGACTTCAGGAACAGGCTCATAGTCGTACATTGTACGTAAAGTAGTAGGTCCGCTCATTGCCAGAGGCTCGGAGTCCGGATCCGCCTGCCAGTAATCCAAATAGTACTTATAGTGAGGAGCCATCACCGCTTCATGGTGCTGCTGCGCAGCCTTTATACCGCCCTCCTCACCAAGCCAGCTCATAACCTTGGCGTTCGGAGCAAGACCACCCTGAAGAATCTCGTCCCAACCGATGATCTGACGACCCTTGGAATTGATGTATTTCTCCACTCTTGTCACGAAATAGCTCTGAAGTTCATACTCATCCTTGAGACCAAGCTTCTTGATAAGGGCCTGACAATGAGGACACACCTTCCAGCTCGCCTTCGGGCACTCGTCTCCGCCGATATGTATAAGTTCCGATGGAAAAAGTTCCATAACCTCATCGAAAACATCCTCGAGAAACTCGAATGTGGACTCTTTAGGACAATATACCTGCTTGAATACGCCCCATTTCGTAGCTGTCTCATAATGTTCCTCAAGACCACATGAAAGCTCAGGATAACATGCAATAGCAGCAAGCGCATGACCCGGAAGCTCAATCTCAGGAATAATGGTCACATAACGGTCAGCTGCATATTTCACAAGCTCCCTGACCTGCTCCTGCGAATAATAACCTCCGTGAGGAGTGCCATCATACACGCCTGATTTGAGCGAACCGACAACAGTCTCCTTTCTCCACTGTCCCTTCTCAGTAAGAAGAGGATATTTCTTGATTTCCAGACGCCAGCCCTGATCCTCGGTAAGATGCCAATGGAATCTGTTCACCTTATGGGCAGCCATTACATCTATGTATTTCTTGAGGAAGTCCAGATCGAAGTAGTGAAGACATACGTCCAGGTGCATGCCACGATACTTGAAACGTGGTTTGTCATCAATGTTGCAGCAAGGCACTGTCCATTCTACCCTCTTCTGAACCTGCTGTGAGAATATTTCTGGCGGAAGCAGCTGGAACAGCGTCTGGAGCGCATAGAACGCTCCTGCACCGTCACCATAATCTATAAGTATGAATCCCGGCTTCGCGTCAATGACATAGCTTTCAGACTGCATTCCTGCATTCATGAATGCAATGAAATTCTCCTTTGGCAGAGGTCCGCCCTTAAGTACTTCAAGTTCAAAACCGGCAGCTTTAGAAAGTTTCTCATTCAGGAATCCTGCTATTCTAAGCATCTCCTCTGAAGGATCGTCCACCACTATCTTCGTATCCCTGCCTATACAGAACACTCCTTCATAAGCTCCTACATACATCGGCTGAGGCATCACGCTGATAGTGTTGTCCTGTACCTTCCGTGTACAGGACAGCACGAATGCCAACACTATTGTAAGTATCGCTATCTTTCTCATAATCAGAATGTTCTGGTCATTGTTGTTCCTACAGGAGTGCCGTCTGCCTTGAAGCCTCTTGCACTGATTGTGTCACCCTTCTTCACGGTCATATACCTTGGAGCAAGAGGAGAATCAGATGTAGGCTCTGTTCCGTCAGTAGTGTACCTTATGACAGCATAAGGATAGTCAAGCTCGAGTTCGATTTCACGAGGGTACTCTGATTCCAGGTTCATATTCACTATTACCTGCCAATATGCCTTGCTCGATCCGACTCCCTTTGCCTCGAGACGCTCGAACTCCTTTTCAAGACGGATACGGAAGTCATTCCAGTTGCGTGAAGAATCCGCTGTCCATGTAACTTCTGCTATGGTTGCAGAACGAGGGAAGGTCTGCTTGTGAAGCTTCGGGATATCAGGGATATATTCGCCCCATACACAAGCCTGAATACCAAGAAGGAGGCTGTCTGCCTTTCCTGCGACATCGGAATTCAGATACTTCATATAATCATAAGTATAGGCCTTTCTTAGCGTTATGAAGAGATGGTGATTGCTGAATTTGTCCTCTATCTCTTCCTGGTCATAGTCATAATAGCACCATCTGTTAGGGGCAAGTATCACCTTCATGTCCTTTGCAAATGCCCTTGATGCCGGTGCGTGTCCTCTATATGACATCACAACAGTGCTTGGAACTGCACTGCCGTCAAGAATCTCATCCCATCCGATTACGGTCTTACCTCTTTCGCGAAGATATGTGTCGAAATGCTTCACGAAATAATACTGAAGGTCATCGACTGACGAAAGTCCAAGACTGTCGGCAAGGTGATGGCAATATTCGCTTGCCCTCCATGCTTCCTTAGGGCATTCGTCACCACCGATGTGATAATATGGAGAAGGGAAGAGCTCAAGCACTTCATCAAAGACATCCTCAAGAAACTCGAATGTCTTCGGACTTGGACAGAACACATCTTCCTTCACACCCCATGAAGTCACAACTTCCTTAGGTTCGTCAGGAGTGCATGAAAGCCATGGATATGCAGCTATGGCAGCTCCCGAGTGTCCTGGAAGCTCGATTTCCGGAACCACTGTGATGAACCTCTCCGCTGCATAAGCTACGACTTCACGGATGTCATCCTGAGTATAGAAACCTCCGTGAGGCTTTCCGTCGCTCTTTTCTCCCTTGTCAGGATAACCAGCCGTCTCCTTTCTCCATGCGCCGATTTCTGTAAGCTTCGGATATTTCTTGATTTCAATTCTCCAGCCCTGATCCTCGGTAAGATGCCAATGGAACATATTCTGCTTATGTATTGCCATCATATCGATGAACTTCATCACTTCCTCCTTAGGATAATAATAGCGTCCGCAATCCAGATGCATTCCTCTCCAAGCAAGTTTAGGCTTGTCCTCGATCCTGCAGCATGGAAGGGTCCATTTCTTGTCAGCAAAACCTTCCGGTCCATAAACATCTGCCGGCAGGAGCTGCTTGATTGTCTGCATTGCATAATAACGTCCTGCATCTGTGGATGCAGTGACTGTAACTGTCTTAGGTGTAATGTCGAGGATATAGCCTTCAGGAGCTACGTCTGCATCCTCTACATACTTGATTTTCGGCTCACCTGTAAATGTGTTTTCACCATGACGTGGTTCAAGTGAGACCGGAGCAGGGATGATGCTGTAGCGGTCAGCGTCATTGACTGAAGCAATGGTCTGGAAAACCGCCTCCTTGTAAGCCTCCGGCATCTTGTCGGACAGAGGATAAGGAGCCTTGATATACACATGCATCTGCTCTATTTCATATTCATATCCCTTTCGGGTAGCGAAGGCATGAGCTGAAGGCAGATAAGAGTTCTGACCGCCTGTATAGCCGGCAAAGAACACTGTTTTGCCCGGGAAGGACTCACGTGCCTCCATCTGATACTCGCAGAATGGCTCGCCCTGAGTGAAGAAGAAGAGGACACCGTCCATATTGAGGGCAGCCATATTGAAGTCCAGCTTGCTCTTTACCGGTCCGCTTTCGAATCTTTCAAGTATTTCAGCCTCCCATCCGCGTACATCTCTTGCAAAGCGAGGGAATACGGTCTTCATGTTCTCGACGAGATCGTCAGCGTGAGCCTTGACAGCCTCTGGAGTCACTTCGTCGATGCTATATGGAAGTTCTGCGACGCCTGTAGAGAACTTGAGCATACCCTGAGCCGGAACCTTCTCGAACTCAAGAGCCTTAAGTGAACCATATAGATCTGCACCAATAATCTCGGCCTGCTCGTAAGTACTTTCAGGACCTATCGGATTCATGTTTCCGGATGCGCCGGTCAGCTGGAAGACTTCACATCCCCAGTCCTTCGAGATATTTCTTCGCGCAACTCCTGAATAGTCGGATGAAAGCATCAGGCTGATATGTCCCATGCTTACAGGATGACAGGCAAGGTTGAAGAAGGCACATATTGGCTTGCCTTTCCTGTCAAGAAGCCTTGCTGCATATAATGCATGGTCAACAGGTCCGTCTGCTTCGCATCGGTTTCTGTTTATGTCTGTTGTACCCTTGGCAATCTCCAGAGAAAAGTCCCTGTAGGATTTCTCATCAGAGATGGCCTGTACTGCATTGGCTATTATCGCCTCCACTGCGCGCTCCTTGTAAGTGGCATTTGTACCACCTGGCTGAGCACTTGCGCCACCAAAACGAGGGGCACTATGAGTGTGGATGCAATGGAGCAGGATGTTGTCATACGGCAGACCTGAACGTCTGCTGATCTCCGTCCTTATCTCTCCCGCCAATGAAGGAGAGAGCTCCATAAGGTCGTTAGAGATGATACATATCTTCTGCTGTCCGTCCGTAACAGCTAATGCATGAGTCCTCAACGGAATATGAATCCCGTCTGAAAGTCCATCCCTTGCAGCGAAGCCCGCAAGTACCACATGTTCGTCCTCAAGCGTAGATATATCTGCTGAGACAAAATTGCATCTGAGCGATGTGCTCGAACACGAGCACATCGCCAAGACTGCAATTATTGACAAGAAGAGTCTTCTCATATAATCTATTAATAACCTGGATTCTGAGCTATAAACTCTCCAGACTTCTTGATTTCAGTTTCCGGAATCGGCATCAAGTAGTTTGCTGGAACAAAATACTTCTGAGTTGGAGAGAATGTGAGAGGGCACTCACCGTAATCGATCTCATAATCCTTTCCAAGCCATCTGTAAGTCCACTTGGTCTGGAGCGGTCTGCCGCTGTTACCTGCTTCATAGGTCTCTTTTTCTGAAGAGTTCTCCCAATAGTAGCAAGTATTCTTGTTGACGTCTGAAGAAAGACGAGCCATACGGTAGAGAACTTCCTGCTTAGAACCGTTCTCAAGAACCATGGTCCTCATACCCGCGATAGGCACATTCTCATACTTATCAGCGATCATCCAGCGGCGGACATCGAAGTAACGTGTAAACTCGAATGCCATCTCGATACGACGCTCATTCACTACTCGATCCCAAAGAGCCTCGCCAGATTCGGTTACAGGCGGCATGTTCACATCTGCACGTGCACGGACCTTATTGATGTAAGTACGGCACACGTCCTCTTTGCCACACATGTAAGCAGCCTCAGCAAAGTTCAGATAGAACTCGGCAAGACGGAACCAAGGATAGAATGGAGAGATGGTCTGCTTGTCAGTAATAGGCTTCTGAGGGTCATACCACTTTCTGAGTTCGAGACCACTGTGAGTAACCGCGTGAGCAAGGTCTTTTGCCTTATCATCGTAATCCGGCATAGTCTTGCCTTTCTCGAAATCAGCCACAGTCTTATCCTTGAAGAGGAGGTACATCTGAAGTTCATATTCATTGTAAGTGCCATCTTCAATTACACCATATTTGCTGAACGGAGTAACAATCGAATAGTAGAAACGAGGGTCACGGTTTGCGAAAGGCTGCTCAGGATCAAATCCCGACCCTTCTTCAAAGAACTTCTTACCGTTGTTCATTTCATAATCGATCATTATCGCCTGAGTAGGCTGCAGAGCTGTCCAACCGTTGTAGTACTCGAGAGAATAATAAAGCTGTGCCTTGTCGATATCCTCTGTAGTCACAAAATACTTAGCCCAGATAAGCTCAGGAGAATCCAGATCCTTCCATGTGTCCGAGTATTTGTCATCCAGAGCATAAGCTCCATCAACATCTGCCCTGTTCACTATAGCCTCACATGCATCATATGCTCTCTGCCACTTGTTCTCATAGTCATACTTACCCTTCCAGATTGAAGGATTAGGAGAATCCGGGTCATTGAACAGCTTGGAAGCAGCAAGGAGGGTAACGCGAGCGCGGAGAGCAAGAGCAACATCCTTGTTTACTCTACCACGTTTTGAAGCGCCTTTGTCAGGAAGGAGCTCTTCTGCCTTGACAAGGTCTTCGAGGATAAAATCAACGCAGTCGTCGAAATTCGACCTTGTTACCTTGAAGTCCTCGGATCCGCCGATACTGTGAGGAGTCTTGATGATAGGAACACCTGCGTAACGCTGGATAAGGTTATAATAAGCCCACGCACGGAGGAAATAAACCTCTCCTTTCAATCTGTCGGAAGACTCTTTGTCAAGTCTTGAGTCTCCGCTCTCTGCGGCACGGAGGAAGTAGTTCATCTTGTAGATAAACTCATATGCTCTGTTCCATATGTTGAGAGTAGTTGTTCTTGAGTCATGAGCCTGTCCACCTTCAGATATATACAGGATAGTAGAAGGGCTGAGACGTCCGTCATACATGTAACGTGTAGAAGAGCCTCCGTATCTGAAGAATCCTTCATCAGTGATACAGCTGATGTTACCTTCCTGGAACGGATCCGGCAGTACCGGATAAAGAGCATTCACGTATGCCTCTGCAAGCTGAGGGCTGTTGAACACTGCATCCTCTGAGAGCTTGTCAAGAGGAACCTTGTCAAGAAAATCATCGGCGCAGGATACCATTACTGCAGCAAATGCAAGAATTGATAATATCTTTTTCATAAAATATCTCCTTAGGAATTAGAATGAAAGTTTAACACCTGCGTTGTAAATACGCATCTGAGGGTATGAGCTACGACTGCTTGACTCTGGGTCGACTTCCTTAAGTCCTGTAAGAGTAAGAAGGTTGTAACCGGCGATGTAGAATCTGAGACCTCTGATCGGAACCTTGCCGAAGGCCTTCTGAGGGATAGTATATCCGAGCTCTACATTCTTGAGACGCAGGAACGATGCATTTCTATACCAATAAGTCGAATTCAATCTTGTGATCTGTGAACCGATACGTGGATAGTCTGAATCCCTGTTAGTCAATGTCCATGCATTCTTTGCTATATGATACTCAAGATTGTCTGACTGAGGGTCAGTTGTAGGAGTATAAAGATATCTTGCACGGCCCTGTCCCTGAAGGAGCATTGTGAAGTCAAAGCCCTTGTACTGAGCAGTGAAGTTGAGACCGAATACAATCTCAGGAACTACTGTAAGATCGCAACGCTTCTGGTCGAAAGAAGTGATCTGACCGTCACCGTCAAGGTCTTCGAACATAAGGTCACCAAGTGTAGCTCCCTTGTACTGAGGGTTGTTGTCGAGATCTTCCTGAGTCTTGTTTACACCCTTAGCTACATACAGGAGAGTAGAACCCATAGGATGACCTGTCTGCTCCATATATTTATATTTTTCACCGTAAGGAGCCTCGTCCATGTACTCGATTCTGTTTCTTGCGAACATGAAGTTACCAGTAAGCTGATACATGAATTCACCGTTCGCAACGCGATTCTCGTGTGAGAGCTGGAGCTCGAAACCCTTGTTGGATACGATACCTATGTTCTCAGCAGGAAGAGAGCCTGTAAGACCTGTATAATAAGGTACAGAACCGCTACGAGAACAAAGGATGTTAGAACGACGGGTATGGAATGCTTCAACTTCCCATCCGAACATACCGTTGTTGATATTACCGTCAACTCCGACATTCCATGTATTAGCGACCTCCCAAGTGATGTTAGGGTTAGGAATCACGCCCGGAATGATAGCGTTGACTTTCTTTCCATCGACCTCCATGCTATAACGGATTGCACTGCTATAAGCATAAGTTGTCATATACTGGAACGCAGAAACCTGATCGTTACCCTGCTGTCCGAAAGAAGCACGGACCTTGAGGTTTGTAAGAGCAGGAGCGTTGTCCTTAACCCAAGGCTCCTCTGAAATACGCCAACCCACTGAAACGCCAGGGAACACACCCCAACGGTTTTCCTTAGGGAAATTCTCCGATCCATCGAAACGGACGATACCCTGGATCATATACTTGCTCTTCCAGTCGTATCCTACACGGCCGAAGAAGCTTCGACGTGCAGTCTCTGTTGCAGAACCTCCGATACCATAATAAGCTTTGTCGGCTGTACCGGCGAAGAATTCATCAAGGATATCAGAATCATACTGATTGATATCAGCATTGAACTTGTCTCTTCTGAACTGGCTCTGCTCGAAACCTGCGAGAGCTGTCACATGATGACCGTTGAAATCGCGGTCATAGTTGATATTGGCATTGATAGTGAGTGTATGACAGTTGTTCTGAGACTCTGAGAGATTAGGGCTGGTGAAGTTTGCTGAAGTCTTCTCCTCATATGTCTCGGTAATCTCATCATATTTCCAATACTTCCAGTTCTTCTTCCATGTCTTGTTGAAAGACTGAACTACGTCGTACGCCATCTTACCGTTTACAGACAGACCCTTTGTGATCCAGCTGAGATCCCAGTTTGCAGAGAATGTCGCACTTATTGTATTGAGGGTAGTTTTGTTATAACCGGTAAGATCCTGTACCATTACTATAGGGTTGTCACCGCCTGTATATCTTTCATATGGATAATCAGGATAGAATGGCTGAGAAGTAGGGAATCTACGCTGAAGCATGTAGAAGATACCGCCATCACCACTTGCTCCGAAAGCAGAGTAGTTCTTATGCTGCTGACGCGCATTGAGGTCAAAACCGAGCTTGATGCCCTTGGTTACCTGAATGTCAATGTTAGAACGGACATTGTACTGGCTGTAGTTGGTAGCAGACTTGTGGTAGATACCGTCCTGGAACTGTCCGTTGAACTGTACGAAGTAAGCCACTCTGTCAGAACCTCCGTTGATGCTCACACCATATTTATGCTGAGCGGAAACAGGCTTGACAGCCATATCATACCAGTCAATATTAGGATATAGGATAGGATCGTCTCCAGTCCTATAGTGATTGAGCTGGGTTTCATTATAAATAGGTGCTGCACCGGTGATTGCAAGGGATGCATTGTATGCCTCTGCATAAAGGACGGCATCCGCCATCTGCACGGTCTTGGTAGGCTGCTGAAGACCAAGGTCATACGTGAATGTAACTCTTGGAGCGTCACCATAGCGTCCGCGCTTAGTAGTAACGAGAATTACACCATTCGCTGAACGTGCACCGTAGATAGCACCTGAAGCATCCTTAAGAACGTTGATGCTCTCGATTTCCTCACCCGTAAGACGTGAAAATTCGTCTCCACGACCAGGGATACCATCGATGATGATAAGTGGAGAGTTGTTGCCGAGTGTCGAGCGGCCACGGATGAACATTGTTGCATCATCCTTACCAGGCTCACCTGAACGGTTGTTGACAATCACGCCCGGCATACGGCCTGCAAGACCCTGTGAAAGGTTGACTGAAGAGTTCTTTGCCAGCTCGCGACCTGTTGTCTGGGCTACCGAACCTGTCAGAGTGAGTTTACTCTGATTACCGTAACCGACTGCAACTGCTTCTTCAAGAAGCTGGGAATCGTTTTCAAGGGTAACATTGACAACTGCACGGCCATTGACCTTTACCTGTACGGTCTTATAGCCAATGCTTGAGAAAACAAGAGTGGCATCACCCGGAACTTCAATGGAATACTTACCGTCTATATCAGTAGTTACACCCTTTGTTGTTCCGTCAATCAGCACTCCAGCGCCAATAACACTTTCGCCTGAAGTCGCCGATACGACACCCGTAACCGTCCTATTCTGGGCTGATGCTGCCCCCCCCCACTAAAAGCGCAAATACGCAAGTGAGGGCCAATGTAAATTGCTTAATCGGACTCATAAGTTTTGTAGTTTTAAGGGTTATTAATGTGGTTGTTTTCCCAAATATATAAACAAAAGTTTCATTTTCGCAACTTTTTGAATATAAATCAATTATATGCTTTCGTTTTATTTGTAATTTTCACCAAATTTGTTTCGTTTTAAGCGAAAACGAAACAAATTTGGATTTTTTTACGACAATTTATATTTTTGTTGATGCGAAACAATTCACAATATGTCAACACTCGGACAACGGAGAAAACACATACTTGACCACATAATCAAGGATGGATTTGTCAAGGTCTCGCAGCTTGCTCAAGAGCTGGGAGTGACCCAGACAACAATAAGAAAAGACCTTAAATATCTTGAAGCCCAAGGTGTTCTGCAGAGGGCACACGGAAGTGCTATTCCGACAGCACCTCAGATAATGGACATGAATCTTGGAGCCAAGAAACTGATCAACTTCGAAGCTAAGCAGAAGATTGCAGAGAAAGCGGCATCTCTCATCCAGGCAGACGAATCTATCCTTATCGCATCAGGGTCCACAATAGCGCTGTTTGCGGAAGCCATAAAACCGAAAGGAAGACTCAATGTAGTGAGTGTGTCAGTGAACATATCCGCCCAGCTTGGAGATATCCCGGGAATCACGGTCATGCAGGTCGGAGGTATTCTTTTCGGCAACACGCTTTCTGTTCTCGGCTCGGAAGCAAGCAATACGATCGAGAACCTGTTCTGCTCGAAAGTTTTCTTTGGAGTGGACGGTATAGATCTGGACTATGGACTAACCTGCGGAACAGGAGAAGAAGCCACCATCACTAAGAAAATGATGACTTCTTCACAAACATCTATAGTCCTGTCGGATTCCAGCAAGATCGGGCAGCGGGGATTTGCAAGAATCTGCGAAGTGGGAGACATTGATATTCTTATCACTGACAGCGGAATCTCTGATGAAATGAAGAAAAGAATCGAACATCTGGGAGTAAAACTTATAATCGTATGACATATGGAAAAGAAGAAAGTCAGAATCCGGCACATTCCGGAGCTGGAGCAATTTTCCGAAAATGACTTTATCAAAGCTATGCTGACACATGCCACAGAGGAAAAAGTTGCCTGTGTCAACTGGCCGGAATATCCTTATTCTCCCGACGTCACCGTATATATTGCAGCTTCCGACACAGCGCTTTGTCTCCTCTATAAGGTCAAGGAGGAGCATGTACTCGGTGCCGTACTTGAAAACAATGGTCCCGTATGGGAAGACAGCTGCGTCGAGACTTTCATAAAGGATCCTGTCGGAGAGGGATATTATAATATAGAGGTAACATGTATCGCCACCAAGCTTGCGGCACATCGTCTTTCCAGAACGGAATTCGAACTTTTTGATGCTGAATCTATCTCAAGGATCAGATGCTTCAGCACATTGCCTCATACTCAGACCGACCTGAGCAACAAAGAGTGGATGGTAGGTGAAATCATACCGTTCGCTTCGCTCGGTCTTGAAAAGGCACCGGAATCCCTGAAAGTGAATTTCTATAAATGCGGCGACAAGTGCAGACAGCCGCACTTCCTAAGCTGGTCACCTATTGACCTGCCGACTCCAAACTTCCATTGTCCTGAATTCTTCGGAGAAATAAACCTATAGAACCTATAACAATGAAACGACTGATTTTCAGCCTTTTGATAATGCTGATCCCGTCAATGGCATTCGCCCAGACCGCTAATTGGATAACAGCTGACGACTCTACAAGAAATGACAGAAATGTCTGGATCGAGTTCCAGAAGGAATTTGTCCTGAAAAAAAACATGAAAAAGGCAGAGGCCAAGATAGCTGCCGATTCTAAGTACTGGCTGTGGATCAACGGCGAGATGGTTGTATTCGAGGGAGGACTCAAGCGCGGCCCGAACAGGAACGACACATATTATGATGTCGTTGACCTTGCATCTTACCTTAAGAAAGGAAAGAACGAGATCAGGGTCCTGCTCTGGTATTTCGGGAAATCAGGCTTCTCACACAACAGCAGCGGGCAGTCAGGCCTCATAGTAGAGGCTCCGGCCATAGGATTGTTCAGCGACAAGACATGGCTCAGCCAGAGACTTGACTGCTATCAGATGGCAGACAACCCGAAACCCAACTACAGACTATCTGAAGCAAACATCAGATACGACGCACGCCTTGAAGGCCAGGATAGGCTGAAACCGTCGCTTGAAATAGGAAAATGGGGCAGTCTGCCATGGGGAAATCTTGTTGTCAGACCGATCCCTCAATGGAAGGACTATGGCGTAAAAAATGCTGAATGGACAGAAAGCAAGGATGACGACGGCAATATAACACTTTCCGCAAGGCTTCCTTACAACATGCAGATGACCCCGGTGATAGAACTGACTGCAGCAGAAGAAGGAAAGGTCATAAGACTGGAGACCGACCACATAATGGGAGGAAGCGAGCCTTGTATCAGGGCGGAATATATAACAAAGAAAGGACAGCAGTGCCATGAATCCCTCGGATGGATGAACGGAGATAAACTCCGCATAATCTATCCTGAAAACTCCGGCATTGAAATACACGCAATCCGCTACCGCGAAACAGGCTACAACTGTGAAAGGGAAGGCTCATTCACCTGTTCGGATGACATGATCAACCGTTTCTGGGAAAAGGCTATGAGGACTCTGTACGTCAATATGCGTGACACCTATTTCGATTGTCCTGACAGAGAAAGGGCCCAATGGTGGGGCGATGTCACAATCCTCATCGGCCAGAGCTTCTATCAGCTTTCCCCGGAGGCAAATGCACTCATGAAGAAAGCTATATATGAACTTGTCGACTGGCAGCGCGAAGACGGGACCCTTTACTCCCCTGTTCCATCCGGAACTTGGAAAAAGGAGCTTCCCGCACAGATGCTTTCATCAATAAGCACCTACGGATTCTGGTATTATTATATGCATACCGGCGACCTGAAGACCATTGAACACGCCTATCCGGCAGTAAAACGCTATCTCTCGGTATGGAATCTCGACAAAGACGGACTGACTGAATTCCGAAGCGGAGAATGGTCGTGGGGAGACTGGGGATACCACATTGACATCAGGCTCATACTTGCTTCCTGGCATTATCTTGCCTTGGAATCAGCCATAAAGATGGCAGAGGTGACAGGAAACGAGGCGGATATTCCGGGATACGAGAACATCCGACAGAGCATATACACGGCATTCAATAAAAACTGGAACGGATATGCCTACAGATATCCGAGTTATTTAGGCGCGACCGATGACAGAATCCACGCAATGGCAATTCTCTCCGGATTGGCGGACAGCAGCAAATATGAGACAATCTTCAACCTTATGAAAAAGCAGAAGAATGCCAGCCCGTATATGGAGAAATACGTACTCGAATCACTGTTCAAGACCGGACACGGAGATTTCGCCCTTGAAAGATTCAAGAAACGTTTCGGGCCTATGATTGAAGACCAGCTGCATTCGACTCTGTATGAAGGATGGGAAGAAGGAGGATTCGGCGGCGGATCCACCAATCACGCATGGAGCGGCGGAATGCTCACTGTCATAGCAGAACAGCTCTGCGGAATACGGCCTACGGTTGCAGGATGGAAATCATTCGAAGTCTGTCCTGACCCTCTGATCAGAGAGTGCAGCATAGAGATTCCGAGCGTAATGGGAAAGATTTCATCTTCATTCAAGGATACGGACAGCTGCTTTACGCTCAATGTCATCGTACCGGAAGGAACAACCGCAAAGATAAAGGTACCAGCTAACCCGTACACATCAATAACCCTCAACGGCAAAGCTGCTGATACAGAGATTGATGTGACCGCAGGAACCTATGAAATACTTTGCACCAAATAGTTTCTGAGATCCTCCCATCGGTAATATGGGCCTTGGAAGGTTTTCAAAGCAGGAATATCGGTCTCCTTTTCATTATAAAGAATCTTGACAAGGATATCACCCTTATTATTCCTGTAGAACACGAACTGGATGTTGGAACCCATGCCTATGAATTCAGCGGAGTCCCATCTTCCATTGACTTCCTCAAAGGATAATCTTTCGTGCATGCCACGGATTCCGATGTGTGAAATCAGAGGCATAAGCGTGACATCATGACCAAAACACAGGTCCGCAGCCACAGGGCTGCCGTGCTGAAGAGCAAGATCAATCCTGCCGATGATTTTCTTTAACAGAGGAGTTGCCACCTGAGTAGCATAGTGTGGCAGCTCCTTTGAATTTGCATAAGCCACATAAAATCTGGCATTCCTTGCCTCCCAATTCTTGACTAGCGGTTCTTCCGGGAAATATTCGAGAAGACATTTGCCGTAGTCTGTAAGCTGACCTACACAGGCAAACTGATATAAACGACGTTCAAACCAGTAAATATCCCCACCTACGAAGTCCTTGATCCAATCCGTTTCAGTAAAGAAATGTGCAAAAAGCAGCTCCGGAAGCGATTCTGCACGACGAAAAGCCATTTCCTTGTCTCCGGACACTATCAGTCCCTCTTCAGGTTCCGGATGATAAGCAAGATATGCATAATGATCCGCACCCGTGATATAGCAATATTCCAGACCTTTGATCCAGTCTTTCAGACCATCCGTGAATTTCGTCATGCTTATCAGGCACCTTGGAGACGTGCTTGAAACACACTTCACTGTTTTTCTGAACCTGTCTCCTTTAAATATCAGAGAAAACCGACGTCCCATCCGCTCTCCTATACCGTAAAGTTCCTCTGCTCCTTTGGATGTAAGCATACCCACTGCCCCGTTCTGCTCCTCAAGCACGATTCCTGCGTCCCGCCAGAACATTTTTCCTGCCTCTGTCAGTAAACCTTCCGCCTCAGCATAAGCAAAGACCTCACGGACGGCATCAGACTCGACAGAAGACGACATATATCTCGATCCATGACGGCCGTAATGATTGATATAGAACGGTTTATACCCTTTAGGAGCAGGCGTGTCAACTGTCTCGGAATATACATACTGGTACAGATTCGACGCTGCCCAAGCCGGATTATTCCGGATGATTTCACGATAGTCCTGAGCCTCAGCCGACAAAAAGGCTGATATAAAAATGCAGATTATGAGCAAGATGTGTTTCACGGTAGCCTGTTTTCGGCAAATATATGAATTTGTTTCATTCAATACGGAGTCGACATACTTATATTGCAACATTTCCAACACTTTACGCATCTAAAAAACATTGGATTTAAAATAACTTTCGATATGAAAAGATTTCTTATTATTGCGGCAATGGCCGTTCTCAGCCTTGTATCCTGCTCGAAAGAAACACAGATCATCGGTTCATGGAAGTGCGAAAGCATGCAGGTAAAGGCCATGGGAGCCACCCTTGACATTAACTTTGAAGAGCAAGGAATCAACATGGTGCTTACATTCAAGGAAGGCGGTGTGCTTGAAACAGCTTCAACTGTTCCCGGAGAAGAAATATCAACAGAGACATCTACTTATTCAATCACAGAAGACGATCTCATTATTGACGGAATATCCACACCATATGAGCTGAAAGGCAGAAAGCTTGTCATCTACGGAGGAAAAGGGCTTATGGATATGGAAGGGGAATTCGTAATGACACTGAAGAAAATCTGACCTTAGTATATTGTTGAAAACTTTTCCCTCTGATGTTCAAGCATTTGACGTCAGAGGGAATTTTATTTTTGATAGGTAGATGCTTTTTGCATATCTTTGTTTTCCTTTAAAAATACAACTATGTCATTCGTCCATCTTCATGTCCACACACAGTACTCCATTCTTGACGGTCAGGCATCGATAGCAAGCCTGTTTGAAAGGGCAAAAGAGCTTGAAATGCCGGCATTGGCCATCACCGACCATGGAAACATGTACGGTGTAAAGGAATTCCTGAAGGTGGCGAAGAAGTTTCCTGAAGTGAAGCCTATCGTCGGATGCGAAATATATGTAACGAAGCATTACGACCACAAACTCAAGGACAAGGATCATCGAGGATACTATCACCTCATTCTTCTGGCCAAGAATTACAATGGCTACAAGAATCTGATGAAGATAGTTTCGACAGGACATATTGAAGGAAAATACTACGAGAAACCAAGAGTTTCTCACGAAATCGTAGAGAAATACTCCCAGGATCTGGTGTGCTGTTCTGCCTGTATCGCAGGAGAGGTGCCGAGAAACATCATAGCCGGCGACATGGCAGCTGCAGAAAAAGCAGTCGAGTGGCATAAGAAAGTGTTCGGAGACGATTTCTACCTTGAAGTGCAGCTGCACAAGACGGAAATTCCGGGACAGTCGCAGGAAGTTTACGAACACCAGCTCGTGGCAAACGAAGGAATTTTCGAGCTTGCAGCTAAGACAGGTACCAAGGTCGTCGCAACAAACGACGTACATTTCACCCGCAAGGAAGACGGACCTGCGCATGACCGACTCATCTGTCTCACGACAAACGCATATCTTGACGATCCGGACAGAATGAGATATACCCAGCAGGAGTATATGAAGAGCGAGGAAGAAATGCTCGATCTCTTCTACAAGCACCCTGAGACCCTCTCAAACACTCTGGAGGTTGCGGATAAGATAGAAGTCTACAAAGTCGACAAGGACCCTATCCTCCCGAAATTCGACCTGCCGGAGGAGTTCTTGAGCAACATTGACTCATATCTTGAAAAATATAAGTCAGTAATCGACGAAGGACGCTGCAACAAGGACGGATCGGAACGCGGAGAGGAATTCTGCAAATCAGTTGCATACCTATGCCACCTTACCTACGAAGGAGCAAGGATGAGATACGGAGAAACCTTGAACGACGAACAGGCGGAACGAATCGATTTCGAGCTCAAGACCATCTGCAAGATGGGCTTCCCGGACTACTTCCTCATAGTACAGGACTTTATCGCCGCAGCCCGCAAGGAAGGAATATCTGTAGGCCCCGGACGTGGTTCAGCAGCAGGCTCTGCAGTAGCTTACTGCCTGAAAATCACAAATATAGACCCGATCAAGTACGACCTTCTCTTCGAGCGATTCCTCAACCCTGACCGTATCAACATGCCCGATGTCGACATAGACTTTGACGACGACGGACGCTACAGAGTGTTCCAATATATCGAGGAAAAGTACGGAAAGGACCACATTTCGCACGTAATCACATATGGTACGATGGCCGCAAAAAGTGCCATCAAGGATGTGGCACGCGTGAGCAACCTTCCTATTCCGGAGTCCAACAGACTTACGAAGATGATTCCGGACAAACCTATCGTCCAGATGGAAGACACTGAGGAGCCTTTCGGAGAAAACGACACTCTCGAAGATGGACAGAAACTTATTGAAAAGGATGGCAAGAAGTTCAAGAAATACAAGAAAGAGGTCAGCTATAAGCCAAAACTGAAGAATTGCTACAAACTCATTCCTGAACTGAAGGCTGAACTTGAAGATGGTACTTCCGAAGTCAAGGATGTGCTTAATTATGCTGCAAAGCTTGAAGGCTGCATACGTCAGACTGGTGTACATGCTTGTGCTATGATTATCGGAAGAGGAAATCTGACTGAATATATTCCTATTTGCGTAGCAAACGACAAGCTGACCGGCGAAGAAGTGTGGGTTTCACAGTACGACGGACACTATATCGAGGAGGTCGGAATGCTCAAGATGGACTTTCTTGGATTGAGGACGCTATCCATCATCAAAGAGTGTCAGGCAAACATAAAGAAACGTCACGGTATCGAATTCGATATTGAAAAGATTCCTATCGACGATGCCGAGACATATGCACTATACGGACGAGGAGACACAACCAGCGTATTCCAGTTCGAATCTCCTGGAATGAAGGAATGGCTTATCAAGCTTCAGCCGACCCGTTTCGAGGACCTCATCGCCATGAATGCCCTCTACCGTCCGGGTCCGATGGACTATATCCCTGATTTCGTCGACAGGAAACAGGGCCGCAAGCCTATAGAATATGACCTTCCTGCAATGGAGGAAATCCTTCAGGACACATACGGAATCACCGTATATCAGGAGCAGGTGATGCTTCTGTCAAGAAAGCTTGCGGACTTTACCAGAGGCGAGGCGGACACCCTCAGAAAGGCAATGGGAAAGAAGATTATAGACCTTCTTAACTCATTGAAAGACAAATTCATAAACGGTGGTATAAAGAACGGACATCCACAGGAAACCCTTGAAAAGATCTGGAAGGACTGGGTGAAGTTTGCATCATATGCGTTCAACAAATCGCATGCAACGTGTTACGCATGGGTAAGCTACCAGACCGGATGGCTCAAAGCTCATTATCCTGCCGAGTTCCAGGCAGCCAACCTGACCAAGAACCTCTCCAATATGGATGAGATCAAGAAGATCATGGATGACTGCAAGAAGAACGGTATCAAGGTTCTGAATCCGGATATTAACGAGTCTGACGCCAGATTCACCGTTAACAGGAACGGAGAGATCCGTTTTGGTCTCGGTGGCATCAAAGGCTTCGGAGATAATATTGTACGCGCCATTATCGCTGAACGTGAGGCCAACGGAGTGTTCAAGGATATCTACGATTTTGTGGAAAGAATGTCAGGCATCGTAAACCGAAAAGCATTCGAATCACTCCTTCATTCCGGGGCATTTGACAGCTTCGGAATCAACAGGAAGCAGTTCACGACTCCGGGCAAGAACGGTGACCTTTTCATCGACACAATTATCAGGTACGGCGAACTGTACAGAAAAGACAGCGAAGAAAGTGCTGTTTCGCTTTTCGGAGAAGTGGAAGAAATGAAGCCGGAACGCCCTGAAATTCCGGCAATGCAGGGAGAAGAGGATATTCTGGAGAAGCTTCATTATGAAAAGGAACTGGTGGGAATGTATCTGTCCTCTCATCCACTGGACCGCTACCAGTTCGAACTTGATAATTTCACGACATGTCAGGTGACGGAACTCGACAACCTTGTCAGCGAATGTGAAGCAAAAAAGACAAAAATGAAGGCCGCAATAGCCGGTTTTGTGACAAGTTCACAGCTGATGACCACAAAAACTGGACGTCCTTGGTCAAAAACCGTGATTGAAGACAAGAGCGGCAGTTACGAACTGGCCCTTTTCGGAAAGGACCACGAAGCATTCATGGGCTACATGCAGCTCAACAGCGCTATACTTATCGAAGGTATCATTGAGGAGAAATACTTCGTAAAACAGGACGAAAAGACAAAAGAACCGGCAAAGCCGTCTCCATACGCATTCAAGGTCAAGAACATCATGCTTCTTGGAAATGCTACAGACTCTTTTGTAAAGGGCTTTTCAATCCAGATATCAACGCCTATGCTGACGCCGGAATTCCGTGAAAAACTCGTGAAAATGATAAAGAGGAACAAAGGAAACGTACCGCTCACAATGTTCCTCTATGATCCCGACAAGAAATGGAATATAGAATTCCTTTCACGCAAATTCAAAGTAGCCGTAACAGATCAGCTGCTGGAAGAACTCCAGAGCCTGAACATCAGCTACAGTGTGGTTAAAAAATAAGTTTTGCGTAGATAGGATAATGGTCTGAAATATATTTCCAGTCCCCGTATTTTTCGTTTATAGTATGATACTCCGGACAAGCACTGAATCCTGACACATAGATATAGTCAATGACCATATCAGATTTTGCCTTGCCCCAATTGTTGAATGTTGCAGCATTATCTGTCTTAGGAGCAATCTTTCTGGCAGACTGCATCTTTTCCTCAAGACCTTTGAGAGCGACATTGTCCGGCTTGATATTGAAATCTCCGGTAAGAATCATAGGATAACCCTTAGGATTTATCTCGTCAATTCTGGAAACGATAAGTTCAAGACCTTTTCTCTGAGCTTCCTTTCCTTTGTGATCAAGGTGAGTATTTACAAAATAGAACATCTTTCCAGTCCTCTTATCCTTCATAAGAGCCCATGTAGCTGTTCTCTTGCAGGCAGCATCCCAACCCATCGATGGCTTTTCCGGAGTCTCGGACAACCAGAATGTACCCCACTTGACCATCTTTACGGTCTTCTTGTTCCAGAAGATGGACATGAATTCTCCCTTATCCTTACCATTGTCTCTTCCGACTCCGACATTGTCGTAATCCTTGAAATTTTCCGCGATGAATCGAACCTGATAGGAAAACGCCTCCTGAAGACCGAAGACATCAGGTTTCTGGTCCTCTATCATCAATGCTGTAGCAGGGTATCTGAACTCCCAGGAATTGGTGCCGTCTTTTGCCGCACCCATCCTGATGTTGTAAGAAATAACCTTAAGGTCATAATCCTTCTCCTGTTTATCTGCCGCAGAAGAAATGAATGGCAACATTAGAAGAAATGCTGCAAGGATAGCTGTAAACTTTCTCATAAATTCAGAATAT